>CAZOIS010000058.1:0-23351 GCA_964579865.1 uncultured Lentisphaeraceae bacterium | reverse complement strand
TACTGGACGCCCGCCCCGGAGACGCAGGCCTACCAGGCGCGCCTGGCCGCGCTCGGCCGTCACGCCGCGGCTGTGGCGGCGCGCGCCGACGCGGTCCGTTTCGACGCGGACGACCCCGGCGCGCTCGACGCGCTGAAGGCGGAGCTGCGGCGCGGTGCCGAGGCGTCGGACGCTTTCTTTGTCAGCGAAAAAAAACGGCTTCCGCCGATCCTGTTTTACACCCAAGCGCCCCTGCGCACCGGGGCCGTTCCCAACGCCGTCTGGCAAAGCGAACCGCTCGACGGCAAGTGGGGCTGCAGTATCCGGACGTGGAACCCCGCCACGCTCGAACAGCCCGCGCGGATCCTTTTCGAAGACGCGGAGTCCCTGATCTTCGATCTCACCCTTTCTTATGACGCCAAGACGATCTGGTTCTCCATGCGCCGCAACCGCGCGCAGTGCTGGCAGATCTATGAGCTGGGCGCGGACGGCAAGAACCTCAGGCAACTGACCGATGGGCCGCACTTCAACGTGAGCCCCGTGCCGTTGCCGGACGGACGAATCGCCTTCATTTCGAGCCGCACGCCGGGCTATCACACCGTGTGCCAGTCGGGGCCTTCGACGCACGTGCACGTGATGGACCGCGACGGGGCCAATGCGCGCGACCTCAGCGCCAACACGCTCTCGGATTTCGGTCTCAGTATCCTGCAGGATGGCCGCCTGATCTTCACGCGCTGGGAGTATGTCGACGTGACGCTGACGTACCGCCAGAGCCTGTGGACGCAGTATCCGGACGGGCGCCAGTTCCAGCTCTGGTTCGGCAACACGGTCCTCGATCCCGCCACGTTCTACCAGGCGCGCGAGATTCCCGGGCGCTATGCGGCGGTCTGCACCTTCGCGCCGCACCACCATTCGCCCCACGGCGCGATCGGCCTCGTCACGAACCGCAACGGGCCCGAGGCACCGCGCGGCACGGGCTTCCGCTGGATCACGCGGGAAATTCCCGCGGTTCTGGACCGCGATCTGTTCTGGGCCTACCGCGATCCCTGGCCGGTGTATGAAGACCGGTACCTGGCCGCGTACGGCGGCGGCGGGCTGAAACGCTTCAGGATTGTTCTGCTGGACGACCGGGGCAATCAGAGCTTGGTCTACGACGATCCTGCCACGAGTTGCTTCGGCCCACAGCCGTTGGCGCCGCGCGCGGCGCCGGCCAAAGTGACGGCGGAGGAGCCGCGGGAGGTCGCCACGCTCGCCCTGCCGGCCGCGCCGCCCGGACAGCCGGCGGCGACCAACGTGCCGCTCGGGCGTCTGATGGTCTCGGACGTGTATCGGGGGTTGGGCAGCGGCGTCGCGCGCGGCCAGGTCAAGGCGATCCGCATCATGGAGCAGTTGCCCAAGACGGTGAACCGCACGTGGAACTTCGTGATGGACCAGGGGCCGCTGATGGGCGCCTCCTCGTACTACGCCAAACGCGTGTGGGGATATGCCCCGGTTGAACCCGACGGTTCCGCCTATTTCGAGGCCCCCGCGCTGAAGGAGATCTATCTGCAGGCCTGCGATGCGGAGGGCCGCGAACTGCAGCGCATGACGTCCGCGCTCCAGCTCATGCCCGGCGAAACCCAGAGCTGCGCGGGGTGTCACGAGAGCCGCCAGACCGCGTCGCCGCCTGCGGGAACACCCTTGGCCGCGCGGCGTAAGCCGACGCCGCTGGCGCTGCCCCCGTGGGGGAACGCGGGCGTACTGGATTACAACCGCGTGGTCCAGCCGGTGCTCGACCGCCATTGCGTGCGTTGCCACCAGGGAACGAATCCGCCCAAGGGCGTGTTGCTGACGGGCGACTACACGCGCTTCTTCAACATGTCCTATGACCATCTGGTGATCCGCACGCGCTCGGAGACGGTGTCGCGCGCACGGTACACCGGCCGCACCGAACAAAAACCGATGGTCCAGAGCCTCCACCTGCTCTACGGGATCGTCGTACCCTTCAGATCGCTCGGCAGCGGCTCGCAGGCGAGCCGCCTGCCCGACTTTCTCGAAGCGGCGCACTGCAAGCGGGTAATTCCCCCTGCCGACAAGCGTATCGTGTACGAGTGGATCGACGCGATGATTCCCTATTATCCGACCTCGGATTACGCGCATCTGGAGGCCAAGTCCAACCGCGACAAATGGGCTGACAAGGACAGCAAAGCCTTGCTGCCGTGGTTCACCGAGGGGTTCGCGCCGGTGTTCAACCGCTGTTGCGCGGCCTGCCACGGCGAGGCCAAGGGCGAACTCGGGCTGGCCGATCCGCAGCAGTGGTCGTGGATCAACCTGACGCATCCGGAGTGGAGCCCGGCGCTGACCGCGCATCTGGACCCGGGCGCAGGGGGACGCGGCTTGCCCGCGCGGGAGTTTGCCTTCAAAAACACCTCAGACCCCGATTATCAGGCGATGTTGAAGGCCATTGCGGAGGGGGGCAAAAAGGCCTACGAGACGCCCGAGGCGGACATGCCGGGCTTCGTCAGCCGCTCGCAAGATCGGGCGTTCGTATATCGCTGTTCAAAGCGGACCGGACCTGAAACGCTGGCCAGCCGCAGCCGGAAAAGCGCATCGCACTGTTGTGCGAGCGACAGCGTTGAGGCCGTGACGGACGGTGTGGTGCCGGAAAAGTCCTGTGCCGATGTGCCGCGCTTTTCATGGTGGAACCGCAAAGGCGGCAGCGAGTGGCTGCAGATGGATTTCCCGTCCTCCGTGGCCGTTTTCAAGGCGCGTGTTTACTGGTTCGCGGACCGGCCGACCGGCGGAGGTTGCGCTCTGCCTCGGTCGTGGCGCCTGCTCTACAAGGACGGCGCGGCGTGGCGGCCGGTGGAGCCGGCATCGGAATACGGCGTCGCGCCCGACCGGTTCAACGATGTCACGTTCAAGCGTGTCAACACGACCGCGCTGCGCATCGAAGCGTTCCTTCAGCCAGACTGGTCGGCTGGCGTGCAGGAATGGCAAGTGGAGTAGCGTCGTCCAGAAGGGAGTCATACGTGTCCGGCGTCATGGCGGCGTGCGTGCCGCGCAGGAGCCGTTGCTTGATCGTTGGAAGAAGTGTCGCGCGTGGGCGTGGTTATGGGGGGCGGGCCTCCGAAGGATGGGGATGAACAGAACGTTTGAAACAGCGATCGCGGTGGCGGTTGGAGCGTTTGCGGGTGGCGCGGCGTTTGCCGCTGTGCCGCTTCAGGCCGTTGCGGCAGAAACGTGTCATCCTGTTTTACGGGCGCACAAGGTTGTCTACGTGATGCGACCGCAATATCCGAAGGATCACCACAACACGGGAACCGACTTTGTTCGGGGCGAGGTGAGCGAAAAAATCGTGCCTCTCGGCGCGGCGATCCGCACGGTCGACGTCGCGGACGGAGGAAGGACCGCGACGCTGCTGGAGCGGCCCCAAGGCCTGATCCGCGACTTGGAGGTATCTTACGACGGCGCGAAGCTGCTGTTCGCGATGCGGCAGACACGGGATGAGAACTTCCATCTGTTCGAGATCAACGCCGACGGATCGGGGCTGAAGCAGCTGACGTTTCAAGCCGATGCGGCGGACATGGATCCGGCTTATCTTCCGGACGGGCGCATCGTCTTTTCATCGACGCGTGACCCGAAATATTGCGGTTGCAACCGCCACATGCAGGCCAATCTGTTCGCGATGGATGCCGACGGGACGAACATCCGCCAGCTCGGGCGCAACACGCTCTACGAGTCGCGCCCCTCGGTGCTGGCGGACGGCCGGATTATCTATGACCGCTGGGAGTACGTGGACCGGCACTACGGCCCTTCGTTCGGGCTGTGGACCATGTCGCCTGACGGGCGCACCCCCGCGCTCTTTTACGGCAACAACGCCTGGTCGCCCGGTGCGATTTTTGACGCGCGGGCGCTGCCGAAGGCGGACGGCGGCTTTCATGCCGACCGCGTCGTGTGCGTCTTCGGGTCGTGCCACGAGCGCCCGTGGGGCGCGCTGGTGATCCTCGACCGGCGGCTGGGCCTCGACGGCATGAAGCCGTTGCTGCGCACTTGGCCTAACGATCTGTCGCCGTATTTGACCTATACGGCCGACTACGGGAATGGGCGCTCCTTGCAACACCCCATGGAAGGCCGCATCGACACGTTCGGGCAGCAGTGGCGCGCGGGCAGCGGCGTTCCGCTTAAATATGAGGATCCGTTTCCCCTGGACGAAAGCCACGTGCTTTGTGTGCGCATGATCGAACAGGGGAGCGAGCGGACCGGCCTTTTTCTGCTGGACGCCGTCGACGGAGCCGAGGCCTTCCTGCACGCGGACGGGCCCGGCTGTTTCGACCCGATGCCGCTGATGTCGCGCTGGCGCCCGCCGGTCATGCCCGAGCAGATCGACCTGTCGCAAAAGACGGGGACATTTTACGTGACGGACATCTATCGGGGAACAGGCATGGACCGCGTTCCGCGCGGAGCGATCAAAACGTTGCGGGTGATCGAGGCTCCCGCCAAGCGTTTCTGGACTCAGCCGAGCTGGTGGATGGACATGTCCCAATATCCGGCTGTCAACTACAACTGCACGAGCACGAAGCGCATTTTGGGGGATGTGCCGGTGGAGGAGGACGGCTCGGCCTATTTCGAGATGCCGGCGGATCGGTTCGTGTTTTTTCAGGCGCTCGACAAAGACGGCATGATGGTCCAGTCCATGCGCAGCGGCACGTCGCTGCAGCCCGGCGAGCACGCGGGCTGCACGGGGTGTCACGAGAACCGCTACGACTCGCAGCCGCCGCAGACCGGGGCGCGTCCGCTCGCCTTGAAGCGGGCGCCGAGCCCGCTTCGGCCCTGGTACGGCCCGGAGCGCGATTTCAACTATCTGACGGAGGTGCAGCCCGTCTTCGACGCGCACTGCGTGAAGTGTCACGACTACGGCAAAGAAGGCGCGAAGGCGCTCAATCTCTGCGGCGATTATGGGATGGTCTTCAACACGTCGTATGTCGAGATCAGAAGCCGATCGCCGCTGCGCTGGTATCCCGACAAGGAGGGACAAAAGAAGGAGCTGGTCAAACCCGTGGACGACGGCCCCCCGGAAGTGTTGCCGCCCTATTCTTGGGGCGCGTGCCGCAGCCGGCTTGTGGACGTGGTCCGCTCCGGCCATCACGGCGTGAAGGTGCCGCAGGAGGCGGTCGACCGGCTCGTCACGTGGATTGACCTCAACACGTCCTACTATGGCGCCTATTCATCCAATTTCCCCGACAATCCCTACGGGCGCTGCCCGCTCACCTTCGCGCAGACGGATCGCCTGGACGCGCTCACCGGCAAAGGGCCCTCCGTAAAATCCAGCGGAGGCCCGTTGCGGGTGGGGCCGGTTGCGGCGACGGGCGTCAATTTCACGCGCCCGGAGCTCAGCCCCTGCTTGTCGGCTTTTTCTGACAAGGCCGATCCGAAATACGCGGAAGCGTTGGCCTTGATCAAAGCGGGACGGCGCGCTCTCTACGAGACCACGCGAGAGGACATGCCCAACTTCGTGATGCGTAATCCCGTGGACCTCGAACGGAAACGGCGCGCAGAAAGTTTTCGCGAGCGTTCCGGCTGCCGCAATTGATCCTGCACGGGATGTCCGTCGGCCTCTGGAATGCCGAAGCCGCGCCGCAATGGCGGTTTTCAATTCGGATAGCGGCGGCGGAGGTCTTCGCGTGTGCGCTGGGCTTTGTCGGGCTGTCCCATCTTTTCGTACAGCGCGGCGAGCCGTTCGAGCGCGACCGGGCGTAGGGCATCGCAGCCCTGCAAGACTTCGACGCCGAGGTAAGCGCGTTCGGCCGCGTCCCATTTCTTTTGGGCCGCATCGCAGTCGCCGAGCGCAAGGGTTGCCCGCGCCTCCTCTTGCGGATCGGTGGTTTCCTCCCTCAACGTTGTGTAGAAAGAGCGCGCCTCGTCAAAACGCTCTGCCCGGAACAGGCTGTCCCCCAGTTGGCCGCGGGCCTCGGCCGTCCGCGCGTGTTGCGGGTGACCTTCGAGAAATGCGCGGTAGGCGTCGGCGGCGCGGGAATAGTCGCGCGACCGATACGCGCAGGTGGCGATGAGATAACGCAGTTCAGCGGTTTGCGGATGGCCAGGATGGGCCTGCAGGAAACGCTCCGCGGCGGAGCTGGACTCGGCGAATTTTTCCGTGCGGAGCAGCGCGTTGATGGCGGCTAATTCCTGGGTGATCGCCGCGCGCGCCTGCTGCCTGGTCTGCGCGTCGATCGCACGCGTGATTTTTTCGATGGCGGTTGCGCAGGAGGACGACAGCGCGTTGGTCGGGTATTGGGCCCTAAACGTGGTGAATGTGGCCAGCGCCTGCGGCAGACGTCCGGACTGTTGCTCCGCGTGGCCGCGCGCGCAGAGCGCGTTGGGCGCGAACGGACTGGTCGGATAACGTTTGAGCAGCGTGGCGTAGGCTGCGATGGCGTCGTCCCATTTTCCCATTCCGTAGAGCGCTTCGCCGCGCCCGAACCAAGCCGCGGCGGCGGCGGATGCGTTGGTTGTGGCCGTGGCCGTCTCGAAACGCAATGCGGCTTCAGCGTAACGGTGCGCGACCAAGTGCGCGCGGGCTTCGCGGTAGGCGTCGGCCGCAGGGTCGGCGCTGACTGAAAAGGTCGCGAGGGCCAGCGTGCAGAAAAAGATCAGGGCGGGGCGGTTTTTGCGCATAACGGTTGATTGAACGTTTCCGGATACTGTCAGGTTCAGCGGACGGCGTCGCGCTCCTCCTGCGAACCCGGCCGGGTGACGGCGCTTTGTCCGCTGCGCCAGGCGCTGGGGGTGAGGCCGAACTCGCGTTTGAACTGCATGGCGAAATGCTGGGAAGAGGAGAAGCCGAGCGCCTGGGCGATCGCGGTGACGGGCTCGTCGGTCGCGCGCAGGCGCTGTTGCGCGACGCGCATCCGACACGCCAACAGGAAGGTGTAGGGCGGCAGTCCGGTGAGCTGTTTAAAACGGGTGTTGAGTCGGCTCTCGGAAAGGGCGGCGTCACGCGTCAGAAGATCGATGGGATATTCGCGTTCGGGGTGTTGGCGCATGGTGTCGATGATGCGCGCGATCCGGAGATCGCCCGGATTTCTGGGCTCCGCCTGCGCGGCTTCGATCAACGCCAGCAGGAGGTCGAGCACGGCTCCCCTCATGGCGAGGCTGCGGAACGCGCCGGGGGCCTGTTCGATGTGGAGCTTGAAGAGGCGCTGGAAGGCCAGCCGCAAGCGGTCGCTTCCTTTGAAAAGGCGGCGCGGCAGCGTGCGCAGTGTCTGCTTCAGGATATCGGATTCCGCCGGCGGCAGATGCAAGACCGGCCGGTTCTCCGGTTCCAGACGGAAGAACATCCAATACATCACCAGCCCTTTCGGGTTGGTGGACAGGCGGTGCCATTCGTCGGGCTGCGTCACCAGCACGTTGCCGGGAAGAAGGTGGAGCGCGTTGCCGCCGAACTCGAAGATCAGGGAGCCGCGCATGCAGAGCGACACCTCAAGGCATCCGGGGTGGATGTGCTCGGAGACGCTGGGCTTGCTGCTTTTGAAATGGCTGTAGCCCAGGGCGGGAATGCACGGAAGGCCTTCGTGCTCAAGGTTGAGCACGCGCCGCTCGGGCGTGTCGACATATTCGAAAGGCAGCGTGCAGACCGGCTTGCTCATGCGGATATGTTAGCGCTTCGGACGGAGACGTGACAAGCGCGGGATGGTCAAGAAACAAGAATCGTAAAATATTGAACGCTTGCTTGATGGGTGCGTGGTAACGTAGTCACACTGAATGAAGGGGAGGTAACAGATGACAAGCACAAGGCATTTGATGAATGCGATGGCGGCGGCCTTTCTGTCGTGCCTCGGCGCGGAGCGGCTGATCGCGGAAGACGAGTCTCTGGCGGCGTGGTACAGGATGGATGAGGTCGTCCTGGCCAATGGCCTACGCAAAATCGCCGACGCCTCCGGCAACGGCCGGGATTTGACGCTGGGGGACGGGTGCCGGCTGACCAACGGCATCGCGGGCTCCGGCCTGCATTTCGACGGCACGGCCAACGCGTGGTCGACGCTGACCA
Source organism: uncultured Lentisphaeraceae bacterium (assembly GCA_964579865.1). Lineage (GTDB taxonomy): Bacteria > Verrucomicrobiota > Kiritimatiellia > RFP12 > UBA1067 > DAOPZC01. The sequence continues at coordinate 15,343 of CAZOIS010000058.1, read as the reverse complement.
CGCCGGCACTGGGCAACCGTACCGTTTCGATGCTGTTCTGCCGCGAGCAGGGGAACGGGCCGCTGTTGGAGGGACAAACAACGTATCCGTATGTGATCGCCTCCCTGTCGACGATGAACCTCCATTTGTACACGACGACGGACGGGTGTCTGGCCTATGTGACCGGGCGTCCCGTTTTTTTGAACGGCGCGGCCTTCTCTCGGGGACAGTGGAATCATCTGGCGTGGGTGTACGAGCAGACGGAGACCGAGGCGGCAAACGTGTTCAACGCGGTCTGCAAGTTTTACCGGAACGGCATTTTGATGTCCACGTCGGCGAGTTACACGGTGACCAACACGGCTGCGGCGGGCGCGACGATCTTGGGGTCGAGCTACGATCATACGCGCCCGATTTACGGCGTGCTGGATGAGGTCCGGGTCTATGGCGCGGCTCTGACGGACGCACAGGTCAAACAGGAGGCGCTGCGAAGCATGGAGACGGGCAAGACGCCGCGCCTGCTGGGCCGTTGGACGATGGAGGAGATCGTCGAGACTAACGGCGTCCGCCTCGTTCGCGATGTCACCGGATCCGGCTACGATTTGCGGCTCGGCGATGGGTGCCAATTGACCGGCGGCGTCGACGGCGGCGCGCTGAATTTCAACGGCACCACCTCCGCGTTTTCCCTCTTCACGAACGGTCCCGCCGTTTCGAGTTGGTCTTTCGCGGGCTGGGTCCGGCAGAACCGGGCGTCCGAAACGCCCGTCGTCGCAGGCAATTATTATCCGCGTATTTTCAACGGCAATGCGGGCAATCTGATGATGCACTTCAGCCCGGCCAATAACGGCGTGACCTTCCAAGGCTATGGCCATGCCGCATCACAGGCATATGCGATTCGTCCGGACACCGGCGTCTGGGCCCATTATGCGGTGGTGAACCGCATGGTCTACAACGCGACGAGCAATGATTTCGCCAGCGTCCCCGAATTCTACGTGAACGGACGGAAGGCGGCGACTGGTGTCGAGCGGGTGGCCGGCAAGTTGGTTTGGGATGCCGGGTACACGCTGTACTATGGGAACATGTCGCAAAATAGCGTCCGTCCCTTCATGGGCGATTTCGACGATTTCCGCTTCTACGACGGGGCGCTTTCCGAGGCGCAGGTGAAGGCGATTTTTCTGAGCCTTCCGCCGCTCTCCGCAGGCTCGGATTTTACCACCTCGGCGGAGACGGTGAGCCTTCAGGGGTGGATCGATGACTCGAGCGACAGCGCGTTGCGCCTCGGTTTCGACGCCCTGGTGGGGTGGTCGCTCGTTTCGGCTCCCGAGGGGGGCGAGGCGGCGGTGATCGAAACGCCGGCGAGCGTGCTCACGCGGGCGGCTTTGCCGGTCATCGGCGACTACGTCTTCCGGTTGACTGCGACCAATTCGGCGTATGCCGCAAGCGACGAGGTGACCGTGACGCGCGTGGCGGTGCCTGCGGAGAATTCGGCCCCGACCGTCACGCTTGACGCGACGGCATCGGTCGCCCTGCCCGCGACGCTGCCGCTGACGGCGGCGGTCGCCGACACCGACGGTGTGTTGGGCGCAACGCGCGTCGCGTGGACAAAGGTCAGCGGGCCGGGGGGCGTCTATTTCGATCCGCCCTTCGCCAACGCGACAGAGGCGACCTTCCTGTCGGAGGGCCGTTATGTGCTGAGGTGCACGGCGGACGACGGCGCGGCCGCCGCGTCTGCAGACGTGGAGGTGACGGTCACCGGGAACGGTGCCGCGAGCCTGACCAACGGCCTCGTCCGCTATTATCCCGTGAACAGCGCGCCCTATAACAAAGAGGTCATCGGCGGGTCGACGGCGATGACGGTCCCGCGCTACGAGGCGGGCATCGCCGGTTACGGGGTCCGTTCGTATGCGGCCGCCGGCTACTCGGACACGTTGCAGACGCTGCCCGAAAGCGGACCGGCGAGCGGTGCGCCGACCAATGTCACGCACCTCGCGTTCAGCTTCTGGATGTACCACGACACGTCAGACACCAACGTCTCGGCCAACGCCGCGTTGGTCGACGTCAACTATACCCTCGGCCTTTATTACGGCTGCCAGAACGCCTCTCCCGGTTTCATTCTCTTTCAGCAGGGCACGGGCGGGGCGGCCATGACCTACACCTTCCCGAGCCCATCCCCCTCGCCGAAAAACCGCTGGATGCACGTTTACGCGTCTTTCGCGCGCGCGACAGGGGACGAGCTCGAACTCTACATCGACGGCGCCAAGCAGACAAAGTCCGCTTCAAGCGGGAAGAACGCCGGACGCGTAGTCGCACAAAATATTCGTTTGGGAGGGATGACGCAAACGTCCGGCGGACCGCAGGGCCCCGTCACGAACACGGTCAGCGGCGGTTACTATTCCCGCGTCTTCCCCGGGGTTATGGATGAGGTGCGGATTTACAACCGCAAACTCGCGGAGGCGGAGATTGCCGCGCTTGCCGCTGATCCGGTGCGGGTCAACCGCGGACCGTTGACGGAGTTGGTTGCGGAGGTCCTCATTGGGAATCAGGGTGCGAGCAAACCGTTGGAGGCCGTTGTTTACGATGACGGATTGCCGGCTGGCGTGCCGCTCTCGGGCCGTTGGCGGATCGTCTCTGGAAATGCCGCCGGAATCCACATAGCCGACGAGACGAGTTTGATCACAACGATCTCTCTTCTAAAGGTTGGAACATTCGGGTTGCAACTTGAGACGACAGACGGCGAGCGAGTTTCGTATTCGGAAGTGGTCACGGTTGTCGTTAATCCATGCGGTACGGCCATCTTGCTCAAATAAAGGAAAAACTATGCGCATCAAAAAGCTTTTCATCGTTGGGGGCGGGGCTGCATTGGCGGTTGTCGGATGTGTTTCGACGTCGACGTCACCTGCGGTCGCGTGGCTGCCGCTTAAACCGGGAGGCGCTGCCGAGTGTCAGCCGCACTTCCGAGGCGGCGTGCGTCAAGTGGCGGCTGCGGCGGGCCGGTCGGCCTGTTTCTCCGGCGCGAGAGAAGACGTGGCCGTTTTTGAAACGCCCGCCTTCTCCAACCTGACGGTGGCCGGATGGGTTAAGATGGACGGAACCGGTCAAGGCGACAAGCCGTATCCGCGCATCGTCGAGACGCCGGGCTTCTATTTTCATTTGACGGGTCCTCAGGGCGGAAGTCCGCTGGCGGGCCTCACGTTCGGCGCGCAAGTCGGCGGCGGCGTGTCGGCGTGGAGCATGTCGGAGGCCGTTTCCACCGGGCGTTGGGCGCACGTGGCGGTGGCGTGTCCGGGCGGCGCGTGCGCCGCGCCGACCTTCTATGTGAACGGACGGTTGCTGAAAGCCACCCTTGCTCCGAAACCCCTGCCGGCGGTTTTTCGCGGCGGAAAGGCCGCGTTCGGAAACGCGCCGGGCGGTTCGCGGCCGTTTCAGGGCGCGTTGGCGGATCTCCGCCTTTACGACGGGCTGCTGACGCCGCGCGCGGTCGCGGCGCTGGCGCGGAGAACGCCCGACGGTGGCGTGCCGGTCGATGCGAAGCCCGTTTTCCACGACGAACTGCCGCTTGCCGACATTTCCGGCCGGAGGCGGTGGCAGACCGTGATCGCGGCGGGCACGACGAATATTTACCAGGGCCATCCGACCACGGTGCTGATGCCGGACGGCCGGACGCTCTTCGCGGTCTGGACGCTGGAGCACGGCGGCGCGTGCGGTCCGGCGGCGCGCAGCGACGACGGCGGAAAGACATGGACGCGGATCGACGACCGGTTCCCCGCATGTTACACGACGCACCGCAACTGCCCCGCCATCTATCGCATCGCCGCGCCGGACGGCCGGGCGCGGCTGATGATTTTCACGAACAAGCAGGGAGTCGGACGCATGGTGAGCGAAGACGACGGCCGCAGCTGGCGCGAGCTGCCGTCCCTGCCCCTCAAGCGCGTAGGCATGCCCTTCACGGGCCTGGTCCGGCTGAAAGACGGCACGACCGCCGCTTTCGGCCAGGTGGGCGTCGAGAACGGCCGCGGATCAAAGGGCGAGAAAGTCGGACAGAGCGTCTTCATGGTCGTATCGGCGGACGGCGGGCTCACGTGGGGTGAGCCCAAGGTGATCGCGGCGAAGGAGGGCAAAGACCTCTGCGAGCCTTTCGTGCTGCGCTCGCCGGATGGCGGAGAGCTCTGCTGCCTCATGCGCGAGAACTTCCATGAAGGGCGCAGCATGATGTGCTTCAGCCGCGACGAAGGCAAGACGTGGAGCGAGCCGGTCGACACCCCGTGGGGGCTGACCGGCGACCGCCACGAGGGCGTGCAGGCGCCGGACGGGCGCTGGGTGATCGCCTTCCGCGACCGCGCACTCGGCAGTTCGACCTACGGGCACTTCGTGGCGTGGGTCGGCACCTACGACGACATCCGCAACGGACGGCCCGGTCAGTGCCGCGTCAAGCTGCTGCACAGCTACGCGAAGTGGGACTGCGGCTATCCGGGCATGGAGGTGTTGCCGGATGGCACGGTTATCGCGACCACCTATATCAAATATTGGGACGATGCGCGCCGCCATTCGGTCGTCAGCGCGCGTTTCAAACTGAGCGAGCTGAGCCCAAAGACGACGAAGACAAAGACGAATGAGTAACGGCCAGGAGACGGCATGAGAAAACGGGCGTTTTTAATCGGATCGGCTTGGCTCGTGGCAGCCTCGTTGCCTTGGGGCCTGATGGCGGTCGGTCAGCCGCAGGAACACGTCGTGCCTCTTCGCATCATGCCGGTGGGCGATTCGATCACCCGGGGCACCTATCTGGGTGTCGAGAAGCGGCCCAGTCCTTTGGGGGGAGGTTGGCGGAAACCGCTTCAGGATCGGCTGCGGGCGGCAGGCGTTCCGTTCGAGTTTGTGGGTGAATTGGACTATTGGGCGTACGGGGCCGACGGCATTGTCGACCCCAGCTTTTCGCCGCGGCACCATGGCCTGGCCGGCTTCAGCAATAAGGCCATCAGGGAAGGGGGCGTCGTGCCGACGCCCAAAGAAATATTGGAGGCCAAGGGAGTCAAGGAGATCCGCGTTCCGGGAATCGTCGAGGCGTTGGCGCGCAACAAGCCGAACGTCGTTCTGCTCATGTCCGGCGCAAACGGCTTTAACGCGAATGAGCGGGATCTTTTGATCAGGACCGTCTGCGAACATTTCACAGGCGACCTGTTCGTCGCCAGCATTACGCCGCAAAAAAAGCCGCGGCGCGGCTGGGAGCAGGTGGCTGCTTACAACGCCTCGCTTCCAGCCCTGATAACAAAACTTCAGAACGAAGGGCACCGGGTCCGCTATGTGGATATGTATACGGCGCTGACGCCGGAGGACCTTTCGGAAGACGGCGTCCATCCGAACGAGGTGGGGTTATCGAAGATCGCCGAGGTCTGGTTCCGGGCTCTTGTGTCGAGGCGCGCCCGTCCATTGGTCGGAGCGATCCGGTGGGACGCATGGTACGGAGCGTTGTCGGACGCGGCCCGTCTTTCCGATCCGACCCTTTATCCGGGATATGACACGACGCGGACGCGGGCGCCTAGCCCCGATCCGGGCAAAGAGGCGCAACAGGCGCTGGCGGCCGAACCTTGGCGCTATCGAACGAGTTCGATGAGGGCGGCTGGCTGGTGCCGGGTTTGCCTCCTCCCCTGGGAGCGGGGACCGCGCGGCTAGACGCGCACAAAAAAAGCGCTTGAGGTTGAAGAAATCGGCCGATAGACTGCGAGCATCTCATCTTGTGCCGTTCATGGAGGACGGCATCCGGCAAGCGAGAATGCCCCCGATGCTAAGGAGTGCTATGTTCTTCGATAGCAAACGATCATCCTTCGGTTTGTTCCGCTTGACGGTCTGCCTGTTGTTGGCGCTGATGAGCGGGTGCGGCGTTCCTTCATCGGAAAGGGGGGCGACGGCCTGTGATTCGTCGTCAGGGGAAAGCCTCGGCGTTGCTCGCCGTCCGGCAAGAAGGCCTCCGCGAATTCTCTTCAACAACGACGGCACATTCATTCTGGGCAATGCCATGCATGCGGGGCGCGCGCTCACGTGTGAGGATGTCCGGGCGTATGTCGATCTGGTCACGAACACGCCCGTCACCACGTATATCATCTGCATGAATTCAAGCATGCCCTATTATTCGAGCCGGCTGGAACGGCATATCGGAGCCGCTGAAAAATCCAAGCACACGGCGCAGGGCGGTCTGCCCCACAAAGGGGAGAATTGTCTGACGTATGGGGACAACGTCCGGCGATTGGCCAATGAGGGGAGCGATGTCGTTTCTCTGGTGATCGGGCGGAGCCGCGAGGTCGGGTTGGAGGTCTTCACCAGCATGCGGGTCAACGACCTGCATTTCACGGACCGTGCCGCCTGCAATCCGTCGTCCCAGGCCGAATTCTGGCTGGATCATCCCGAGTACGATCTGGGAAAGGCGGCGGTTCCCGGATGGCATGCGGCCGGCGCGATGAATTTCGAGCATCGGGAGGTTCGCTCGTACAAACTGGCGCTCTTGCGTGAGGCGATGGCGCGTTTCGCGCCGGACGGTCACGAGATGGACCTCATGCGGTTCCCCGTTTACTTTCCGGCGGAACGGGCGGAGGCGGATTGCCCGCTGATGACCGAATTTGTCAGGCAGAGCCGCGAAATCGTCAGGCAGGCCGGTCGCCGTGCGGGGCGGGAGCGTCTCTTCGGCGTGCGCGTGCCGGCGTCGGTCGAGTTGTGCCGCAGGGCGGGTATCGATGTGGCCGCCTGGGCTCGGGAAGGGCTGCTGGACTTCGTCACGGTGAGCGCCTTTTTCGTCGACGTCCCCACTCTTCCGGTGTCGCGATTCCGACGGGATCTGGGAGTGCCGGACGTGCCGATCTATGCCGGTCTCGACCACGGGGTTGCCGATCCGAAAGGCGGATGGGGACTTTTTCGGGCCGCCGTCGCGAACCGTTGGCGGGAGGGCGCGGACGGTCTCTACTTTTTCAATTTCTTCTATACGACGAACAAGGGCGAGCCCGCTATAAACGGTCTGACCCGGTGCGGCGCATCCCGTTCGTTGCTGTGCGAACTGTCGCAGGCCTCGGCTTTGTGCGGCCGGAATAAGATTTACAATGCCGGCGGTGCCGAAAACGCATACGGTACGGGGTCCCCCTCCGATCTGCCGGCACAGGCGGCGGAGGGAGAGGCGCATTTTCGCTTGCCGATGTCTGAGGGCGCAAAGACTCCCCGCGAGGTTCTGCTGTTCCTGCGTTTGGAGGGAGCGGGTGAAGCGTGGCGCGCGATCTTCAACGGGGAGCCCTGCCTGGAGAGCAAGGCGGATGCGGCGTTGTACGGGGTGGACAAGAAACTCGCCTCATCACAGCGCCTGATCGCTTTCTCCGTTGATCCCTCGAAGATCAAAGACGGCGATAACGACGTTATGGTGAAAGGCCCGGAAGGAAAAAGGTTTACGGTGAAACGCGCCGATTGCGTGGTGATTCATGGCGATGTTAAGACGTGCGGATATTTCTGACCGGGAAGGCGAGATGCCGCACTCGCCTCTCTTGAACAAGACGTCCCGCGTGTCGACGGATCATGCCCGGGGCCGATCTGGCGGGCAGTGTGTCCGCTGTGTTGACATCGGAGGTGCTCAACGTTACGTTATCCGAGAACAGGGTTGATGTTGGCCGGGCACAACGGTGCGACGAGTGCTTGGATCTTATGCGGACGAGATTCGATACGAGTGTTTTTTGGATGGAGATCAACGATGAAAACAATGTGCGTTTTGATGTTGGGCATGTTGTGCGCCTCTTTCTCTGTATTGTCGCAAATAGCCTTTGCCTCGTCCGCCGATGTTGAGAAGGCGGTCGATCAGGCGAATGCGGTCCTGTGGAAGAAATTCATTGGCGCGGATGGCCTGATCCACGACTATGTGGGCGAAATCCCGACGCCGGAGGACTGCGTGCAGGGGCGGCCGAACGCCATCGGGTGGTGGAGCCCGATCGAGAACGGGCCGATGTTCACGGGCTCGTATTTGGCGGCCTTTTGCGAGCGGGTCTGGCGCGAGGGGCGACCAGAAGACCGGGAAAAGATCCGGCGTCTGGTGAAGGGCCTGCTGCTGTGCGCCTCGGTGTCGGATGTGAAAGGGTTTGTCGCGCGAGGCGTGGGGACAGACGGCCGGTGCCACTATCCGCTCGGCTCGCAGGACCAGACGCACCCGTGGTTCTACGGTCTCCATGCCTATGTCATGAGCGGCATTCCGGATTCGGCGGAGCGACAGGCCGTGGTGGACAAGATGGAAGAGGTCGCCGACGCGCTGGAGTCGCTGGACTGGAAGTGCCCGTGTGACGGCGCTTTCAAGGGCCAGTCGCGCGGCGATTTCAAAAGTTTCAGGAACCACGGCGCGGTGATGTATCTGTTCAATCTGCGGGCCATGTATGACGTGACGCGCGATCCGGTCTGGCTGGAGCGCTACCGTCGGGCGCGGGAGGAGCGCTCGCCAAAAAGCGGCAAGACGCGGCTGGAGATCTGCGCCGAGGGCTATCCCCATGACCGGGAGGAGATCAAGAACATCGACCAGGGGCAGCTCTGGATCTACGTCAGCTCGCAGGGCGCGCTGGCGCAGCTGGCCAAGATGGACGAGGACGAGCCGGTCCGCGGCCGCTATCGCGCCGGTCTGGAGATCAACGCCAAAGGCGCGCTGGCGGTGATCCGTTCGTTCGAGAAGTTCGACAACGCCGACGCAAAGGACTTCGGCCACGCGCGGTGGCGCGAAGGCTATCCATTCTGGACGCCGCAGAAGACGCAGGCCGAGGCGGAGCAGGTCGCCTCCAAGGGCGACCGGGCCAAGTTGGGCCAGCGCAAGCACTACGAGGTACAGTACATGCGGAACCCGCTGGCGGCCGCCGCGCTCATCGCGCTGGCCGGGTATCGCGAGGGTTTTCCGTCGGTCGAGCGGGCCGTTCGCCACTACGATTACGCCAAGCTCAATATGGCCGAGCTGTTCTTTGCGGAGGTCGCTTTCTACGCGTTGCCGGAAAATGCGGGTGCCGGCGGGAAATAGGATACGGAGGAGGAAAGAAGGAATGAAAAGCATGTGGTTTGTGGCGGTCGCGTTGGCGGCGGCCGGTGCGGTCGGAGGGGCTGAGAAAAAAGAGGCCAAGGGACCTTCTGTCCCGCCGGAGCTGAAGGCGCGGTGGAAAGAAGAGTCGAAGCTGCCGGTGGTGGACCTTTCGCAGGACGCCGCAAGGCAGGTGGTGGTGGCCGCCGGGACGAAAGAGGTCTACCAGGGACATCCGACCACGGTGCTGATGCCGGACGGAAAAACGATGTTTTGCGTGTGGTGCGTGAATCATGGAGGGGCGGCGGGACCCATGGCGCGCAGCGATGACGGAGGCAAGACGTGGGTGCGGCTGGACGGCACATTGCCGCCGGGCTTTAAAACGCATCAGAATTGCCCCAGCATCTACCGCATCGTGGATCCTCAGGGCAAGGCCCGCCTGTGGGTGTTTTCGGCGTGGCGCGGGAAGCGCTTCAGCGACGACGCCATGCCGGGCATCATGAGTGAGGACGACGGCAAGACGTGGAAGGAGATGCCCCCGCTCGGCAAGGCGTTCCGCTGCGTGATGACCTTCAGCAACGTGGTTCGTCTCAAAGACGGCTCAACGCTCGGGCTGTACCATCGCGGCCCCGAGGGCGCAGACCGCGCGCCGCTGGAGGTGTTGCAGACGGTCACGAAGGACGGCGGCTTCACGTGGTCGGAGCCGCGCGTGGTGGCGAAAGTCGAAGGCAAGAATCCGTGCGAGCCGTACGTGTTCCGGTCGCCGGACGGCAAGGAGCTCTGTGCGCTGCTGCGCGAGAACACGCACCAAGGCTACAGCCTGGTCATGTTCAGCGCCGACGAGGGCGCGACTTGGAGCCCGCCGAAGGAGACGCCTTGGGGCCTGACGGGGGATCGCCACAACGGCGTGCTAACCCGGGACGGACGCCTGGTGATCGCCTTCCGCGACCAAGCGCCTGAATCGCCGACCAAGGGGCACTTTGTGGCGTGGGTCGGCACCTACGACGACATCCGGCAGGGCAAGCCCGGCCAGTACCGCATCAAGCTGCTGCACGGCCACAAGCTCTTCGACCTCGGCTATCCGGGCGTCGAGCTGCTGCCCGACGGGACGGTCGTGGCGACCACGTATCTGAAGTACTGGGCCGATGAGCGCAAGCACTCGGTGGTCAGCACCCGTTTCACTCTGTCTGAGACCGACGCGAAACTCGCCAACTGACGCTCGCTTGCGCGCTTTCCGGTTTTCTGCGGCCGGAAAGCCGACGGCCGGGGCGAGGGCCAAGGACCGCGCCGGTCACGCGAAGAGCCCTCCGCTTGTGGGCCCCGCCGGAGCGTGGTAAAATCGGCCACAAAAGGACGGCGACAAGGAGGACGGTATGAAGGCGTTCGATGCGGTGGTGAAACGGCGCAAGGTGGTGGTCGTGGGGGCGGGTAACGTGGGCTCTGCGTTCTGCTTCGCGCTTGCCCAGAGCGGGCTGGCGGAGGAGATCGTGCTGCTCGACGCGAACGCGGCTCTCGCGAAAGGGCAGGCCTTGGACCTGGCACATGGGCAACCGTATTTTCCGGCGGTCACGATCCGCGACGGCAGCCCGGCGGACTATGCGGACGCCAGCGTGATCGTCATCACGGCGGGCGCGGCGCAGAAGCCCGGCGAGACCCGGCTGCAGCTGCTGCAGAAGAATGTGGCCATTGTTTCGTCGATCATCGGCGAGATTGTCGCGGCGCACGCTTGCGGCGTGGTCCTGGTCGCCAGCAACCCCGTGGACGTCCTGACGTATGTCGCGCTGAAGCGCTCCGGATGGGAGCGGGGGCGGGTGATCGGGTCCGGCACGGTTCTCGATAGCGCACGGTTCCGCTATCTGCTGAGTCGGCATTGCGGTGTCGATGTGCACAACGTGCATGCCTACATTTTGGGCGAACACGGCGACAGCGAGTTTGCCGCGTGGTCGATGACTCACGTAGCGGGCATGTCCATGGAAGACTATTGCCCGGTTTGCCGGGCCTGCGCGGACTGGATGGCGGAACGGCACGCCCTGGTGCAGGCGGTGCGGGATTCGGCCTATCACATCATCGAATATAAGGGGGCGACCTGCTTCGGGGTCGGCATGGCCCTCGTGCGGATCGTCGGCGCGGTGCTGCGCGGCGAGAACAGCGTGCTCACCGTCTCCACGCTGCTCGACGGCGAGTTCGGCTTGCGCGATGTCTGCCTCAGCGTTCCGAGCATCGTGTGCCGTCGGGGTGTGGACCGGATTGTGGAGGGCCGTTTGTCCGATCCGGAACGGGAACTGCTCGCGGCATCGGCCGACGTGCTGAAAAGCGCTTTGTCGCAGGTCGGCGGCGCCTTTTGAATGCTGAGGGAGGTGCGGTCATGCGCGCGGAAAATCGCGGCGGGTTTCCTGTGCCAGAAAACGGTGAAGTCCAAATGACGGCGGCCCGGGTCGCCATGGTGGACAACCTTCGCGCGAGGGGGGATATGGAAGAACGGGTGTTGTCCGCCATGCTGGCGGTGCGGCGGCACGCTTTTTTCCTTGAAGACGTGCCTGAGCCGTCGATCGCCTATGGGGACTTCCCGTATCCGATCGGCTGGGGCGCCACGATCTCGCAGCCGTTCATTGTGGCCTACATGACGCAGCAGCTGGCGCTGGACCCCGGTGAGCGGGTGTTGGAGGTCGGCACGGGATCGGGATATCAGGCGGCGGTGTTGGCGGCGCTGGGCGCGCGCGTGTGGTCGGTGGAGGTGGTGCCGGAGCTGGCCGCTCACGCGCAACGCGTCTTGGCGGCCGAAGGCTTTGGGGCGGTGCGGGTGCGGTGCGCGAACGGCTGCGCGGGATGGCCCGAGGCGGCGCCGTTCGATGCGATCATCGTGACGTGCGCGCCGGAGGCGGTTCCGGAAGCGCTCGTCGCGCAGCTGGCGGACGGCGGGCGCATGGTCCTGCCCATCGGGGGCCTCATGGATGTGCAGCGTCTGATGCTGCTCCGCCGGCGCGGCGACCAGGTGACGTGCGAAGGCGATCTGCCGGTCCGGTTCGTGCCGATGGTTTCCCCCGCATGACGGACGCCGCTACCGGCCCGGCCAGAGCGAGCGCCAGTAGGCCTGATCCATGGCGAAGGGGTCGAGCGATTGGCTGGCGAGGTCGAAGGACTCCGGCAACAGCCCGAAGCGCTTCATCTCACGCACGTATTGCGCGTTCGGCTTCCATCCCGGCGTGCCCCATGGCGGCTGTGCGTCGTACAGTTTCTTGCCGCTTTCGATCGAGGCGAGCAACTTCTTGTAGTCCGGGTCGTTTTTGTCCTTGAAGACGACGCGTCCGCAGCGGCCGTATCCGCCCGCATCTTTGGCGAGCGGCGCGAGCAACACGCTCGAACAATCGGGCCGGGTGTAGTTCACGAGCACGCCGGCGTCGAACATGCGGGCCGGGTCGTCGGGCAAGATGATGCGTTCGTGGCTTCCGGTTGGGCGGCCGGCGAGCTTGCGCTCCTTGTCGCGCCGCAACCCCCAGTTGAAGGGCAGGCCCGTGAGGTTGCGGTCGGCCGTGTTTTTATGGCACGCGTAGCAGCGCCGCCGGAAGACGTCGCGGCACTCGCCGAAGAATTTGTTGCCGGCATGGCCGTAATACTGCTGGTCGGCGGTGTTGCGCAGGGCCGCGTAGCTGCCGGCGTACGGGGCCGCCGCTTCGATCCAGAGCCAGACGGTGCGCCACTCGGCGGGCGTGGCCTTGACGCCGTGGTGGCCGCCAGAGAGCCGCTTGAGCAGGGGGCTGGCGGCGCTGCCGATCGAGCGCGGCGGCTGGTTGCCGAGGCCGTTGCGGCCGTCGACGAACTCGCCGCGCGTGACGAGCGCCATGTAGGCGTTGCAGAAGCGCGGCGCCTGCGCGGCGACCAGGTTGAGGTTGCCGGCGCGCTTCTGGGGGTTGTGGCAGGTGACGCAGTTGCGGTCGAGAATCGGCTGCACGTCGCGCTGGAAGTCGAGCACGTCGGGCAAGCCGTCGAAAGGCTGGATGGCCGAGGGCGGGCGCTGCAGGGCGAGCAGGGTGCTGTCGGCGCGGCGGGCGTCGGCGGCGCCGGCCCGCTCCTCGTGGCAGCCGACACAGGTGAAGGTCTCGCCGGGCATGAGGTTGGCGAAGCTCTGCATCCGCTTGACGGAGAGGTCGTTCTCGTCCAGCGAGACGAAGAAGAGCGGGCGCCCGGCGGGCGCGATGAACGAGGCGCTGCCGTCGGCCTCGACGGGCACGGTGCCGAGCACGCGCTCGAGGTTGAAGGAGCCCGAGAACGAGGTGAGGTCCATGCCGCCGCTGAAGTTGACCGGTTTGGGCAGGGGCTCGAGGATCAGCAGCTTCTTGACTTCGCCGCGGTTGACGCCGGCCATGTTGCGGCCGGCGTAGACGTCGACGAGCACGAACTGGCCGGTGGGCTGTCCGTCCTGAACACGGCGCGGGATGACCGGCTCGCGCGGCCGGGGGCGCAGCGGGCGCGGCTCGTGCACGGCGCAGAGGGGGTCGGTGTAGATGACCTGCTCTTTGCCGGCGCGGTCCATGAGGAGCAACGTCTTTTCGCGGGCCATCAGGAAGAGGTCTTTCGTGAGCGGGAACGGGTCGCGGATGCGCCCTTTTTCGCTCACGCGGCGGGCCGCGGCTTGGACGTCCGGGCCTTGGAGCGGCGAGACGAGTGTGGCGAAGCCGGCATGCTCGTTGGCGCCGTGGCCGGGCGAGAAACTGGCGAGCACCTCCTGTGTCCCGGGGATGGGCAGGGCGTCGATCATGACGGTGTAGGAGTGCATGTTGCCGAAAAAGACGTTGACCGCGGTGCCGTCGGGGTTCATGGTCCAGAGGGCGTGGTACTCGACCTGCGAGCGGTCGACGTACTCCCAGCGCATGTAGAGCAGCCGGCCGTCGGGCATGACGGCCGGGGTGTTGTCGTGCTCGATGTTGGCCGAGAGGCAGGTGATGCCGGTGCCGTCGGGCCGGCAGCGGTAGAGCGTGCCGACCTGCGTATACCAGCAGCTCACCCAGCGTTTGCAGCGGGTGGAGACGAAGGCGATGTCGCCGTCGGGCAAGCGGCACGGCTCGTAGTCGTCCCAGGGGCCGTCGGTGATCTTGCGCAGGCCCGTGCCGTCGGACCGGATCGCGTGCAGGTGGTAAAAATCGGTGCCGGCGGGGCGGTACGAGAAGAGGATGGACTGCCCGTCATAGTCCACGTGGGGGTCCCTCACGCTGCCGCCGCGCGCGTCCAAGAGAAGTTTTTTTTCGCCGGTGCGGAGGTTGACGCGGTAAAGCGCGCCGGTGTCCGCCTGGCCGTTGCCGGCGTAGGCTTTTTTGGCGGCGTCGTCACAGTAGTAGCCGATGTTGGCGTACCAATGTCCGTCGCTATAGCGCGTACGCGTGCAAAAAACGATTTCGGGGGCCTCTTTCAGCGGGTCCGCCAGCGCGTCGTCCAAAAGCGTCGCGTCAGCCCGCCCGCCGGCCATCGCCGAGATCAGCCCCCCGACCTTGATCCAGAACGTCCACCTCATCGCGTTTCCCCCCCCCCCCTCACGGCTTCCCCGATCCGTTGCCCATAGCGTACCATACGGCCAGGCGCGTTTCAACCGTCCTCGCGACCGGAGACCGGCACGCGCGAAGCGCAAAATAAAACGCACGCTTCCGGAAAAAAGGGAAAAGTCGGGGATGGAGGCGAGGAAGCCCCGGGACCCGGAGAGCCCGAAGGGCTTTCCGGGAGGGCTGACGACGCGCCCCTAGGGGCGGCCGGCGGACGAAAAGGAGTGCCCCACGGGCCGGATTCTGGTTTTCTTGAGTTACCAAGCAACAAGGAGGCCAGAGGACCCATGGGGCAAACAGATGATGTCAGAAAGCGCGGCGGCGGTAAACACTTCACATGGGAGGAGCGCGTCCGGCTCGAGGCGCTCGTCCGGGCGCTCTATCCGGGCGGGCGAGAGCCGAACTTCGCCGATCTTGCCGGGAAGCTCGGAAGGCACCGCTCGTCGGTCAGCCGCGAGTACCGCCGGGGAAAGACCTTGAACAGGAACAGCCAGCTGAAGGAGTTTCCCGTCTACTCGGCACGGAAGGCGCAGGACGACGCGGACAGGGCTGCCCTGAACAAGGGGCCTCGGCCGAGGCTGACCACGGGGGTGGCGGCGGCGGTCCGCGACCTGATCCTCGTGAAGCGGTTCTCGCCGTACGCCGCGGTCACGTGGCTGCGCAAGCGCGGCGGGCACCCCTGGGTCCCCTGCGAGCGGACCGTCTACTACGCCATCGACGCCGGGCTGCTCGGCGTGTCCAGGCCGCAGCTGCCCTACAGGCCGGCGGGCCGGCGGCGCAAAAGGGCCGGGGCGCGCATGGCCTACACCAACACGCGGGGCAGGCC
>CAZOIS010000057.1:0-25830 GCA_964579865.1 uncultured Lentisphaeraceae bacterium | reverse complement strand
GGCCTCATCCATTCCCTTCGTGCCGTTTCGCCTACTTCCCTCACCTGTCCTCGGCCTTCTGCCTTGCCGCCTCTTTCATCCTTCCTCCTGAAGCGCGCGCAACGCCTTCCGGAGGCCCCTGCCGAATTCTTGTCTTCCGGGTGGCGCGTAGACATCCGCTGAACGGCTTTGGAGACGGCGTGCACGCTCATCTCCGACAGCAACTCCATGAAATGTTCCCGGTCGCGATCGTCCCTGAATATCTCCCGCCGCCCTATCCCCTGTGCCGTGATGTGGCATGCGTCGAAGGTCATCGTGCTTATCCGCTCAACCAAACCGGGAGTTCAGGTCAAAGCAATAAGTTGCGAACGTACTTCCGCACCGCCCGTCGCTTGACCGCCGACTCACGGATCCCGCAGCGGAAGAACCTCAATGATCGCGTTGGGCTCAAGTCCGTCCGGATCGGGCACGATCTCCACCACGCCGAAGACGCCGTTGAACCTGCCGAAGGCCTGCGGCGCGGCATAAATCAGCGCCAAGCACCGGTCGTCTGAAGAAATGTCGCCGGACAGCCAGAGCAGCGTGCCGGCCGAGGCGAACGACATGCCGGAAACATTGCCCGCCAGCAGCACCTTGCCGTTGGGACGCACCGTCAGCGTGGCGCTGTTCCCCTCACCCCATGCGATCGGATAGGAACCCTCGCAGCGGGAAAGCAATGCGCCCATGCCGGACAACTTCCAGCTGTCGCGGAAGAGCGCGAACCCCGCCGCCGGATCGTCCGGCAGGGCCGCTGAAACACACCCCTCGAGCTGATCGACGGCGATCACAACAGGGAGGGCCGCACGGGCACCGTGCATGGCCACCGCCCTCAAGACACAACAGCCGTTGGTCGTCCCGTCGTAACTGTCGGCCGTGAAGGTGTAGTTGGTCCCGAGCAGCGAGAACTTGCCCGTGACCTTGCCGAACCCATTCACCGACATCTCGGCCGTCCCCGAACCGAACCGGCTGCCGTCCAGCCAGCCGTTGAAGACTCCAGCCGCGAGCCCCAGCGGAACGACGGACAGGTCAAGCGTCAGGGACGTGCCCGACACCTTGTTCCACGAATGCCGCTTGAGCGACAGATGCAGCACGCAGACGTAGCGTCCGGCTTGCAGCGGCACCCCGGAGAGGGAGACCGCCCCGTCACCGACCGACACCTTCAGTCCCGGGGGCAATGAACCGGAGGCCACCTCGCAGCCCACCGTGCCGTCGAGCCCGCACCCGAACGCGAACGGTCCGACAGTGTTGCGGACGCCCACCACGAGTTCTGCGGCGGCCGCGGCCCCGGAAAGAAACTCAGGTGCATTCTGCGGCACGACAGCAAACGACCAGACCGATCCCACGCGCACCGCCTCCCCGCCGAACACGTCACGCCGCACCACGTCGACTCTCCAATAGAGGGAACGTCCGACCGCCTCGGCCACCAGAGGCTGCATGTCCTCCGGCGGAACAGACCTTCCTGCATAGGTGCCGGCCCCTACCGGCTTCAGCGAGATCGCACTGCGGCCCGCGTAAACGCGGAAGAAATCGGCATCGCCACTCCACGAAAGCCCTCCGAAAAGGCGTTCCACCGTCACCAGCCCGTCGCGCGGCCCAGGCTCGGCCGCCGCCGCGAGCGGGTTCCACGCCACCTGTCGGAGAATGCCCGAGACCTCGGGCGAATGCGCCCCGCGGGAAACGGTCCACCTGACTTTCTGACGCCCCGCCGGGACGGCGACGGTGATGGTTTCCGACCGCTCAGAGGACTTGACACAGCGCGTTTTCGAACCCACAGAACAAATGATCGCGTTGGTTCCATCCGCGCCGGTGAGTGCCCATTCGAAGGACAGGAGGCCAGGACCGTTCACGATCACCTGAACCGCCGCACGGCCGCGCATAGCCGGGGACAAGCAGGACAGCCCGCCCACCACGCTCGAATAGCTCCACGTGCCAGAGGCGCGCGCATAGTTAAGCGCCGCGTTGGCGGGATCGCTGGCGAAGGTGGCAAAGTCTTGGAACACCGGAGGCGTAAACACGGCCACGACCGAACGCGCCTGCGTCATCGGCACCTGGATCGTCGCTCCCGACACCACGCAGCCGTTCGTGTCGCCGGCCCAGCCGGCGAAGATCCAGCCCGCCTCAGCCGCCGCCACGAGAACCACGTTGGTGCCATTCTCGTACCAGCCGGAGGCCGATGTGACCGTTCCCGTCCCTTCGACAGCGGCGGCCAAAAAGTATTGTGTCCGCCAGTTCCAGGTCAGAACCGCGTTGTTCGTCAGCGTCAGCGAAATCCGGTTACCCTCGTCTTCCGAGAGCGCGTTCCCCGTCACCGTCGCGCCGGCGCAGACGTATCGCACGGTGCCGTCCTCGAACACCCGCGGCACACTGGCGGAAACCGCCGTCCCCACCGCATGCGAGTACACGCCGTTTGTCGGCGAAGCCTCGCCCCGCGCACCCGCCACCCTCAGCTGATATTGCGGCACACAGCCCGCGTCCTCGCTGAACCGGTCGCGGAAGTCCGTTTTGGCGTAAGACCAGATTTTCACGTTGTCGACCGCCGCGCGCGCCGAGGGAACGTCCAACAGATGGAGCAGGCCGAGGCGCCCGCCCTCCGGCACCGCGGCCGGCTCCGGCGAGTCGTTGACGTAGACCCACCAGCCGGAGTTGAGAACCCCGTCGACATAGACCGCCACGCGCCGGACGGGATTCGTCAGCCCCGCCAACCCGTCGATGCTCCAGGACAGGGCGTAGTGGTGCCAGTTCGTGTGGGAAGCGCCTTTCAGCGCGGACGCGTATGTCCACGACCAGCCGTACATGCCGGTGCCGGTGGAGCCCAGCCCCCACACGTAGCCGCAGAGCCCGCCGTTGCCCATGCCGTCGTTGCCGTTGAAGGCCATCATCGGATAGACATCCCCCTGGGCGTCCGCCCACGTATAAAGGGAGACCTTGTGCCCCCACGGCAACGAACCGGAAACGCCCGCGATCCTGGCCCAAAACTCGATGCACCCGGCCGACCGGGGAATCATGTCGATCGGAAAAGTCACGCCCTGGGTGGCCTGCGAACTCAGCTCGAACGCGTTGCCGAAGACGCCCGGCACAAAAGCCCCCGCCGAAGCGAGTCCGTTGGAGCCGACCTCGCTGTTCCGGACTTCGGATTCCGAGCCCAGCCGGTTCCACAGCACGAGCCCGTTCTGGCTCAGCATCGAGGTCGGAACGAAGCGAGCGATCACGGCACGCGCCTGCGTCATGGGAATCGTGATGGAAGCGCCCGACGCCACGCAGCCGTTCGTGTCGCCCGACCACCCGGAAAAGATTGCGTTGGTCGCCGCGAAAGCGGCCACCACGATATTGCTGTCGGCATTGACCCATAGGTTTGTAGGGGTGACGTATCCCGCGCCCTCAGCCCGCGCCGTCAAGTGATACAGCGTCTGCCACTGCCAAGTCAGCGTCGAGTTCTGCGCCAAGGCGACCGAAAACACGTTCGCGCGTCCACTCGCGGGGACACTGCCCGAACCGGTCCACCCACGACATGCATACCGGACGCCAGGGGTTTCGCCCGCGAGCGCCTCGACCCTGTTGGTCACTATGGAACCAGAGGCCACCGTCATCGTCCCGTATCCCGAAGGCCATGGCTTGCCGTACCGGGCGGGACTCCCCTCGGTCACGAGCGAGACATTGGAAACGGCGCCCGTCGACAAGATCAGATTATCGATCGAGCACAACGGGGTCGTAATATTCACCTGCACCAGATTCTGGAACGTCGGAGGGAAATAAAACGTCTGAAAGTCGGCCAGGCTCCCCGTCCCGTCAATCACGCCGTCGGTAACAAACGAAACCGACACAGAGGACCCGTCCACTTTCCGGCCCACGAAGGTAACGGTGGTTCTCGTCTGGTAAACGGTGCTGTATTCCGCCAAATCGACCTGTTTGACACTAAACGCGCCACCGCCCATATCGAAATACCAATCATTGCAGAACGCGAGCAACGAAAGGAACGCGGAGCCGTTGTTTGGGTAGAGCGTCAGCCCCGTATCCGTATGCGCCGCCTTACTCGACGTCCGGTTGAAATTGACACCGTTCTGACTGTAGGACGTGATTAATCGGCTGCCCCCCGGCAAAGAGGGCGGGTCAAAGGTCACGAAAATGTCCGAGGAGGAACCGAGCAGCCCGACCAGCGCCGCGGTCTCCGAAAAAAGAAAGGCCCTTCCCTGCACCTCCGATCCGCAAGCGCTCGACGCTCCCAACGCTGTCGAACCCAGCAGGGCCAACAATCCCGCGAGCTTTCGAAAACCTTTGAGAAACGAAAAACCGCCCGTCTTCCGCCAACGATGGATAATGCGCATATACATCCCTCCTCTGCACCCCAACGGCCCTTTTTTTCCAGTCAAACGGACATGAACCTGAAAACAAACATAAATCACTTCTTCTTAAGATACCGATCTTGTTTGCCATTGGCAATATAGTTTGCATAAAAACATCGTTTACGTGAAGCGCAGAACGGATTACACGCTTTTCAATCGTACCCATTCGACCAGGCGCATCCCCGCTCCACATATTTGTGTCAGGCGGAAGAAGCCTGCCAGAGGGAATCGATAAAGATTAGGATTACGATTATGATTATGATTATGATTATGAAGAAAGCTGTTCAGTCCTAATCGTAATCTCAATCGCCATCCTGATCCAAACCTGAAGTTATCTGCCAGGGGAACAGAGATGCGCCCCATTCGGCCCGGCGGACCCTTTATTTGATGCCAATCCGCGATGTAATCCCGTAACATTGTTCTTAAATCATCAACCTTCTTCAGGAGCAGCCATTCAATGATGACCCACATGAAGCGGATCGTTAGCGGCGCACTTGTCTGGGTTGCCGTTCTGAGCGGACGGGCCGCCCCAGCTCCCGCGAAGAACGGCGACGACAAACCCGGCGCCATCATGTGCGGAGAGCAGAAAAGCGGGCGGTTGCTGCTGATGGACGCCGAGGCGGATTGGAGTGACCCGGACGCGATTCTCTGGCAGTGGTCGGCCGCGCAAAGCCCGGACATCATCAACGCGCACAAGGGCTGGTTCGCACTTCCGACCGAGTGCAAGCGCGTCCTGGGCGGCACGCACGTCATCCTCTCCGCCTCGGGCGGCGCGGTCGCGATGATCCGGATGGCCGACAAGAAGGTCGCCTTCTACGCACACCCGGCGGGCAATCCCCACTCGGTGGAAATCCTGCCTGACGGGAACCTGGTGTGCGCATCCAGCGAAGGCTTCCTCGCGGCATTTTGCACAGCCCCCGCAGCCAGCCGATCGCCGGAGCAAGCCGAGTTCTCAAAGCAGACTCTCGCCGGCGCGCATGGCGTGGTCTGGGACCGGAACCGCCAGCGGCTCTGGGCTCTTGGAAGCAAAGAGCTGATTTGCTGCGCCTACAACGCCAATCGTGCCGCTCCCGCGCTCGAGGTGGAAGCCCGTTTCACGCTCCCCGGCTACGGCGGCGGACACGACCTCTTCCCCGTGCCGGGCACGCGGAAGCTTTTTGTCACCGGCCAGGCCGTGTGGATCTTCGACACCGAAAAAGAAACCTTCGCCGAATTCGACCCGTGCCCAAGCGTCAAATGCGTCACCCAAAGGGACGACAGCGGGCCCGTGTTTTTCATGCGGCCGACGAAGAGCTGGTGGTCGGACTCGATCATCTCTCCCGACGGCAAAGCCAGAAAGACGTTGCCAGGCGCGCGCTTCTACAAGGTACGCTGGTGGGTACCCAACGACTTCAGCTACGGCGACTAGGCCGCACAGCCATCCATTCCGGCACCGGCTTGAGGAATGCCATAAGGCCACCGCGGCACCGGATTTCGGGGGCGCGGCCGTTCCTTGCTGCGCCGTTATCTTCCGCGAGGCCGGATCTTCGCGGCCACATCCGTCGCGACCGGACCGGGGTTGAGCGTGAGCTTGCCGCCCGACGCGCGGACGGTTTCGCAGCGCAGCGGCGCGCCTTTCCACGTCTCCCACCACTCCACCTCATAGGCGCCGTCCGCGAACCCATCGAGCGTGTAAGACGCCGCGGGAAAGGGCCGGATCTCATCCGCATGCTGCGCGTGGTTGACCCACGTGCTCGCCCCGTTCTGGATCCACGCGATGGCCACGCTTGGCGTCGCCAGCGCATAGCAGAGCACCTCCTGCGTTTCGGTCGTGCGGCAGCCCGTGAAGACATAACGCGGCACGGACACCCAATCTTTACCGTGGTTCTCCACGCGGATGCGGCGCGCCCCCGCTTTGACCGGCACGCGCACGTCCTCGTCATACACGGACTCCCACAGCTTCCACTCGCCCACATAACGCCAGCTCTTCCCAAACTTCTCGCCGCACGGTAGCGCCTTCTCGAGCGCAAGCCGGTCGTCGACGAAAACTTTGAGCAGCCCTGAGTTGGAGACTCTGTCCACATGCGCCACGAACTCGCCGTCCGCAGGATACGTGACCTCGAAGGTCGGCGGATTCACCAGACCGCGATGTCCTCCCCCATGCAGCAGCGAGAGCAGCTCCACGTCATTCGATACGGTCCCGTCCGCCAAGACCGCGAACGTGTTCGCCGCCGGCTTGCGGAATCCGCTGCGCGTGGACGCGACCAAATCGCGCTGCGACGGCCGCGCGGGCATCGCCACCGCCGCGGGCGCCTCGACGGCGACCTGCCGCCACGCCTCGGTGCCGAAGGGCAGCCCCGACACGAAGTTGCGGAGCGCCCGGAAATGGAAGTACAGGTTCTTGGGCTCGATGTAGTTCTCGTGCCACCACGGCATGGCCGCGCCGCAGCACCCGCTCGCGACGGACGCCCACGACGTGTTGTGGATCGCGCGGCCCGTGGGATCGGCCTCGGCAGAAAAGTTATGGCTGCGGATGCCGAACTCCGCGAAGAGGTGCGGCTTTTGAAAGCCGTTCCACTGCGTCAGGCAATACGCGCGGGCTTCAAGAGCCGTGTTGAAATCATTGTTCGCATAGCTGTGCGTCTGCACGACGGCCATTTCAGGAATCCGCCAGCACGCCTCCGGCCCGGTCTTCGACCACCAGCTCGTGGAAATCAGGTGTCCGTACGGGTCGAGCGCGGCCAGCACCGGCGCCATCTCGCGGTGCCACGCGATGATCGTCTCCTGCTTCGCGTCCGCCCAGCCTTCGAACTCGTTGCCGAACTCCCAGCACAGCACGTGCGGGCTGTAGCCCCAGCGCGCCACGGTGTAACGCAGGCGCTTGCGGTAGAGCGCTTTCGCCACATCGTTCGTGAACCACTCGCCCGCGGTCCGGCACGGCCCGCCCTGCGCCGCGTTGTAGGGGTTCGCCTTCCAGCCGTCCTGGCGGAAATCCTGATGCGTGTCCATGCAGAGCAGGTAATACATGCCCAGCCGCCCCGCGTCGTCCAAAAGCATATCCAGCTTCGCGGCCTGCGCCTGGCGGTACCAGCCGAGCCGCGGCTCCCACTCGATCCCCAGCCCGCTTTTGGACAGCCACCAGCGGTTCCAGTTCTCGCCGTTCGCGGCCATCTTCTCCAGAATGTCCTTCACCGACATGTTGTTGCTGCCGTGGCAGATCGGCACGTTGTGGCCGATCGGCACATACCCCTCGCCGCTGTCGTGTGCGAGATAGTGCGCGTCCGCGCGGCTCACGCGGACAAAGCCCTTCGCGCGCGGATCCGCGCTCACGTTGACCGCGTGCGGGATCTCGAACGCCGTTCTGCCGCTGCGGTCGCGCGCCGTCAGCGTCACGCGCATCGGGCCAGGCTCCGTGGCCGCGAGGCGCACTTTCCAGGCCCCTTCGCCCGCAGGCAGCATCAGGTCCTCGGTGTCGACAAGCTCGTGCCGCTGCGGCACCAGGAAGAAACCCGGCATCGTGTAGCGCCGGCCTGAAGCCGTCGTCACCTCGGCGTCCAGCGCGATCTCGTCCGGATCATAGGGGTTGTCCCACGTTCCTTGCAGCGACACGTCGAGCTCACACTTGCCGTAAAGCGGGACCTCGGCCGGCGCCCGTGCGGAAAGCGCGAGCGGCGCGGCGCACGTCACGGCGGGCCGCAGGATCTTCGGCATGGCGGCGAAGCCGAAGGTCATGGCGACGGCCATTTTCCCGCCGACCGGAAAGTCGCGCGACTTGGCGACTTTCACCTCGAAGCCGTGCCCGCCGCCGCCCACGTGCGAGCGAAGCGGGCAAAGCCCTTCGCCGTTGAAGAAAACCGCCGGCCCCGACTCTTTGCCGACAAAGGCCTGTTTGAACACGCCCTCGATGCTCTTGCCGACCGGCGCGTCGCCGCTGGGCTGCAGATAGACCGTGCGCGGATCGCCCGGAGCGACAGCGGTCCGCAGCGTGGCCCAAACGCCATCCGTCAGCTTCAATTCGCCGGTTTTTTCCACCTCGAGGCGAGCCGCGACCTGATCCGCCTGCGGCATCAGGGTGAGTGCATAGCGCAGCGGGGCCGCGCCGTCGCGTGTGCCCCACACGCCCGACAGGCGCAGCGCGCCGTCGGGCTGGACGGCGGCGGATTCGACCTTGCCGGCTTCGAGCGTCTCGTAGACGTAGGCGTCATGCCACAGGAAAAAACCGATGTCCAGCGCAGGCTGCCCGTTCGCGCGCAGGCAGAGTTTTCCCCGGCCGTCGCAGGAGAACGCGCCCTGCTCAAAGGCCAGCGCGTATCCGCCATCCCGCTTGCCCCAAGCGGGAACCCCCTCGGCGAACGCCGCGGCAGACGCAAACGCCCAGCACGCGACGGCAAACGTGCGTTTCATTCTCAGCCCCATAAGCGCCCCCTCTGTGTTGGTGACTCAGCAGACTTTGCCAGGATTCAGAATGTGGTTGGGATCGAAGGCGGTCTTGATGTTGCGCAGCAGCGCCATGGAGACCGCGCCGAGCGATTCGGCCAGAAACTCTTTCTTGGCGAAACCGATGCCGTGTTCGCCCGACACCTGGCCGCCGAGCTCACGGGCCTTGGCGTAAAGCAGGTCGAAGGCCTGCCGCAGCTTCTGCGCGTAGGTGTCCGAATCGAACTCGTCCCGCAGCACATAGACGTGCAGATTGCCGTCGCCTGCGTGGCCGAACCCGCTGAGGCGGACCCCCACCTCCCGCTGCACCGTTTTGGTGTATTTGACGAAATCCGCGACCCGCTTGCGCGGCACGACCACGTCGCACTCCTCCATTTCCGAGGTCGACGCCTTGATCGCCTCCAAGAACGCGCCGCGCGCGCTCCAGATGGAGACCTGCCGCTCGTCCGTGTCGGAGATGAGCACGTCCTTGGCGCCGGCCTGCAGGCAGACCTCCGCCACCTTCTCGTAAACGGCCTCCACCTCCTCGCGGCTGTTGCCGTCGAAGGTGAGCAGCAGATAGGCGTCCGCCGAGTGGTCCGGGAACTTCTTGCCCAAATACTGCTCCGCGCACAGGATCACCGGCTTTTCCATATACTCGATGGCGGTGGGGATGTACTTGGACTTGATGATGACGGGCACGGTCTCGATCGCCGTGGTCAGGTCGTCGAACGGGACGAGCAGGCTGATGGCCTTCTTCGGCAGAGGCAGCAGCCTGAGCGTGGCTTTGGTGACGAAACCCAAGGTGCCCTCGGAGCCGACGATCAGGTCCTTCACGCTGTAGCCCGAGCTGTTCTTGACGACCTTACCGCCGACCTCGATGATGTCGCCCGACGCGAGCACCACCTCCAGGCCGCGCACATAGTCGCGCGTCACGCCGTATTTGACCGCCCGCATTCCGCCCGCGTTGGTGTTGATGTTGCCGCCGATGGACGCGCTCTTCTCGCCGGGATCCGGCGGGTAGAAAAGGTCGTGTTCTTCCACGAACTTGGCGATGTCCATGAGCAGAACGCCCGGCTCCACCGTCAGCGTCAGATTCTCTTCGTCCAGTTCCAGAATCCGGTTCATGCGCGCGGTGCTGAGCATGATGCCGCCGCACAGGGCCACCGCCGCGCCGACCAGTCCCGTGCCCTGTCCGCGCGGGGTCACGGGAATGCGACGCCCGTTGGCATAGCGCAGGATGGCCGCGACCTGCGCGGCAGAGGCCGCCTCCACCAGCACGTCGGGGAAATGATGCACCGCGCCCATTTCGTCGTGGCTGAAATCCTCATGGATCGCGCAGCGGGCAATGACCTTGCCGTCGGGGGCGACGGCGGCCTGCAGGAAGGCGAGGTCCGCTTCGGTCAGGCGATTATATTGGATGGCATCAGACATGGTTCAGGGCTCCGTTTTCGATTTTGTTCAGCAGGGCGGGGACGATCTCGCAGACGTCGCCCACGAGCGCCGTGTGGGCCACCTTGAAAATGGGCGCGAGCGGATCGATGTTGATGGCCATGATCCGCTCGGCGCCGCTCATGCCGGCGACGAACTGGATGGAGCCCGAAACGCCGCAGGCGATCAGCAGCTTCGGCTTGACGGTGCGTCCGCTGAGCCCGATCTGGCGGCGGGGCTCGAGCCATCCCGCTTCGATCACCGGGCGCGTGCCGCCCACCATGCCGCCGAGATGCCCGGCGAGCCGTTCGAGCCATTCCAGATTCTCGCGCCGCTGGACCCCCAGCCCCGCGACCACGAGCACGTCCGCGTCCTCGATGTTTTTGACCGGCTCTTTGCGGTGCGTCGCGAGCGTCTCGATCCGCGAGGCGAGCATCGCGTCCTCCGGCGTGAGGCTGAGGATCTCGCCCCGCGGGACGTCGAGCCGCTCCGGCGCGGAGAAAATCTTATACCGGACCGTGGCGAACTGCGGGCGGTGATGCGGCGTGCGGATGTGCGCCATGATGTTGCCGCCGAAGGCGGGGCGGATCTGGTCCAGGTCGGTGTTGACCTGGATGTCCAGGCAGGTGCAGTCCGCCGTCAACCCCGTGTGGAAGCGGGCGGCGACGCGCGGCGCGAGGGAGCGTCCGATGGCCGTGCCCCCGACCAGCACGACCGCGGGGCGGCTGCGCTTGATGAAATCTTCGAAGACCGCGGCGTACGGCTCGATGCGGAAGTGCGCGAGCTGCGGATGCCCGTAGAGATAGATTTTGTCGACGCCGTAGTGGCGCAGGGTTTCGGCTTGCTTCCCGAGCGCGTCGCCCGCCAACAGCGCGTACACCGGATGGCCGACTTTCTGCGCCAGCTCGCGCGCTTTGCCGAGCAACTCGAGCGACACCGGATGGATTTCGCCCTCGGTCTGGTCGATATAGACCGCGACCCCGCGCCACGCGCTTTTATCGACGTCCGCCTTTTTCTCGTTGACCAGCTCGAACGCGCCGGGAGGCCCGTTCTTGACGCACAGTTTACACATCCGGCACGCGGAGGTGATGCGCACGTGCCCGTCCGCGACCTCGATCGCGCCGAAAGGGCATAAGGCCGCGAGCGTCGCGGTGTCGGATATCTTGTCCGGATGAACGATCATTTCTGCCATACGATACGTCTCTCAGTTTAAAAATTTTCCTTCTTGGAGATACCGGCCGAGCCGACCGGCCAGCTCGTCGCCCGAGCCCTCCCACGTCTCGCGGGTCACGTGGTGCTCCGGCGGGAAGATGCGCACGACCTGCGTCGGGGAACCGTTCAGCCCGTAGTGCGCGGGATTCGCGTCGGGCAGGTCGTCCAGCGTGAGAACCCTGATTTTGCGGGCGCGCGTCGCCTTCTTGAGCTTGAACGACGGCAGCCGCGGCGTATGGATGACCTTATTGACGGAGATCAGGCACGGCAGCGGCATGCGGATGGTTTCCTCCGTAGCCGGAAGGTCCACCTGCGCGGTGAGCGTCCCGCCGCTGAAGTCCGAGATCGCGGTGACGTTCGTGGCGTGCGGGATGTTCAGAAACTCGGCGATCTCGGGCCCCACCTGGGCGGTGTCGCCGTCGGTGGTTTGCTGGCCGCACAGGATCAGGCCCGGCTCGCCCAGCGCGAGGATGGCCTGCGACAGCGTGTGGGCGGTCGCCAAGACATCGGCGCCCGCGAACCGGCGGTCCGAAACCAGCACCACCTCGTCGATGCCCATCATCAGGGCTTCCCGCAGCGACTGTTCGGCCTGCGGAGGGCCCATCGTGAGCGCCACGGCCGTCGCGCCCGGGCACGCCTCCTTCAGGCGCAGCGCCGTCTCCAGCGCGTAAAGGTCGTAGGGGTTGATCTTCGATTCGACACCGTCCCGCTTGAGCACGCCGGTCTTCTCATCGATGTCGACCTGCGTGGTACCCGGGACTTGTTTGATGCAGACAATGATCTTCATTTCATGGATTCTCCACAATAACCGAAACGCCGTCCGGAATGACGGTGACGCCCGCCTCTTCGCCGGTCTTGCCGCAAGCCAGGCGGAGGGCCTCCGGCAGCGTTGCGGCGTGGTCCATACGCATGGACCTGATGAGCGCGGGGTCACACAGGCCGGTGACCAGAATCACGCGGTGCTTCGACAAGATGCGGGCAAGAATCTGGACCTCCCATTGGTCGGGCGGCGTTTCCCGCTGGGGAACGCGCAAGATCCGGTCCAGCAGCGCTTGCGGGCTTTCCGCCTCGGCCAGCGCGCGGTAGAAGTGCTCGCCGCCCGCGCCGTCGCTGCACCCCGCCACCATGATGATCGTGCCGCCCGGGGCGCAGCACGCTTCGGCCGCGGTCATGCCCTTCACCGCCTGATAGATGTTCTGGTCCAGCGGGTAGCCCCCGTTGCCGGTGATGACGATCTCGGCGGGCACCCTGGGCACGGTCACGGTTCGGGCCATCTGCCTGCAGCCTTCGGCGTGCGCCTGTTCGGGATGGCCGGCGAAGGCGGCGCGGACAGACTTGTCCGGATTGAGCGTCACGTTGAGGATGAAGGCCAGCTTCGCCTGCAGCGCTGCGAACAGCATGTCGCGGTGGATCGGGTTACCGTCCAGGCAACCGGCGCGGGCATGGGGATCGGCGATAAAGGCGGAGCAGTGGTTCGCCAGCACGGTCTGCCGTCCGGCAATGCCGGGCAGGACGCTTTTGCGTCCTCCGGAGAAACCCGCGAAAAAATGCGGCTCGATGAAGCCTTCCGCGACCAGCAGGTCGGCGTCGAGCGCGTGGCGGTTCAGCCACAGCTCGCCGCCGGAGGGCAGCAGGCCCAGATAGCGGAGGCTGGCCTGATCCGTGCAGTCGTGCAACAGAAACGTTTCGCGGCTCACGATCTCCGCGCCGAACTTCGCGCGCATCTCGGCCGGCGAGGTGGGCCGGTGGCATCCGGTCGCCACGAGGATCCGGACCGCGATCTGCGGGTTGCCCCGGCGCAGGCGTTCCAGCAGCAGCGGCAACGTCACGTGACTGGGCACCGGCCGCGTGTGATCGCTCGTGATGACGGTCGCCGTCTTTTTGCCGGCCGCGAGCTCCTCGAGCCGGGCGGAACCGACCGGGCGATCGAGCGCCTGCGCGACCCGCGCCTGCTGTTCCGCAAGCGAAGGTTCCGCCTCGCCCGGCGTCGCGCCGTGACAGGCTGGCGTCAAAATCGCGCGCACCCGCCGGGACGGGATCTCCGCCTCCAGGCACGTCGTGTGGTACGGTAATCGAATATGCGTCATGCGTGAACGTCCCCCTGG
This sequence comes from uncultured Lentisphaeraceae bacterium, assembly GCA_964579865.1. Classification (GTDB taxonomy): domain Bacteria; phylum Verrucomicrobiota; class Kiritimatiellia; order RFP12; family UBA1067; genus DAOPZC01. Next base: position 12,329 of record CAZOIS010000057.1, on the reverse strand, counting down.
GCCAGGCCTTCCAGAGAAGCGACCGAGTAGGTGCAAAGGATGTCGCCGGTCACATTGCACATCGTTTCGAACATGTCGAGGATCGGGTTGATGCCCAGCGCCAGCGCCACGATGACGGCCGTCTGCGACGGATTGAGCCCGATCGCCCCCAGGATGATGAAAAGCAACATCAGGCTACCGCCCGGCACGCCGCCAGCGCCCACCGCCGCCAGCACCGTGGTCACGGTCATCACGGCCAGATCGCCGAACGTGAGGTGAATGCCGAACATGTTGGCGGCCAGGATCGCGAACATCGGCAAGTGGATGCACACGCCGTCCATGTTGATCGTCGCGCCCAGCGGCAGCGAGAAACTCGCGAGCTCGCGGGGGATGCCGAGATTCTCCTCCGAGACCCGGATCGTCACCGGCAGCGTGGCGGCGCTGGAGCGGGTCACAAAGGCGAACAGCATGACCTCGCGCACGGCGGCGAGGATTTTGTACGGGTTCTTGCGCACCACGACCGCGATCAGGAGCGGATAGGCGACGAACAGCAGCAGCAGGACGCCGCACGCGACGCCGGCCAGAACGGTGACGTACGGGCCGATGATGGAGGGGCCGTAGACCGAGAAGATGCCCATCGACAGGAAGAACACGCCGATCGGCGAATAGTTCATCACGAAATCGATGATCCGGTTGAGGGCCAGCAGGCAGGCGTCACAGAGGTCGGTGACCGACCTCATCTTGGCCTGCACCTGCGGGTCATCGGACGACTCCAGCGCCAGACGGACGCTGATCCCGAACAGGATGGCGAAGGCGATGACGCCCAGAAAATTCCCGTTCGCCAGCGCCGCGAAAGGGTTTTGGAAGAAGTCGGAGAGCAACTTCTCCAGAACCTCCACCAGCGTTTTCGGCGCGTCCGATCCGGCGATGCTCTGAGTCTGCGAGCCGAACTGGTGCGCCAGTTCCTGCCACCCCGTCAGCGACGCGCCCGCGCCCGGGTTGATCCACACGGCCAGCGCGATCCCCAACGCGGACGCAAAGGCCATGGTGGCGAAATACCACCCCAGCACTTTACCGCCGACCCGGCCCAGTTTCTTCAGAGGCAAGGCGGAGGCGCCGCTCACCAGCGAGAAGAAGACCGTCGGAACCACGATCATTTTCAGCATGCCGATGAACGCCGTGCCGAATGGCGAGCAATAGCGCAGCGCCGCCTGAACCGCTTCCTTGCAACCGAAGACGGCGGAAAGAGCCCACAAGGCCCCGCCGCAGAGGGCCCCGAGCAGGAGGCCCGCCACCACGCGCTTAACCAGCGGGACACGGACATAGGCCTGAATGATGTTCATACACTCTGCGGCGGTTCCGCCTGGTCAAGCGCCGTCCGGACTTTTTTGGCAAGGTCTGCCGTTGTGAAAGGTTTCTGGATAAAGTGGACCCCCGCATCCAGCACGCCGTGATGGGCGATCACGTTGGCCGTATAGCCCGACATGAACAGCACCCGGACGTTCGGGTCACGGGATTGGATTTGCTTGGCCAATTCGCGCCCGTTCATCTCCGGCATGACCACATCGGAGACGAGCAGCCGGATCTCGCCCGCATGCGTGGCGGCCAGGGTCAGGGCCAGGCTCGGCGTCTCGGCGGTCAAGACCCGGTACCCGAGCTTCTCCAAGGTCTTCCGCACCATGGTCAGAATCACCACCTCATCCTCGACGACCAGCAGCAGTTCTCCCTTGCCGCGTTCGGGTGACGCCATGCTCTCCTTCGGGGCGACCGCCGTCTCGCCGACATACCGGGGCAAATAGATTTTAAACACCGACCCTTGGCCGGGTTCGCTGTACACATTGACGGTGCCGTTGTTCTGCTTGACGATTCCGTACACGGTGGCCAGCCCGAGCCCGGCCCCCTGCCCCATCTTCTTGGTGGTGAAAAAGGGCTCGAACAGATGTTTCTGTTCTTCCGCGCTGATGCCGCAGCCGTTATCGCTGACCGCGACCATCACGAAATCGCCGCTCGAAACGCCGATATGGCGCGCGCAGTATGCCGGATCAAACACGACGTTATCGGTTTCAATGGTGATCTTGCCCACCCCTTGGATGGCATCGCGCGCATTCAGGCACAGATTGACGAGGATTTGTTTGACCTGCGAGGGATCCATGTTCACCCGCCATAAACCGGACTTGGGACGCCAAGACAGGTCGATCTCCTCGCCGATCAGCTTCTGGATCATGGTCTGCATGCCAGACAGCGTCTCGTTCAGATCGAGCACCAGGGGCGCGATGGTCTGCTTGCGGGCAAACGCCAGCAGCTGCCGCGTCAGATCGGCCGAATTCCGGGTCGCCTTCTGGATCTCCTTGAGATCGTGGAGAACGGGCGCTTCGGCCCCCACCGACTCGATGGCCAACTCCACGTGCCCGAGGATGATCTGGAGCATGTTGTTGAAGTCGTGAGCCACCCCGCCCGCCAGCCGTCCGACAGACTCCATTTTCTGCGCCAGCTGCAGCTGCTCGGACATGCGCACGTGATCGGTGATGTCGCGCTCGACGGACACGTAGTTCACGATCTTGCCGGCGGCGTCCAGCACCGGGGAAATGGTCGCCTCCACGACATGGCGCATCCCGTCCGTATGCTTGATCACAAAACGCCCCTTCCAGCGCTTGCCGCCGGAAAGGGTATCCCAGAGGTTGCGGTTGAAGGCGCCGTTCTCGCCCTCGCTCTTGAGCACGTCGACATTCTGCCCGATCAGCTCGCTCCGGCGCAATCCGGTGATCGTTTCCATGGCCGGGTTCACAAACCGGATTCCGCCGTCCGCCCCGGCGATGACGACGCCTTCTGCGGCTTGCTCAATGGCGGCGATCAATCTCTCGCGCTCCGCCTCCGCGCGTTTGCGCTCGGTGACGTCGTGGACGATCAAATGCAAATAATAGCCGTCCTTCCATCTGATGGGGCTGCTGAAGATCTCCACATCGCGGATCGTGCCGTCGGCCAGAAGGTGCTGAAGCTCGAAGTGATACTCGTGCTTGTCCAGCACCTTCTTCATTTCGCGGCCGAGGTCGTCCGGCGACAACGCGCTGATCTGCCGGATGTTCATCCCGGTGAACGTCTCGCGGGGCCAGCCATAGAACGCGGCCGCCGCCTGATTCGCCGCCTTGATCTCACCGGTGGCGGGGTCGACGATCAGCTTGACGGCGGCGTGCTCCTCGAAAAGCCTTTTATAATTCTCCTCGCTCTCTTTTAACGCCGCCTCGGCCCGCTTCCTTTTTTTGATCTCGAACGACAGCTTGTGGTTCCAAACCAACAGGCCGGCCAGCAACAGCAGGAAAGCGGCCACAATCTTCCAGAACAGCGAATAGTCAAAAGCGGGGGCGAGCCGGACCGGCACCCATTTCTTGTAAAGGGCCGCGCGTTCCTCCTCGGAAATCGAATCCAGCGCTTTCTGCAGGATAGCCGCAAAGATCGCCCAATCCTTGCGGACCGCCATGGCCTGGGCATAAAAGTAGGGCGACGTCCCCGATATCTTGAGGTCGGACCGGTTGGCCTTTGCCAGAAAATAGGAGAGCACCAACATGTTGTCTACAAACGCAAAGACCTCATGATGGGCGAGACGCTCGATCCCCTCTTGCGTCGAAGCGACCTTGACCCGCTCGATCTCGGGATAGTCGCGGGCCATCCACTCTCCCGCCGCATGTCCGTCCACGACGGCAATCCGTTTGCCTGCCAGTTCGCGCAGGCTGCCGACGTAACTGACTTCCACATGCGTCAGGACCACGATCGGCGAGACGATATATGGCTTCGTGAAGGACAGGAACGCTCGCCGCTCTTCGGTCTCGGACAGACACGTGGCCAGATCGCTTTTCCACGCTTTCAACTTCTGATAGGATTCGTTCCAGTTCAGGCCGAGGCCCCGCTCGAAAGTGACGCCCAGACGCTGCTCAACCAGCCTCATGTAGTCTGCGGATATGCCCGCCACCACGCCCTGTGCGTCCTTGAATTCGATCGGCGGCCAGGCCGGATCCAGCGCCACGCGGATGACCGGATGTTCGCGCAGCCAAGCCTGTTCCTCCGCGGAAAGGTTCACCGCGGACGCTTTTGTCCCAGAGGTATTGACGCTTGCGGGCGTCGAGACGTCGTGTGTTTGCGCATTCGCGCGAAACACGTACCAAAGCCAACCAAACAAAAGAACAGGAATGACCACAAACAGGCCGATCAGCTTTCTGCGGAAAACCCGGGTCATATGCTGTTGCCAGCCGGCAGGGGCCTGGATATGTTTGGCAGCGTCACTCATTTCACGTCAAGATCCGTGGCCGTTTGAAACGACCATAACGCGTGCAGCCTGCATCACACGTTCGGAACGAATCCCTGCACGAATCTTTATACTTTATATATTAACCCTTTTTTCAGGTGTACACAACACTTTCATCGTTTTCCCGATAGCGGCCTACGCGGGCTTTCCGTAATATCGGATTGCCTGCAAGCGGATTCTCTTTTATGATGCGTGCTATCTGACATGTCACTCTGTGCCACACCGTTGCCGCCTGCTTGCGAAAAGGAACTCCAGCATCTCGTCGCGCTGCTCTCCGATGCCGAGCTGTCGGTGCTCGTCGCCACGGAACCGGCCTTCAGGACCGGCGGCTTCCGTGCCGGCAACGGTCCGGCTGCTCGCGCCCGCATTCAGCAGATCGTCTGCGGCGCAGCCGAGGTCTCCGACGCCCTGAGGCGCGCGATCGCCAACCATTCCCGTTGTCCCTCTCTGACCGGGCTGCTCACGCCTGACGCCCTTTCGGAATCCCGTCACGCGCTGGCCACGCTTCTGGGCAGCCCCGCTTTGCTGGTCGCGCTCTTGCTCGACCCGCGCCAAGAGGTGCGGACGAAGGCCGAGAGCTGGCTGCAGTTGCCTCAGCCGTTTCTCCTCCTCAATCCCAGCGAAGCCCTTGCGCGGCTGCGAGAGCTGTTCGCCGATCTTGCCGGACTGCTCGGAAGCACCCCCTCAGACGCGGCGGCGCCGACGAGCGGGGCGTGGCGGGAACAGAAAGAACGGCTGGAGAACCGCATCCGCGACCTGCAGACGGAACACCGGCGGCTTAAGGGCGTGGACGACCGCCTGTCGCAGGTCACCGCCCAGCTGAAGAAGAGCGAGGAGAAACTCGCCGCCGCCCAGCAGAAGTCCGCGGCGGCGGAAGCCGCGCTGCGCCAGAAGACGCAGGCGCTGGAAGAGACGACCGCCGAACTCGCACGCGAAACGTCGCGCCGCGAAGAGCGTCTGGTCGCAGCACTCGATCTGGCGCTCGCGAAAGAATTCCACGGCTGGATCGCCAACGCCCGCGCGGTGGAGCAGGCCTCGCTCGATCCGGGCCCGCAGAGCGATCTCATCGCGCAGGCCGAAGCCGCCTTGCGGAAACAGAGCGAAGCCGACCGCCACAGCGGCAACCGCGCCATACTCGCCGAACGTCTGGAGCGTTTGGAGCACCTTCACAAGGAAGTCCGCTCCGCGCTCCGCAACGCGCTGCGTCAGACGCCGGATCTCAAAGCCGCCGACGCCGCCCTCGGCGAGGAAATCCGCCGGCTCGCGGGACTGCTCGAGCCGGACGCCCCAGCCACGCCGCTCGAAGAGGCCCTCCTCGCACGCATCCATGCGGCCGGCGACAATGACCTGCCGCGCCTGCGCGACCTGCCCGACCTGTTCGCGTCTCTGCGCGTGCTCGATGACGCGGCCATCGCGCGCATCCGCCACGGTTACCAGCGGCGCCTGGCCGCCGTTCAGGCGCTCGGCGTGCCGCCGCCCCCGGGCGACGGCGACGAGGCGCCGCGGCATGGCGCGGCCGCGCTCGCCTTGCTTGGCAGGGCGCTCGCAGGCCACGAGCCGGCCATCTTGCTGATCGACGGGCACAATGTCCTGTTCGGGCTGCCGACTCGCTACAACCCCGCGCGCGGCACGGCCCTGACCGAGGCCGAAAAGCGCCGGCTCCTGACCGACGACATCGCCCGCATCGCCGCGCCCAATCCGTCGCTGCGGGTCTGGATCGTCTTTGACGGCCACACCCGCAGCGACACGCAGGCGGCGCCGAACGTGCGGGTCACCTATTCGGGCGGGCAGGGCGAGCACCGCGCCGACGGCGTGATCCTCGACAACATCCGCTTTTTCAAGTCCGCGTCGCCGGAGATCCCCGTCCTCTTGGCCAGCAACGACAACGACCTTTGTGTCGCCGCTCGCCGGCTGGGAGCCCAAGAGATTCCCGTGCTGGACCTCGGCGCATTTTTCTGACCTTCCGGGAGAGCCACATGCACGTCATCCGTATTACCGATCTGCCGACAAGCGAAGTGAAAAACGAGCCGTTCCTGGGGGGGGAATTCTCCGTCGTCTCCCACTCCGGGCTCCACCTGACTGAAACGCTGCTGCTTGAAAGCCTGCCGCGTCTCGCCTCCGCCCCAGGCGCCCTTCTCGTCGCAGGCAACCGGACCGGGGCCGCCGCGATGGCGGCGGCCTTGCGGTTCCCGGACTGCAGGGTCACCTGCCACGCGTTCGACCTGCATCACGCCCGCGCCATTCTCCGCAACCTCGCCGCCAACCGGTTCCCGTTCACCTTCAGCCACGATCCCTACGTCAGCACGGCCGGCACCAAAATCGAGAGCCCCGCTCCGGACCGCTCGCCCCGCTTCAATGTCGCCTGTACGGCCTCGATCCCCGCCGGGCCTTACGACGCCGCGTTTTTCATGGCGACCCCCGGCACCATGACCGGTGAACTCATCCTCGACCAGTTGGAGGACATCGGCGAGAACCTCGTGGACGGCGGCACCTGCGTCATCGCCTGCGAAGCGGAATCCGGCCCGCTTTTCAAACAGGTCCGCGCGATCTTCGGTAACATCTCCGTCCATTTCGACAAAGGCGGCACCTCCTGCGCGACCGTCCGCAAGCAGGGGGCGCTCGCCCGGCGGCGCGATTTCAGCGCCTCCTTCACCGCCTCCGTGCCGGGCGGCGAAGTCTGCACCCTCGTCTCCCTCCCCGGCGTTTTCTGCCACCGCCGCCCCGATGCGGGCGGGCTGGCCCTGGCCGAGGTCGCAGCCCGCGACCTTCAGCCCAACCAGCGCGTGCTGGACATGGGCTGCGGCTGCGGCATCGTCGGCATCCTGGCCGCCAAAAGCCAGCCCAGCGTCCGCGCGACCTTCATCGACTCGCACGCGCGCGCCCTGGCCGCCACGCACCGAAACCTCGCCGCGTCGGGCATCGAGAAAGCGGAACTCGTCCTTTCCGACGAAGGGACCGTGAAAACAGGATTCCACCTCTTCGCCGGCAACCCGCCCTACTATTCCGATTTCCGCATCGCGGATTTGTTCCTGCGGACCGCGCACGCCGCGCTGCGGACCGGCGGCACCTGCCTGATGGTCGCAAAAGCCGCGCGCGCCATGGAAGCGTTGCAGCTGGAACACTTCGGCAACGCGGAGATCGTGCCCCGCCGCGGCTACGGCGTGGTGAAAAGCACCCGTTGAGCGGTTTGACGCCGCCGCCGGCAATATCGTTCGCGGACCGACGTTCATACGTTTGTTTCATGCAGGGAGAAAAGCCATGAACATACGCCGGTTATGCACGCTTTTGCTGTGTTGTTTCGCGGCGGGCCTCCAGGTCCGCGCCGCCGAAGCGCAGTCCAGGTTAAACATCCTGTTCGTCTTCGCGGACGACTGGGGGCGTTACGCCAGCGCGTATGCGCCAGTCGATAAGGTCCCCTCGTTCAATGACGTCATCAAAACGCCGCACGTGGACCGCGTGGCGCGCGAAGGCGTCCTTTTCCGCAACGCCTTCATCAGCGCGCCGAGCTGCACGCCGTGCCGCAGCTCGCTCTTCTCCGGCCGCCACTTCTTCGACACCGGCCGCGGCGCGATCCTCATCGGCGCGGTCTGGGACCCCGCCATCCCCACATTCCCCCTGCTGCTGCGCGACGCCGGCTACCACATCGGCAAGAGCTATAAGGTCTGGAGCCCCGGCACCCCCGCCGACGCCCCGTTCGGCGAGCAGCGCTACGCCTACGAAAAGGCGGGGCGCGCCCCGAACAATTTTTCGGAGGAGACCGAGAAACGCCTCGCCGCGGGGCTCGACGCGGCCGCCGCCCACCGGGAAATCCTGGCGCAGGTGCGCGACAACTTCGGCGCGTTCCTCGCCGACCGCAAGCCGGGGCAGCCCTGGCTCTATTATTTCGGGCCGACCACCACGCACCGGACCTGGGTGAAAGGGTCCGGCAAAAAGCACTGGGGCATCGAGCCCGACGCACTCAGGGGCAAGCTCCCGAAGCCGATGCCCGATGTGCCCGAAGTGCGGGAGGACGTGGCCGACTACCTGGGCGAGTGCCAGGCGGTCGACGCCTGTGTGGGCGTGCTGATGAAACGCCTGGAGGAATCGGGCGAACTCGAGCGCACGGCCGTGGTCCTCAGCGGCGACCACGGCTTCCCCGGCGTGCCGGACGGCAAGTGCAACCTCTACTCCTGCGGCACCGCCGTCCCCCTGGTGATCCGCTGGCCCGGGGGCCGGGCCGGGCGCGTGATCGATGACCTCGTCTGCCTGCCCGACCTCGCGCCGACGTTCTTGGAGATCGGCGGCGTCGCGCCCCCGGCCGGCATGACGGCGCGCTCCCTGCTCCCGCTGTTGCGGTCCGAGAAAGACGGGCAAATCGATCCGGAGCGCACGTGGGTCATCACCGGCCGCGAGCGGCATGTCGCGGAAGCGCGCGAGGGACGCCTGCCCTATCCCATGCGCGCGCTGCACACCCCGGATTTTCTCTACGTCCGCAACTTCGCCCCCGACCGCTGGCCCATGGGATCACCTTATGCCGCCGACACAACCGGCGCGCTCACCGCGCAACAGCTGGAAAGCGACACGTTCTGCGCCTTCCCCGACATGGACGCCAGCCCCACCAAGGCGTGGCTCGTGCTGCACCGCGACTCCCCCGAATGGCAGTGGCACTATCAGCGCGCTTTCGGCAAACGTCCCGCAGAAGAGCTGTACGACCTGCGCGCCGACCGCGACCAGACGCGGAACCTCGCCGGCGATCCGGCCTTTGCTGCGCAGAAGGCGCGTCTGGCCGCAGACCTCATGGACCGCCTGAAAACGGCCGGCGATCCGCGCGTGACGGCGGCGCCCGTTCCCTTCGAGCACCCACCCTACACCGGCGCCCGCGAAATGAAAACCCAGAAAAAACAGCGGTAAGCCATCGGGCCGGGCCGCACACGGTTGGAGCACTCAGTTATGATACTCACGAAGCGGTGCGCACTGGCCTGCATTCTCGCCTTCTGCTTATCCGTCCCCGCGTCCGCCGCCGCGGCGTCGGCGCGGCCGGACAAACCCAATCTGCTGTTCATTCTCGCCGACGACCTCGGATGGGCCGACACCACCCTGTACGGGAAAACGAAATTCTACCGCACGCCCAATCTGGAGCGGCTGGCCCGGCGCGGCATGACCTTCACACGCGCCTATTCAGCCAGCCCGCTCTGCTCCCCGACCCGCGCCAGCATCATGACCGGACTCCACCCCGCGCGGATCGGCATCACCTCCCCCGTCTGCCACCTGCCGGAAGTCATCCTGCAGCCGTCGCCGGGCCCCGCGCGCCCATCCGGCAACAAAGCCACCGCCTGCGTCTCGGCCACGCGCCTGAAGACCGAATACAAGACCCTGGCGGAATCGCTCAAAGAAGCGGGATACGCCACCGGACACTTCGGCAAATGGCATCTGGGAGCGGAGCCCTACTCGCCGCTCCAGCAAGGTTTCGACGTGGACGTGCCGCACTACGCCGGCCCTGGCCCCGCCGGCAGCTACGTCGCGCCGTGGAAGTTCCCCGACTTTAAGGAAAACGCGCCCGGCGAGCACCTCGAGGACCGCATGGCGAAAGAGGCGGTCGCCTTCATGGAGGCACACCAAGGCCACCCGTTCTTTTTGAACTACTGGATGTTCTCCGTCCACGCGCCGTTTAACGCCAAGACAAACCGCATCGAGCATTACCGCGCCCGCATCGATCCCGCCGACCCGCAGCGCTGCCCGACTTACGCCGCCATGGTCGAATCCATGGACGATGCCGTGGGGACCCTGCTCGACGCGCTGGACCGCCTCGGCCTTGCGGAAAACACCGTCGTCGTCTTTTTCTCCGACAACGGCGGCAACATGTACAACGAGGTGGACAGCACCACGCCCACCAGCAACGCCCCGCTGCGCGGCGGCAAGGCCACGCTGTATGAAGGCGGCGTCCGGGTGCCCTGCGTCGTTTGCTGGCCCGGCGCCGTCGCCGGGGGCAGCCGTAGCGACGCTGTGATCCAGAGCACCGATTTTCACCCGACGCTGCTGGAGATTCTGGGCCTCAAACCCGCCGGGAATTTGCGCTTCGATGGCATCAGCATCGTTCCCGCACTTCAGGGAAAGCCCCTCCCGCGCGACGCCCTCTTCACCTATTTTCCCCACGACCCGCGCACGCCGGACTGGTTGCCGCCCGCGGCCTCGGTGCTCTGTGACGGCTGGAAACTGATCCGCATTTTCCATGGCGGGGAGAACGGCGCCCACCGCTGGAAACTGTTCGATCTCGCGAGCGATCCGGGAGAAAAACGCGATCTCGCCGCCGCAGAACCCGCGCGGGCCAACGCGCTCGACGCGCGTATCGAGGCCTTCCTGAAAGACACGCGCGCGGTGCTGCCGATCCCGAATCCGAACTTCAATCCCGCCGACGACCGTCCCGAACTCGAAGGCGTCCAGCCCAAACCTGAGGCCAAGCCCACCCCGCAGTCGCAGCACGACTGGAAAGCGCGCAACTGCGAGGTCTCTTTCTCCAACGGCGTCGTGACGGTCCGAGGCACAGGCCCCGCGCCGTTCTTCGGCTTCGCGCTCGGCCGCGACCATGGCCCCGCTGCCGTGCGCATGCGGATCCGCGCCGCCGCCGCGGGGCCCGGACAGATAGAAGGCCTTGCCCCTGGCGCAACGGGATCGCGGAAACTGCCGTTCGACGTGAAAGGCGGCGGCTGGCAAATCATCAGGGCCGACATTCCGGCGGACTTTTCCCTCAATATCCTGCGCGTCTATTTGCCGGCACAGGCGCAGCCCGTCGAAGTCGACTGGCTCGAAGTCTCCGCCCTCGGCGGCCGAAAACCGCGGCGCTGGGATTTCTGAAGCTGCCGCTCTTCACGACATCGTCGGCGACGGCAGAAATTCGGCCGTGAGATAAGCGCCGGCGGCGTTGGCTTCGACGACCAGCTGAGGAATCCCGTTGACGCAGTCCAGCGACGGATGATGGAGGTGTCCCGCGATGACACCCAGCACATTGGGCGCGGCGAAAACATCGCGCCGGAAAGCCATCGTCGTCGGCGTATGTCCCTTCTCCGGCCACCGCGGACGGCGCTCGATCTGCCAATGCTTGTCGTGCGCCGCACCCCAGTCGGGATGGCCGCAACCAAAGCCGACATTCCGCCCCGGCGCAAAAAGCGGAATGTGCATCAGCAGCACCAGCGGCCGACCGCTCGCGACTTGATCGCGGAAAAATGCCAACTGCTCCGGCAGGATCTCATAGGTCGAATCGTCGATCGCCACGAAGCGGATCCCGTTGATCTCGCAGGCGCCCATCAGCGGATGGCTGCCCTGATAAAGCGGATGCAACCGCTTAGCAGCCCACTCCGTCCTCAATGCCGCTTCCGCCCCCGCCATGCCCTCGTAGTGCCAGTCGTGGTTGCCCGCGATGTAGAGATACGGGACCCCCGAGGCGTTCAGCCGTGCGTGCGCCCACTCGATCGCCGCCTCAGAGGGAAAGCTGAAGATGTCGCCCACCAGCGCCAGAAGGTCCACCCGCTCTGTTTTCGCGAGCGCCAGCGTCTTCTCAAAGCTCTCTTGCGGATGCGTCGGCGCGCCGGTCCTGAAGTGCTTCGTCCCGTTATACGCCTTCGCCATCCGTCCGCTGTAAGATTTGAACGGCTCGCCGCGCGCATCGTCCAAAAACAGGTGCGTGTCGCCGATCACCATCACTTTCAGCGGCTTGCGAAACGCCGGGCTGAAAAAACGCACGCGGTTGCCGTCAACGGCGAAAGACCGGGGCACCCCGCCTTTTTTCTGGCCCGGGAACGAAGCGTTAACACAGCCGGCGAAAGGCAACGCTGCGCCCGCCAGTGAAGCTCCCAGAAGGAAACTCCGACGGGATACCGATGTCCGCATATTCATCCCATTCCCCATGATTTGCCCCGCCCGTTTATTCCTCTTCATTTCTTTGCCTTTACTCCTGCGCCCTCCGTTCCACGGCGTGTCGCGCTTCTCCAGACGTCCGAGCCGCGTTATTGCAGCTTCTCCACAACCACGTTGTCGAGATAGAAAACCGTTTCCGTCGTGGCCAGCGAAATGAAGCCGG
>CAZOIS010000056.1:0-26180 GCA_964579865.1 uncultured Lentisphaeraceae bacterium | reverse complement strand
TGCTCCAGTATTCCCACGTCTACGACCGCAACCGGGTGAACATCGCCCACCGCACGATCACGCCGTAGCGGCCTGAGAGCGGAGCGAGGGGTCGTCCTTCGGCATGAAGTGCCTGACAGATCAACACGGGCACTAAACCACGTTGTGTTTCCCGCCAAGGCATGGAGGGTGTTCGAAACGACTTGGCGTCTTTGCTCCTTTGCGGGAGAAAGAGTCAGCTGTGATTTCACATTTAAGGGCCGGACTGAGAACCCGCGTCTGGGCTCCGCTGAACATGGCTCACGCCCCACCCCGGCTCACCACAGGTTCGCCCTCCAGCCGGCGCGAGGCCTGTGGCCGGGAACACGCGCGACGCCTTTGCCGAGACGCGCCCCAGCGCGCCTGAGAACGCGGGAGTGATTTACGGTCACGGCACGCGGAGCCGGTAGAAGCGACCCGGATAATTCATCCACTGGGCGTCGGTGAAGACCGACTCGCCGTTGAGCAACACATTGGTTGCCACCGGCGACCAGACGGGAACGGTGAGGTTCGTGCACGCCTCGACCACGACTTTCTTGTTCGCTCCGCCGACGATGCTGAATTTGAACCCGCCGGCCTGGACGCCGAAAACACTCCCGCCGCTGATCTCCGCGTCGAGAATCCCCCAGCCGGAAAGGTTGATCACGAAAGGTGACGGATCGCCGTCGTTCGGCAGGTTCACGGTTGCCGTGTAAAGCCCGCGCGTGGTCGGCGCGAACCGGATCGTCAGGTTCGTATATCCGTACGGCTCCATCGACGTCGGCACGCCCACGACCGAAAAGGCCGATGCCCCCGGACCGGTGATCTGCGCCGCGCCGAACGTCAGCGGCAGAAGCGCGGAATCCTCCGAAGTATAGAACTCATGCGCGACGGACGATCCTGCTTCGACGCCGCCGAAGTCGGTCCCGAGCGCAACAACCGGCGCGGCGCCGCTCGCGATGTAATCCCAGTTCGTCGTATACAGGCCAGCGGTCGCGCCAAAATAGGAGAAGTAGTTCGACTTCACGGTCTCCCCGCAGCTCGTCGAGAAGACGCGCACGTGCCCGACTCCCGCGACCGGGCTGGCCCCCGCCGTAACCACCACCTGCGTCGCATTCTGTGAGCTGATGGACTGGACCGCCACGCCGCACAGCGTCACGTTCGTGATGTCCGTCCCATTGCCCAGCCCCGACCCGATGATGGTGACTTGCGTGCCGCCCGCTTTGGCGCACGTTACCGGCGTCACGCCGGTCGAGGCCGTCTGATAAAAAAGCGTGCTCGGTGAAGGCGAATAGCCCTCGCCGCCGCCGGCCACATAAAGCCGCCCATTCACGACCCCCGCCGCCGCGTCAGACAGCGGCCACGGAAGACTTTTCTGCTCCGACCAGCCGGCGCCGTCGAAGGCCACGATGTTCGTGATCGACGAATACGCGCTATTCTTGCCGCCGATGACCACAATGCGGTTGTTCTCGACGCACACGGCCGGGTGGTACTGCCATCGCGGCATGGTGCTCACCGACGTCCATTTCGTCGTGTCAAACCTCAGGACAGCCGTCGACTGACTGCCGCCCGACGTCAACCCGCCCATCACATACAGCGTATTGTTCACGGTGGCGGCGAACAGGCAATAGTGCGCCAGCGGAAGGCTCACGGAGGTCGCCCAGCTGGAGCCGTCGAAGCGGTAGACCGTGTTGACCATGCCGCCGCTGCTGTCGCATCCGCCGATCACATAGGCGTATCCGTTGCAGACCGCCACGGCGAAATCCCGGCGCCCGTCCGGCAAGGCTGGCCCCGCAGACCACGCGCTGCCGTCATAGCGATACACCGCGCTCGACGCCACACCGTCGATGGCCCCGCCCACATAATAGAGCGAGCTCCCCAGCACGAACATCCCCGCCGAAACCGTTTTGTGCGAAGCGGGCAGACTCGGGCAAACCGTCCAGTTCGTGCCCCCGTCGTACCGGAACACGGCGTTGGTGGTTCCCAACGAGCTGTTTCCGCCCGCCACATAGAGACTCCCGTTCCACACGGCCGAGGCCATCGCAGATAAGCCTTTCGGCATCGTCGCCTTGCTCGTCCACCCTTCGGAAGCGTTATCGTTGATGAAACCGCCTTCCGCCCCGCTTGCAGTCATCAGCAGCACCGCGGCACAGATCCCATGGCACAAAGCGCCCACGTTTACGGCCGTCTTCCCTTGCATGAATGCCTCCTGGTCTCTCTTCACGGTTCGGGGCCTCATATGGCGAGTTCCGAGCCCAGTTCGTAATTTAATGTTTTTATTCTATACCGTGCCGCCCGATAAATCACTCCCGATTTATTTTTATTGCGGAAGCGATTGCGCTCCGACAACGGCTATGCTATAGATCACGAGGTTGCGGCTCGGCCGGAGCGGCGGCACCGAAAACAGGGGGAAACATGGGCAAACAGGCGTGGTTGGGGGTGGCGGTCTGTCTTCTGGGCGCGGCGCTGTTGTCGCGGGCAGAGGTGCCGCAAGTGGACGCGAATCTGGTCGTGCTGGTGGCGGACCCGCATGTCTTTCCGGATAAGATCAAGCGCGCGAACGGCTTTGAGGCGGACACGCTGGAGCACTTCACGAACATGGTCCGCGAGGTCATTGCCCTGAGCCCGCGCCCGGCCGCCATCCTTTTCCTGGGCGATCTGGTCGAGCAGCCCAAAGCCGAGGCCTACCGGCTGTTCCGAAGCCTGCTCGCGCCGGTCGAGGCAGCGAAGATCCCGTGCTATTTCGTGCTGGGAAATCACGATCAGGCTTCCGCTTTCTACGAGGTGTTCCCGGAGTGGAAGGAAAAGGCCCGCGCCACCGGCTCGCTGGCATACCGCATCGCGTTTCCGGCCGTCGATTTCCTGACGCTGGAAACCACGGACCCCGCCAACCACGGGGGATACTTCGGCAAGATCGCCCCGAACATCCGCGACTGGCTGCGGGCGGAGCTGCGCAGGACGCCGCAAAAGCCGGTGTTCATCGCCGCGCACCACGACGTGGACTTCGGAAAATGTTTCCCGGACCTGGCGCAGGAGCCGAATTTCCAAGGCTGGCTCAACGGCCACTGGCACCGGTACGTCCAAAAAAAATCTCCCGAAGGCGTGCGGATCTTCTGGCTCCCCAGCCTCGGATTCATGGACGGGGGAGAGAACCCCGTGACCGGATACGTCCTCCTGCGGGCCGGCTCAAACGACTACCGCATGACCCTCATCGCCAACGACCGCACCGTCACCGTTCCCGTCATCGCACGCTGAATGCGGCGGAATCGTTGGCAAGGCCGCCTTCCCACCCTCAGCCAAATGGCGTATAGTCTGGCCCGTATGAATATTCCAGCAGCGCAAAACCTCCATCTTCAGGAAGAGGGCGCGGGGTTCCGCATCCCGCTCGAACCCAACCTCAACGACAAAGGCTGCCTCTTTGCCGGCTCCATCTACGCGGGCGCGGTTCTCGCCGCTTATCGCGCGGCCGAACGCCTCTGCGCCGGGCGCGGACTGACGGGCGAACTGGTGGCAAAAACCGCATCGGTCCAATACCTCAAGCGGATCGCCTCGGACGGGCTCGCCGTGGCGACCCCGTGCGGCGAGCCGCTGCTCAAACCGAACGGCAACCGCAAAATAGAGGTCTCGGTCGCCGTCAAAGACGCGGACGGGACCGTTTGCGCGGAAGTCAAGGCCGAGCTCATCCTCCTCGCGAAACGCCCGTCCTGACTCGGCCGCGCGGGGCGTGCCGTGAAAGGGAATGGCCAGGACACGGCCGGAACGCTCGCGCACCCGCCGACGCAGGTCAGGCCGTGAACAGAGGCGCTGCGGTTTTCTGGCCTTTGCCGGTAGCCAGCACGCGTTTGATGATGTTCAGCAGCTCGTCCCCTTTGAACGGCTTGGTCAAATAAATGGCCGCGCCGTTTTCAACGGCTTGGACGGCGACCTCGACGGAATCGTAGGCCGTCAGGATGATGACCGGCGTCGTGGGCTCCAGGCTCTTCACCTCGCGCAAGAAAGCCATGCCGTCCATGCAGGGCATTCGCACGTCGGTGATGATCAGGTCGAAGAACTGGGTCTCGAACAGCTTGAGCGCCGCCAAACCGTTTGCGGCCTCGCAGCTCTCGTACCCGTTCTCTTTCAGAAGGTATCGGAGCAAAGTCAGGACGTTCTGTTCATCATCGACGATCAAGATTTTAGCCATGACGTTAACCGCCTCTCGTAACGATGATCCAACGTATCGCGTTCGGCCTGCGCTGATCGGCACCGTGATCCGTTTCATTTCTTAGCATGAGGAATGCCATCTTCCGGGGCGTGGGGCACGGAACCGGCCGCATCCGCGCGCGCGTCGTGTGTGCCGGACACGTCCGGTTATCCGCATGGAGGCCCCGTTTCGGAATTTGCGGAGGCGCAAAACCGATTTTGCGGCCTCTCAAAATTAACCGGTTGCCCCCGCCCGGGCTGGCGGGACGGCAGGCGCATTTTCGCGAATTTCAGAAACGCGTTATCGAAACTGCCAGCGCCAGAGATTGGACTTTCGGGGCGGAACAAGCTACGATGCGCACGATATTCATTCGGCGGGGGTATGGGCGGTTGGGCTTGTCGCGTGACGGCCCGCCCAGGAGACGTGCGCCGTGCCCCCCTGCCCTGAAAGGAGACGTCGGCTATGCGTCGAAACGGGATGGGGGCATGGATGCGCAAGGCGGGTGTGGCGTCCGCCGTTCTGTGCGGGGTTCTTTCCGCCACTGCCGACCAAAAAAGCTGCGATGTCTTGGTCGTCGGAGGGGGATCGGCCGGCGTCGTGGCGGCGATCCAGGCCGGCCGGCTGGGCGCAAAAACCATCCTGGTGGAGGCCGGCGCCCAGATGGGCGGGGCGACAACCGTCGGCGGCGTGAACTCGCCCATCCAATTCAGCGTCCACGGCATGCAGCGGATCAAAGGGATCGGCTGGGAGTGGATCATCAAAACCGTCCAGCTGGACGACGGCGCGATGCCCGGATCGCAGGAGCACTGGCGCATCAACGCACCGCTGTTCGCGATTGTCGCGGAAGAACTGCTGCTGCAGGCGGGCGTGGAGATCCGGTACTACGAGGCACCTTCAAACGTGGCACCGGACGGGCCGTTGAACTGGACCGTCACCACGGCCGCGATGGGCGAGACGCGGACGATCCGCTGCAAGCAGTTGATCGACTGCACGGGCAACGGCGCGGTGTGCGCCTTGGCCGGAGCGGAACGCATGCGCGAGCCGGAGATTATGCCCGGCTCGATCAACTACACGATCAAGCACCACATCGACCTGGCCAAGATCGATCGGGCGGCGGTCGAAAAGAAATTCGCGGAGGCGGTCGCCAAAGGCGAAATGTTGGAGTCGGATGCGCGGCACGGGATCCGCTCGTCTCTCGGCTACCAGGCGGGCAACTACGTGTACGATGCCGACAACTCGACCGCCGAGGCGCGGACCGACACGAACCTGCGCGGACGGCAGTCGGTCCTGCGCATGCTGCGCTTCATCCGCTCCCTGCCGGGAGGCGAGACCGCGCAGCTGACGTCGATGTTCCCCGAGGTCGGGGTCCGGGAAACCTACCGGGTCAAAGGCGAATACGTGATCACCGTGGACGACTATCTGTCCGGCAAGGTCTGGGACGACTCCATCGCCTTCGCGACCTATCAGGTGGACCTGCACAAGAACCTGTGGAAAGACTTTGACCGCCGCCATCTGCCGCCGGGCATCGTCCCGACCGTGCCGTTCCGGGCCCTGCTCCCGCGGGGCAAGAAGAACCTGCTCGTCGCCGGGCGGTGCCTGAGCTGCGACCGGCTGGCGGGCTCGGGGTTGCGCGTGCAGGCCGTCTGCATGGCGACCGGCCAGGCCGCAGGCGCTGCGGCGGCCCTGGCGTCAAAGGGCGATCTGGCCCCCGCCCAAATCGACACCGCGCAGCTTAAGGCGGTTCTGAAAGCCAACGGGGCGATCGTGCCCGAAACCCCTTAGCCGCTTGCTTTGCGCGTCCGGCCGCTTTACACTTTAAATATTATGAAACATTCCGATCTCGCCGCCGACGTTTTTTCACAAGGTGTCTGCTGTTCTCAAGCCGTGTTTTCCGCTTTCGCCCCCGACTACGGACTCGACCGGGATATCGCCTTGAAGGTCTCCGCCGGTTTCGGCGCCGGGATGGGACGGATGGCGCACACGTGTGGCGCCGTGACAGGCGCCTTCATGGTGATCGGACTCAAGTACGGGGCCGCCTCGGGAGACCGCGAAGCGAAGGAGAAAACGTACCGGCTCGTCAGGGAGTTCGCGGAGCTTTTCAAGGCGAAGCATGGCGCTCTCGGATGCAAAGAACTGTTGGGATGCGACATCAGCACCCCCGGCGGCTTCGAGGCGATGAAGAGCCAGGGCCTGCACGCGAAGGTCTGCTCAAAGGCGGTGCACGACGCGTGCGAGATCCTGGACGCGATGCTGCACGCCTGACTTTTCGAGCGGCGCGCGTCTGCGTTAAGCCGATCCAGCGGATCATGTCTTGGACGGGACACGACAGCGAGTCGAGGGTCATCTACGACGACAAGGCGCAGGCGAAAAAAAAGGCGTCGCCGACTTCAAATCGGGGACGCCCTCATAAGGGAAAAACGAGAAAAAGCCGAGGCCTTGTCACGCAATTTGAAGTTTAAGACGTTTGCCAAGAGCCTCGGCAAACTTCTCAAGCGTGGACAGGCAAATGTCTTCCGCATGATTCTCGATGCGGGAGATGGCCGATTTCTTGGTCTTCAGCCGGGCGGCGACATCCTCCTGCGTCAGACCGGCTTCCTCTCGTGCGGCACGAAGCATGACGCCGATCTTGAACTGCTCGTAGCCGGACTCGAAACCTTTGTCAAAGGCAGGAGAGCGGTGCTTCCTTTTGTCGATGTATTTCTCTAAGTCATCCATGATTGTTTCTCCGTTGCAGATAGTCGGCTTTTCTCTCCTCGGCAAGGCGGATCTCGCCTTGCGGTGTCTTCTGGGTCTTTTTCTGGAACGAGTTCGTCAACACGATCAACTCGCACCTGCAAAAGAAACCCAGCACCCGGAACGTGTTTCGTCCGACATCGATTCGGACCTCCCAGATGTCATCCGTGTTGACCAGTTTCTTGAAATACTGGGACGGAACAGGTTCCAAGTCACGAACCACACGCAACACCCAAGCGATTTTCTGGACGGTCTTGTCCGGCAGCGCATCAAACTGCTCTTGAACGGGACACCGACCGCCGACAGTGGTGTAGAACGTGATCCGTTTCATGACACTAAGGTTAACAGATCTGTTAACTTCGTCAAGGCGAAACCGAACGAAAAACCATTGATTATCAACGGTTGGGATCGAAGGTGAAAACTGGCAGAGGTCAGCAAAACTTCTTAAAAAGATTAAAACGGATTCGCTTTAATATCGGCTGTTCGGCAAGCCACGTCTCGGCATCCTTTGTGGGCACAGACCCTGTGCCATAGCGCACTGCGGCTATTACATCATCTGTGTCATCAGGATAATAAGAGGTATGCCCTCCGCTCTTGTGAACCTCACGAGGTCTGTGAAATCCTGTTGCGATAAACCCTTCTGCACCACTTGTTCCGCCTCCGACCAAACGAGCGCTCCGTACTACTTTGTCAAACGGGCGCACAATCGACAAAGGCGGATACTTAAGGCAGCGTTTGTTTATAAGTCCATCCCAATAATAGTCACGTGGAACTATACTGCCTAAAAGGATTAAACCTTCGATTTGCAGGTTTGGAACGCCCATCTCCAAGGCTCGAACAAGGGCAAGAGTGCCAAAGCTGTGACACACAACATAACAACGCATATTATTAGGCTGGAGATATTTTATGTTGATTAACTCAAGTTGACCACGTATCGTCCGAAATACAAACTGTCCAACAGAAGTTGTTAACTCTTTGTAAGGAAGCACAGTGCCATAGTTGAAACTGTCGCACATAATTCCCGGTAAAGAGGCCTCGCAAGAAGAACGCAATGACGCAAGACCCTCATTAGTCGAATTAATGCCATGCACCGTAAAGAGGAAACGATCCGAAAAGGGCATCAGAACACTCCACCTAAACGGTAATCGTTGTGTTGCCGTTAACTATACCTGCAGATTGAGGAGATGCTTCTTTAATCAGTTCTTTTTGGACCGCAATATACCCATCAAGCACTTTTGAGTTGAAGTCGACGCCCAACGCTTTCTGGTGATCTTTGACCGCACATGCTGCCGCAATAACACCTGCAAATGCGAAGGCGATTCGAACGCAAAGCAACTCTCCAATAAACAGAGTCACTGGCGAAAGAGCTGCAACACCTGTAACAACTGCAAAAGTGGCGCTAAGTATTCCTCTATTTCTAATGCCTTTTTTCTTATACGTTAATTGTGCACGACAATTCTCAATTTCTCTCTCAATTCTCTTGTAATTCCTGAATTCCCGAGGCAAGAGTTCAAATCTCACAGCTTTTGCTAATGCCTTGTCAGCAACGTCAAACAGCTCTTCATTGTACAGTGTGAACCGATAATGTTTCTGAAGCCGCTGTTCTTTTGTCGGGACTTGAGACATTTCTTAAACCCTTTGAACTGCACATCCGAGTCATGGTGCTGAAGCATTGAAAACATAATAATATCGCATATTTTGTGGAAACATGACAACAAAATATGCAACATGTGTTGATTGTGAAAGGCAATAATCTTGACCGTTTCGGCCCTGTCACTCGGCAGTGGAAGTGATTTGTCTGTAAATTCGTGAAGGCGTGTCATGCGGGCATATCTCTGAAAGTTCAAAAGACTCCTTTCTTTCCTGTAGGTACACCATCCGAGCTGAGGTGAGTGTGTTCGCCATCAAATATTCCCAGAGTATGTGGACTGGCTAAGTCTATCGCTCGGAAGCAGAACACTCAGAATTTACGGGGGACAGGCGGGATGGAGAGCTGCCAATATTCGGGTTCGGTTACTTGAAATTGCACGCCTTGTTGTACCCTTTCGAGGTTCTGACAAGCCAAGACGGCGACTGATAGGCGACGACATGAAATAGGTTGGAGGAGCCGGTTTTTCACCTGCCCCCAGATCTGGTCTCCGGGGCGGATGGGTCGTCCAGCTTGTTGATGGCAGACCGCCCTTCCTGAATGCGATATAGAAAAAAAGAAGGCGTCGCCGACTTCAAATCGGTGACGCCCGTATGAGGAAAAAATGAGAAAGTCTCATTTCTTCCATCGTAGTCCGTTTTCTATCAACGGTTAAATGGTGGAGGCGGGGAGAATCGAACTCCCGTCTCATGGTAGCCCTTGAATATAGCGATTTTATTGGGCTTTTTTGAAATAGTGCTTGCTAAAACGACCCAGTATGTTATAAGCTACGTTACAAGCAATGGGGAACAAGTAGCAGGAGGGTGTTACATCATGGCAAGCGTACACCATCAGACGGGCACAAAATACTGGATCGCGCATTTTTCCGACAAGAGCGGCAAGAGGCGCGTGAAGTCAACCCGGCTGACCGATAAGGCCAAAGCGTTGAAGGTGGCGGACTCGTGGGAAAAGGTCTTCCGTGCGAAGAACGCGGTCGAGTATATCCGTTCGGCGTTCAACCTGCTGGCGCGGGAGATCGACCCCGAGGCCGCTATCCCGACCGTGAAGGAGTATTTTGACCGGTGGCTTGAAGGTCACGGGGGTGAACTGGCAGACCGCACGCGCGATAGCTATGCGCAACGTCTGAAGCAGTTTGCCGATTATGTCGGTGCGGAGACGACCATGGACGCGGTCAAGCAGTCCCATGCGCTGGGCTTCCGCGGCAAAATCGCCGGCACCGCCAGCGCGGTCACGGCAAACACCGCGATGCGCGTCATGCGCTCCGTGTTCGGCTGCGCCATGAACGAGGGCGTGATTGTGGGCAACCCGTTCAAACTGACCCCGCTTGCCGAAGACGGAACCGAGAAGCAGGCGTTTAACCTTCAGCAGGTGCAACGGTTGTTGTCGGTGGCAAAGCCCGAGTGGCGCTCACTCATCACGTTCGGCATTTTCACTGGGCAACGGCTGGGCGATCTTGTGTCGCTCACGTGGGCTCAGATCGATTTTGACCGCAAAGAGATCCTGTTCAAGACGGAGAAGACCAACCGGCGGATGGCGATCCCGGCCAATGACGCGCTCTGGGCTCACATCCTCACGCTGCCGAGAGGCACCCCGGCCGCTCGGTTGCATCCTCACGCCTTTGAGGTAAAAGAGGCATTTGGTATCGGTCTTGTCTCCCGCGAGTTCACCGACCTTATGGTGGAGGCTGGTTTGGCGTCGGCAAGGCCAAGAAAGCGCAAGCGCGAGAAGAAAGGCGACGTGACGCGGGAGGTCAACCCGCTGACCTTCCACAGCCTGCGCCATGCCGCGGCTACATGGTTGCGCGACGCCGGCGTCTCCGAAAGCCTCGCCATGGAACTGATCGGCCACGATTCCGTATCGGTCGACCGCTCCTACGTTCACACCTCACCCGACGCCATGCGTGACGCGCTGAACCGCCTACCGAAAATCTTGTGAACCAGCCATTCGAGAAGCGCAAGTCAAAGATGCTTTTTCGTCTGCCGGTTTACTTCATACGCCTTTTTGTAAACCATGAGTTTACATAATTGCCGTCATGTAAAACCGCTGAGAGTTGCTAACCACCCCACGGATCGGCATACGTTTACGCCAGCGCCCGCTCCCGCACTTGGTCAAGCAGCGCCAGAAGTTCGTCGACTTGCGCAGAGGTGAAAACGCCATCCGGACCCTGCGGGCTGAGGTCGGTGAAGGGTGACTCGTAGAGCAGACGGGCTTCCATGACACCCTGTTCGGTCAGGTGGTCGATAATCAGGTTGATGAACTCGATCTGACTCGCGCTCAGCGTACTGCCATTCAGGAACACGGCAAGAGCCTTCTTCGCAGCCTCGCGATCTAGGCCGACCAACGACCGGACAAAGAGCCCGAATCCGTGGCTCTTGTCCTTGGCCTTCTGCAGGTCCGATGGATTGCCGACGCCGTTTGACACCAGAACCTCCTCCAGTGCGTCAAGGTCGCTGGCCGTCAAGGGCTGGTTGTTTCTCAACTTGAAGATCGTAATGTGGTTCTGATGGGCCTTGAGAAAGTCTCTCGCCTTGGCCTTGAACTTTTCGAAGGCGTCGGGAGCCTCAAAACCGGGAATGTCAATCGCGACTCCTGCCCCGATATCGTCTTCAAAGTCGGTGTAAACCGGTTTGCGCTGCCGCTTATCGATGAGCTTGACCAGATCGCGCAATCTCCTGCGCATCGACTCCAGCATCGTCAGCGTCACGTCCTGCCACCATGCGTCCGTCTGCACGTCCAGAATCAGCGGCATCTGCGCCTGCACCATGGGGATGGCGGCTTTCTCCTCCATCAGCCCCGCAAGGACCTTCACCTGGTCTCGCAGGCGCTCGAATGCGGGTTCCGCACGCAGCAGCGCGAGCTGAAGGTTGAGCACCAGCAGGTCAAAACGCTTGGCCTCCTCATCTTCAGGCGCCAGCTCAGACGGGAGCCCCGCCACCTCGTTGGCCAGTTCGGAGAGGTCGCTTTCCTTGACGGAAGCCCACACTTCCGGCTGGGAATACCGCTCGATCAGCCGACGCTTCGGGCGCACAACGAAGTTATCGGGATTCATCGCCGCGACCTCAGTCCGCAGCCGATCCGCCACGTCGTAACGGAGCTCCTGAGGCGTTGTCGGCGTGCCGTAGATGGCCACCTGCTCGTGTGCCGTGGCAAGGGCGTCCCGCCCATGATCGTTTCCCGTGGCACGGGCATCTTGCCCCTGAATCATGGGCGAGACGCCCATGCCACTCTTGTCCAACTGTCCGATCAGTTCCAGCCGGGCCTTGAAAAGCCGCTTGCCGAGGCTCTCGCCCAGCCCGCCCTCTGTCGCTTCGGGGTTCTGCTTGAAGAACTCCAGATTCTGGCAGTAATCGAAAACATAGAAGAACTGCTTGTCCTTCCCCGGGCCGAAAAGATCGGGACAGAGCCGCGTGCCGCGCCCCAGCATCTGCCAGAATTTGGTCTTGGAGCGCACCAGCTTGAAGAACACCAGGTTCACGACCTCCGGCACGTCGATGCCCGTGTCGAGCATATCCACCGAGATGGCGATATGCGGGACCTTGGCCGCAATCGTGAAGTCATCGATCAAGCTTTGCGCATAGGGCAGCTCACAATGCACAACACGTGCGAATGCGCCCTTGAGCTTCGGATAGTTCTTGTCGAAACGTTCGGCAATGAACTCGGCGTGGTCTTGATTCTTCGCGAAAATGATCGTCTTGCCCAGCCGGTCGCCCCCTGCCACCGTCAGCCCGTGCGTCATCAGGTGCTCCAGCACCTTGTCGACCGTGTCTTCGTTGAACAGCCACTTGTTGACCGCCTCGGCCTCGACGCGATCCGGAACGCCGTGTTCCTCCTCCCACTCCAACTCGTCCCACCGCTCCTTCTCCTCCTCGGAGAGCTGATCGTAGGTGATGCCCTCGCGCTGAAACTTGAGCGGAACGGAGACCGCCTTGGGCGGCACCAGAAAATGATCGTTCACCGCCTCCTGCAGCGAGTAGTTGTCGGTCGGCACGCCGTCCTCCAGATCGAAGAGCCGGTACGTGTTCCGGTCGATCTCCTCCTGCGGGGTCGCGGTCAGCCCCACCAGCAGCGCGTCGAAATACTCGAAGATCCCCCGTATTTCTGGTAGACCGAGCGGTGCGCCTCGTCGATCACCACCATGTCGAAGTGCCCCACGCCGAACCGCCTCTGCCCGTCGTTCGCCTCGTCGATCAGCCGCATCATGGTCGGATAGGTGGAGACGTAGACCCGGCCCTCCGTGTCCTTCTCCGTCACCAGGTTGACAGGCGAAGCGGATGGCAGGAACTTCTTGAAGGCCCCGGCCGCCTGATTCACCAGCGCCACCCGGTCGGCCAGAAACAGCACGCGCTTGGCCCAGTTGCAACGCATCAGCAGATCCGCCAGCGCGATCACCGTCCGCGTCTTCCCCGCCCCGGTGGCCATGACCACCAGCGCTCTGCGGTCGCCGTCACACTCGAACGCCTCGCCGATCCGCCGGATCGCCCGCGTCTGGTAGTGGCGCTCGACGATGGCCGGATTGATGGTCGCTTCCGCGAGCTTCTTGCGGTTCGCGCGCCGCCAAATCTCCAACTCCAGTTCGTCCTTCTTGTAGAACCCCTGCACCTCGCGCGGCGGGCTGTTCAGGTCATCCCACATCCAGTGCTCGTACCCGTTGGTGAGGAACATTACCGGCCGCTGCCCGAATTGCTTCTCCAGGCAGTCCGCATAGAGCTTCGCCTGCTGCTGACCGATCTGCGCCGACTTCCGCGTGCGCTTGGCCTCAACGATGGCCAGCGGCTTGCCGTCATCCCCCCACAGCACATAGTCGACATAGCCCTTGCCCTGCGCGTTGGGCATGCCGCTGACCTCGTACTCCGTGTCGTGCCCCGGCTTGGTGAACACCCACCCCGCCTCGCGCAGCAGCAGGTCGATAAAGAGGTCCCGCGTCTGCGCCTCGGAATAGTCATGCGTGTCAGGCTGCGCCGCGCTGGCCTTCTTGGCTGCCGCCACCTCGGCCCGCAGGCGCTTCAGCTCCTCGTCCAGCGCGGCGTTGCCGGCCCTCGCCGCAGCGAGCTGCTCGTCGCGTTCGCGCAACCCGGCTTCCAGCTTCTGAAGCTGGTCGAGGGTCTGTTTGGGGATCGGCGCGGCCTTAGACAGGGCCGACTCATCGAACCCCAGTCCCGGCGCGGGTTTGTCGGCACGGGCATAGGTCCACGCCAGCCAGTAGCCGGTATGGAACAGCTCGCGCACGGCGCACAGCGCGTCGTACGGCCTGACCGGCTTGTGGCTGTGCACCGCCTGGTTGCCGAGAGTGTTGATGACCCGCGCCTTGCTGAAGATCGCCTCGCCCGCCAGCGTCTTGAAGGTCGGCTCGTGGATCAGCGCGCTCAGGTTCTCCTGATATGGCGTCCGCAGCGTCTCGTCGTTCCGGTAGAGCCACTGCATGGCCAGTTCCAGCGCCCGGCGGGCGTAGAAACACGCCGCCCGCGGATCGGGATGGACTGCGGCGGCGGCCTTTTCCGCCGCCTCGCATACGTCCGGCCATTCGCTCTTCAGAAAGGAGAAAGGGGTCATGGTTGGGTTACTCACATGGCGTTGATGTTTTTTTCGGCAGAGGCCAATTGTTCCATCACTTTCGCAAAAGGCGGCGGCTCATGCAGAAACAGGGGACGCATGACCTTGTAATCCCGCTCCAGTTCGGCGTGCCGCGCAAGCGGCGGCACGAACCGGAAACTGCCGTGCCTCGCCAGATCGTAATGGGCCCAGCCCCGCGAAAAGAGTCGGCTCTTCCATTCGACCACACGGGCGGCGAGCGCCTTGTCCCCCATAAAGGCTTCCGCATCCCGATGGGCAAGCAGACATGCGAAGTCGGCGTAGTGCCGCGCATAACGGTCGGGAAGTGGCTGTTCCGCAGGGCGATAGAACTCGGTATGCAGAATCGTCGCCTTCTCCCAGAAGCTCCGTCCAAGCTCAAGTGCCGTAACTTCACAGCGCCAGTCGTTGAAAATCGCCGGATAGTCTTCGGCCACCCAAGGCTTGACCGGGTGCCGGCCGGTCGGCTGCTGGTCGGTCAGCGATCCTAGCTCAAGTTTCACGGCCCGCCTGACATACGCCAGGTCCGTCGAGGTCGTTGTCGGATAGTGGAAGTACAGGTTGGGCGAATGCGCTTGCGTGTCCAGCTCATAGCTCAGCCATTGGCCGCCTCCCGCAGGCGCTCCGAGGATCCCCTGAAGGGCGGCTTCGAGCAGCGGCGCGATGACCTTTTCGGCCTTGTCGCCGCACAGCCGTTGCATCTCGGCCATGGCCTTGTCGCGGCGCGTGCGGCTGACGCCTTCGTCCAGCAGATGCGGATCAGCGCCCACAAAGGCCGGCGACACGGACAGGTCAACGTCTTCCGAAAAGCGGTCGATCACGCCGAACACTTTGGAAAGCGAGGTGCCGCCTTTAAAGACAACGTGCGGGACCAGCTCCGGAATGGCGAACAGCACGCCCAACAGCCAGCACACCCAAAACTCCTTCTCCACAATGATCGGGTCAATCGCCCGGGTCACAGAGGCTTGCTCGAACACCAGCCCGCGCCGCTGCGCGCTCAGAGTCAGAAAGTTATGCGCCGGGTTCATGCTTTGGATTTCCCTCCGGATTGCGCCCGCCTCGGCTTCGCCTGTCCCGCCGCGTCCGGAGCCGTCTGCGTCAGCTCGCGCAGGATCGGCTGCATCCAGCCCGGAGCCAGTGCCACGTCATCGAGCAGACGCGCCCGCTCGGCAGCGGGCAGGCGCGCGCGCAAAAGCGCCAAGCGTTCCTGCGTGATGTGTTGCGCCCCCAAGCTCTTCAGGGCCTGAATGACCAGCCCGCTGAGCCGTCCCGCCGCCGTCATGTTGCGCGGCGAGGTGCGCTTGAGCAGCAACTGCATCGGTCCGATGCGCACGGAGCGGCCCGTGCCGTCGGTCAGGAGCACGATCTTTGCTGGAACCTGCTCGGAAAGCCCCAGCAGGTTGGCGGCATACAGCCCGGCGGGCTGAACCCGCAGCCGCTCCTTGCCCACCAGCGCCTTGATCACGCTGTCGACCGTCGGCCACAGCGGCCCCAGCAGGTCATCTGTGCGCGGCTTGTCATACCAGCCCCGCGAAAGCCTCCGGACGACGCCCTCCGCGGCCAGCCGCTGCAACGCCTTGTCCACCGCGGCACGGCTGCCCAAGGCGGCGAACGTGGCGGGCGTGAACACCGTCCCCCGCCCGCACCGGCCCACATACCTGCCGATCCGGCTCTCGATGCTGTTCTGTAAAGGCTTACTTGGCATAACAATCCGCCATGAATATCGGGTTCATTTGTCCGAAATCATGCAACTTTTTCGGACAGATGGCAAGCGGTAATGAGTGGTTTCCAGTTCAACTTCTTTCCGGCGTTGTACGCGCACCTTTCGCATGTTGATGCCCTCGGAGATTGATCAGCACTCTTTGTGGAAGTGCTTCGGATACATGCTAAGAGAACTGCTAAGATCAATAACGCTCTGGAAGTCAACAGGTTATCCGCTCATTATGGAACACACGCGGAAGTGCTAAGGCGATTGCTAAGTTCCTGCTTTGAGCCGACTGCGGCCTCTCGCCTCAAAGCGCTCTAAAACCTCGCTAAAGCCTGACAGTCTTTAAAACCGGCCATATAACCGTTTACAGGTAAACGTGTTGCGACACCTATAAAGCTCAGTTAAAGGCCCGCCTCGGTCCGGCCCGGTTCGGCAAAAGACTGCGTCCCGACGATTCGGCGTGGCCTCTTATCGGTCACGCCCAATATAATTTTGCCGCCGCCTTCGTTGGCCAACGCCACACAATAATCGACCAGTTTCTCGAAATGGAAATTTTGCTTGGCCTCTTTGAACTCCAGGTTCGTCCCCTCGGGGGCATCGAGCCATGTCTGAAGGTCTTCTGCTGTTGTCCTGATAAGACTCATGTCACAACTCCCCCCTGAACGCCCGGTGCTGCAGACTCGCGAACAACTCGTCCAACTCCGCCAACGAAGCCCGCTGTACCGCCTTCACCCGCACCACCACCGCCGCACGTTACGCGAAATTACACTGTAATAATGAGTCTCTTGTGCAGGCGTTATTCATGTC
This sequence comes from uncultured Lentisphaeraceae bacterium, assembly GCA_964579865.1. Taxonomy (GTDB): domain Bacteria; phylum Verrucomicrobiota; class Kiritimatiellia; order RFP12; family UBA1067; genus DAOPZC01. The sequence goes on along the minus strand of CAZOIS010000056.1, from coordinate 9,536 downwards.
CCTCGGTAAACTAAATCCGCATTGAGTTTGTCAGTCAAGTAAGGTGAGAATCCTGTTAGGAGAACACACATTGCTACCATATCCCGCATTTCAATATTGCGACGCACTCCTCCGGGGTTCCCGCCGTGCCGGATGCCCGGATAATCCGAAGTGAAGCCATAAAGTTTTTTGAGCGCTTCACTTACCGCAGCATGAGGCCAATAGGGGAGCTGACTGCACATTCCTCCCAGCTCTCCTGCCGTTACCGCCGGACATTTTCCACCCACCGCCTCAAGCAGGTTTACTTGCTTCTGTATGCAGGTTTTAATTTTTCCTTCAGACGAATCTGAACGCAAATCACGAACGGCACTTTCAAACTCCTTCATCAACGAGTCGAGATGCGCGTCAGTCACTGTATATGTTCGCAACTCACGAAAGAGTCCCGCAAAGACACCAGGTACCGTCGGGCACAATTGACATGGCCGTCTAAGATCATAACGAAGGCTAAACTTGTCAATAAAGGACACCAACAGATTGAAATATGGATTTGCTAAAGAATCACCAGCTAAATCATCCAAGGCTTCGTGGGTTCTCTCAAAAAATACAACAAGTGCTCTCTCTCCAGCTAAGTCAGCTCCTGTCGTTCTTCGAAAGGCATCCTTGGCTTGAACTGAATTATCGATGATGTCTGCCAAATCTTGAGCGGTTGGTTTAATTTTGAGAGCAGTAGACAACTCGCGATACAATTCACAGTAAAGATCATCTGGCGCTGCTTCTTCGGCTGCGAGCGGCTCCCATAGATCACGCCAAGTTTCAGACCAAACCCCTAGTAATTCACCTCTCACATCTACAACTCCCCTCTGAAAGCGCGATGTTGAAGCGACGAGAATAGCTCGTCAGATTGAGCTAAAGCATCCTGTCCACAACCTTTTAGTTTCTCTACGGCCCTATACTTTTGTGCGAATTCACGTTGAACTGTCAAAGGCGGGACAGGAACTTCAATCTTTTCGAACGAAGATTTCTTGAGAATAGGCAGCGTGGTTGACGCGCCCCATGCCTTGATCGTGGGCTTAAACAAGCGCAAAACCGAATATCCGTAGATATCGTCAACAGATTCCGACCACTCGATTGCATTGATTTGTTGGTTAAACGCACAACGTTCGCGGGCAATACTCATCTTCCCAATTGTAGCGCCAATGCAGCAAACGAGCGTTGAACCACCGCGAACAACTCGACTCTCACCAGCACCAGCCAGCGTCAAACTTCGCTTTGCAGGCGCATCACTTTCCAAATCTCCGGGTGTAACAAACGGAACAGGCCCGCCAAACATATCGGGTAAATCACTCGATGGCGTCCCTCCCGTCACAACTTTGCCTAATTCAAGAAGACTTTTGTTTATCCACCCTTTGGGGTTAACTACCGGATCACCGAACATGTCGTGAAAGATGGATTGGGTGAGGGAGTCGAGTTCGGCGAGCGCGGCGCGGCGCTTGGCCCGCAACGCCTCCGCCCGGTCCAGCACATCCGCAATCCGCCGCTGAGCGGATAAAGGGGGAAGGGGAATTTCAATGCGTGACACAATCGCCTTGGACACTTCTTTGAAAGTGGCGCCGTTTCCTAAGCTCTCGAGATAGCCCCTGTTTGCTTTCAACCACCAATACAAGAACTTAGTAGCAACAATTTTCTTGGGGACAAAGCTCTTGAACCCTTGGTTTGTAGCCATAGGCACCGTGTTCACGGCGACATGACCAATAGGTGCGCGCGAGCTAAAGAGCACCGATCCGGGGGGCAGAATTGCGGCCGAACAATTCTCAAGTCCAGCTTGCGTCAATTTTCGCGGCGTGTTGGAAATGTAAGCACCTTCAAGCTCGCTTAAATCCTTAGGCGTTGCCCAGCAAACTTCTCCACCCCAAAACGTGTCAACAGTCGTGCTCGGTGTTGCGCCTGAGACAATCTCACAACACTCGCCCAAGCGAACTTTGGACCATGGCGAACTCACTTCAACATCCCCTCAAGCTCTGCCATCCCTTTCACAATCTCGCTCTCCAGTTTCGCGAGGTTGGCGAGGATCTCCTTCGGCGGACGATGCTGTACCTCTTCGTGCACCACCTCCTTGTAGCGGTTCAGCGACAAGTCGTAGCCCTGCGCGGCGATGTCGGCCTTGGGCACGCAGAAGCTCTGTGCCGTGCGCGGCCGATTCAACTCCGCCTTCAGTCCTCCGTCCTCTGTCCTCAGACCTCGCATCTTCTCCCACCGTGCCAGCACATCCGGCAGATTGTTCTTCGCGTGCTCTTCCGCCGTCAGCGTGGCGGTCACGCCGAGTTTCTCCTCGGGCAGCAGCGGCGTGCGCTTGTCGTCGAGGCTCCAGCCGTCGGCGTCCACGTCGTAGAACCAGACGTGGTCGGTGCCGCCGGAATTGGTCTTGGTGAAAAGCAGGATCGCAGTCGAAACGCCCGCATAGGGTTTGAACACGCCGCCGGGCAGCGATATCACGGCGTCGAGCTTCTGGTCCTCGACCAGCATCTGCCGCAGCGACTTGTGCGCGTTGGAGGAACCGAAGAGCACGCCGTCGGGCACGATCACCGCCGCGCGTCCGCCGGGCTTGAGCAGGCGCAGGAAGAGCGCGAGGAAGAGCAGCTCGGTCTTCTTGGTCTTGACGATCTGCAACAGGTCCTTGGCCGTGTTCTCGTAGTCGAGCGACCCGGCGAAGGGCGGATTGGCCAGCACCAGCGTGTAGCTCTCCTCGTCGCCCGCGTGGTCCTGCGACAGCGAGTCGCGGTAGCGGATGTCGGGATTCTCCACGCCGTGCAGCAGCATGTTCATGCTGCCGATGCGCAGCATGGTGTTGTCGAAGTCGAAGCCGTGAAAGGCCTTCTCGTGGAAATGCCGCTTGAGCTTGGCGTCGCGGAAGATTTCGGGATGATGCCCGCGCAGGTATTCACCGGCGGCCACGAGAAAGCCGCAGGTGCCGCTGGCCGGGTCGCAGATCACGTCCGACGGCCCGGGCGCGGTCATCTCCACCATGAGCTGGATGATGTGGCGCGGCGTGCGGAACTGCCCGTTCTGGCCGGCGCTGGCGATCTTGCCCAGCATGTACTCGTAGAGGTCGCCCTTGGTGTCGCGATCCTCCATCGGCACGCCGTCGAGCAGGTCCACAACCTTGGAGAGCAACGCCGGCGTCGGAATCGTGAACCGCGCGTCCTTCATGTGGTGCGCGTAGGTCGAGCCGTCGCCGCCCAGGGTGCGCAGGAAGGGAAAGACGTGCTCGCCGACCACGCTGAACATCTCGGCCGCAGCGAAGTGCTTAAAGCGCGACCAGCGCAGGTCGTCATAGGGCCGCGGCTCGCGCGGGTGTTCGTCCTTGCCCTCGGGGAAGATGCGGCGCTCCATGGGCTGCTTCAGCCGAACCGACTTGTTCTCCTCCAGCGTGTGCAGGTCATCCAACCGGCGCAGAAAAAGCAGGTAAGTGATCTGCTCGATGATCTCCAGCGGGTTCGCAATCCCGCCTGACCAGAAGGCGTTCCAAATGGCATCGATCTTCCCGCGCAATTCTCCGGTAAGCATGTCGAAAGAGTCCTTTAAAGCCCAGATTCGTAATCAACCGTTTTACATGTTTGACTATAGCAGTATGATGCCCTTTGTTCCACCCCGAAAACAGGACGTCTAACCGTAGCCAAAGGAACGGAGCGCGGTTTCAGGCCATCTGATTATTGTCATCTTGTGAAGCCCGCTGGCCTGTGTAATAATATGTTCGTAACTTTAACAGGGCTTACTATGCAAGGTCACACACGTCAACCGAAGTTTGCCCATCTGTTCGGTTTATTCATGGGCATAGCGGCTTGTGCCTTTGCTGACACGCACTATGTCGCGGTTTCATGCCCCACGCCTGTCGCCCCTTACACACACTGGACCAATGCGGCCAATGTCATACAGGCGGCGATCGACTGCGCCGCGCCTGGCGATTTGGTATTGGTTAGCAACGGCACTTACAGCACGGGATGGAGGACGGTTGCGGTGATACCCAACCGTGTCGTGATCACCAATGCGGTTACGGTTAGAAGTGTCAACGGACCGGGAGACACTTCAATCGTGGGGCAAGGCCCGCTAGGATACGGCTGCGTCAGATGCGCATATTTAGGGGACGGTTCCGTCCTGTCGGGGTTCACTCTGCGCAACGGCGCCACTCAATCATCCGGCAATAACGAAGACTTGTGCGCCGGCGGTGTTTGGTCTACTGCGGGAGCCGTTGTTTCCAATTGTGTGATTGTCGGGAACAAGGCGTCTAATCAAGGAGGCGGCGCCTATGGCGGCACGTTGATCTCCTGCATTCTGACTAACAACACGGCCACGTCCTCCGGGGGCGGTGCTGCGCAGAGCATGTTGAGCAACTGCACGTTGAGCGGCAATTCCGGAGGTTTGTACGGGGGTGGCGCAAATGGCTGCATGCTTAGCACCTGTCGCCTGACAGGCAATTCGGCAGGGAGGGGCGGGGGTGTCAACGGCTGCACGCTCTCCAGTTGCCTGCTCCTCGGCAATACCGCCTCTTATGGCGGAGGAGCCTATAGCTCGACTCTGAGCGGCTGCACGATCACAGGCAATTCAGCCGGAACCGAAGGCGGCGGTGCCGAAGGCGGCACACTGGACAACTGCATTCTTTATGCGAATAACTGCGCGTACGGTGCCAACTGGTATAACGGCCGCAGCAATCCGACTACGCTGAAATACTGTTGCACTTCGCCGCTGCCCCAAGGGCAAGGCAACATCGACGCGGATCCGGCATTCACAAGTGCGGGCGACTTCCACCTACTGCCGACTTCACCCTGTATCAACAGTGGGCAGAACCAAAGCTGGATGGCAGGCAGTGTTGATATCGACGGACAGACCCGCATTCAAGGTGGCATTGTCGATATGGGCGCGTTTGAGTCAGACACCAGTATACTCACCGTTCTTTCTAGCTGGGGCGTGCCGACCCCTTCAGTCGGCGATCACCGCATTCACAACGGAACGACGGTCACAAACGCTGTCAGTGAGATTGATGTGCAGGACCAGACGAGATACCTCTGTACGGGGTGGTCGGCTAGCGGCCACGACCCGGCAGAAGGCAGCACGACGAATGCGATCCTAACCGTGACCAACAACATAACACTCACATGGAATTGGCAGGCGCAGCATTGGTTCTCAGCTTCGGCCGATGTCGGTGGTTCGGTTGACACTTCAAACGGGTGGATCAACGCTGATTCTCTCGTTACCGCAACGGCGATCGCCAATGAAGGCTACCACTTCTTAAGATGGACCGGCGATGTCACGGGCGAGACGCCGGTCCTGCAGACTCTACTCGACAGGCCCCTTTCGGTTGTCGCCGTTTTCGTTGCGGATTTTCCTGCGACCGTCGACAACCGCCAGGGCGCGACAAACATCACATCGACAAGCGCCAGTCTGAACGGCACAGTACTGTCCACCGGTACCGCGGCAACAACAGTATCCGTGCGTGTCTATTGGGGAAACTCCGATGGCGGCACAAACGAAGACGCATGGGGTTCAGTGTCGGACTTGGGCCCCCTTGAGAGGGGGACCCTCACGGCCAACGTCTCCGGTCTTGTCTCCAACAGCTATTACTACTACCGCGTTTGGAGCAGCAATTCTGCCGGCGTGTCTTGGGCACCCGCATCGTCGCCCTTCGTTACGCTTTGTGGCCCTGGGCCGACGACACGTTACGCGGACATCACGGGCACAAACCCGATTGTGCCCTATCTCACTTGGTCAACAGCTGCCACGAACATACAAGACGCTGTTGACGTGGCAACGGAGGGCGACACGGTGATTGTGGCGGACGGATCCTATTCCGTCGGAGGAAGGGCGGTGCTTGGCTATCTGCCCAACCGTTTGGCGATCACCAAGCCGATAACCGTTCGCAGCGTCAACGGGCCAGACGTGACAACAATCAGAGGCCAAGGGCCATCTGAGCCGATCATGCGTGGCGTTTGGCTGGCTGGCGGCGCGTGCCTTGACGGATTCACCGTTGCAGGGGGATACGCGAAGACCGAAAATTATATATTTCCAGCGGACGGCTGGTTTTGGGAGGACGGTTGCGGAGGCGGCGTATTCGGCGAGAATGCCTCCGCGATTGTGACCAACTGCCTGATAACCGGCAATCTCGCAACAATACAAGGCGGTGGTGTGCACGGTTGCACCCTGGTCAATTGCAGACTTTCCGGCAACTCAGCTTGCGTGTTTGGTTATACTCAGACTCGGGGGGGCGGGGCGAGCGTATGTGACCTCTTGAACTGCGTTCTGACCGACAACTTCGCCACCGGGATGTCTGGCTGCGATACTGGCGGCGGTGCTTGTGACAGCACGCTAAGGAACTGCTTTCTGTCCGGAAACGGAGCCATGTTTGGGGGTGGCGGAACGGACAATTGCACGGTGCGAAACTGCGTCTTGGTGGACAACTCTGCAGAACAGTGCGGAGGCGGAACATATGGCGGCACGCTCTACAACTGCACGATAACCGGTAACTCCGTTTGGTACGGCCACGACAGTGCAGGAATCTACGGGTCAACGGCTTACAACTGCATAGTTTGGAGTAATACTGCCAGTATTGCCTGGGGTGGCGAGCCCGGCAATTATGCGGACAGCGTGCTCTTCTTTTCCTGTACGTCACCACAGCCAACCGGCGATGGCAATATCGAGGCCGACCCGGTTTTTGAGGGCGGAGCCGATTTTCACCTCCAGTACTCGTCGCCGTGCGTCGATGCGGGGACCAATCTCGAATGGATGACCGAGTCGACGGACTTGGACGGCCTGCCGCGCATCATGGACGGCAGGGTGGACATGGGGGCTTACGAAAGCGGCTTCATTCCGGCTCCCGTCCCAGTGCCTTATTGGTGGATGTCCCGGTATCCGGTCCTGATCGGCCAGGCCGGCGGTGATTATGGAGCCGCCGCGCTGGCTGACACCGATGGAGACGGCCACGCCGCATGGCAGGAGTACGCGGCAGGCTCCATCCCCACTAACAGCGAGTCGGTGTTTCGTGCGTTGATCGCCGTGAGCGACGGCGTACCGCATGTAACGTGGACGCCGGACCTCGGTCCTGCACGGGTGTATTCTGTACTCGGTCGCACGAACCTGGCCGATGCCGTGTGGGGACCGACAAATTCGGCGACCAGATTCTACAGGGTCCGGGTGGATATGCTTTAGCGGCCGGGGAAAGGGGGTCGGCTTCCCTCGCAAGCAACCCAACCGACGCCGCGCACGCCCGCAGGATAGCGGGCGGGGAAAGCGCGGCTGCGTTCTGGTTTTCTATGAACGTCTCCGAAAACAGATGCGTGATTCACCTCAACCCGTCCCGACCGGGGCGCACGCCGCAGGATAGCGGCGGACACTGCGCCCCTGCATCGGCCTGCACCCCGCGCAGGATAGCGCGGGGCAAGCAGGCCTCTTTGCCCGCACGACCGTTGTGTTCCCGCGTCATCGCCGCTGGCCAGCAAGAGCTCCTCGGGGGTCGCCGCCCCAGCCGGCCCGCCTGCACCGCCGGAGACAGCCCTGCCTCCCGCTTCGCAGGTCGGCAGGGCGCGGCGCTGCCAGCGGCGGGCCACGCCGCTGGATAGCGGCGGAGATGGCCGGGTCCCCCGGCTAGCCTGCGCTGCCCACGCCCGCAGATAGCGGGCGGAGATGAGCAGCTTGGCTTCCCCCTCGTCGCAAGACGGTAGGCCAGGGGGGCACATCCCCCCAAACCCCCTTGACACGTTCGGGCATGCTTCCTCTGCCTCGCCGCACATCGCCGCGGATAGCGGCGGTCAGCCCGCAGGATAGCGGGCTGCCTGCGGCTTCGGCCTCGTCAGCCCGCCCTCACTCCGGCGGCCCCAGCGCGAGCCTCGGGGCAACCTCGGAGCCGGCGGATACGCCGTCTCCTCGGCGGCTCTGGCCCCTGCCGGTGATCTCGGCGGAGTACCGCCGAGCTTCCGGCGGTGCCGCCGCCGTCCCCTCGTTCGCGCAACGGGGCCTTTTCTTCCGCACATGCCCGGCTACGGGCAGTGCGTTCCTGTGCCCGGCTCCGCTCGTTCCTCGCTGCGCAGCGGCAGGGGAGGTTTCCCCTGACCCCTCGCGCCCGCGCCCGGATGCCGCGTTCGGCCTCGACCACGCCGGCGCACCCCCGCCGCCCCCCCGAACCCCCTTGCGACCCCCCAGCTATCGCTGGCTTCACGGGGGGGCTCGACAGCCGCCTGTTCAGAGTCGGCGGCTGTTTTGGGGGGCGCCGGTGCCGCCTAAGCCCGGCGGCACCCTTCGGGCGGGTCTCGGCCTCCGCGTTCCGGGCGGCGCGGCCTGCGGCGGCCCGTCGGGCGGCTCGCGCTCTCGCACGCCCGCCTGGCCGCCTGCGTCCGCGCCTTTCGCGGGCTTGCCGTCGGGGCTCAGCCTCGAACGGCTTCGCCCCGCCGCCTCACATCATGCCCACGGGCTCCGGGCTTCGACGCTTGCCTGCGCAAGCCATCCCTGCGTCGCGCCTTCCGCTGAACCCCTTACGTCCGCGCGTCCGGCCGGACGTCCGAGCCGCGCTCCCTCCAGGCGTTCAGCGTCGCCGCTCCTCGGGACGGTCGCCGTCTCGCCCTCCGCAGCCGCATCACGGCGGGAGGCGCGTCTTCCGCCTCCGCGTCTCGCAGGCTCCCCGCGTCGCCGTCCGCCGCGTCCACCGCCGCAGTCTCGGACCTTCTTCAAGGATGCGCGCTCACGCTCGCGGCGCGTGCAAACGCACGCCATACCGGCTCCGGAACCGGCCTGCCGCGCGGCGTTGCGGGCAGATACTCAAGAGCGCACGCGCGGCAGGCCTTGCCGGGCGGTGCCACCCGCATGCTTGGTGGCAACCGCCCGTCATCCGGCCCGGTACGGTCGCCGCCGCTTCGCTTGCCGCAGCGGCAGTTCGGCGGCCAGCGCGCCGGCCGCCGCGTCGCAGGCTCCTTGCGGACCGGCCGCGCACGCCGCCTTCTCTCTTCCTGCATTTAACGGGGACGGCCTCTCCGGTCCGTCCCGCCCTCCGGGGAGTGCCGCGCACGGTCCCTTCGGGGATGGGCACAGGCTTTTCGCTCCGCTCAAAACCCCGGTCATCAAGGCCGGCACGGTACACCGCCGTTACCGCCGACTCATGCCGCTCCCGGTCCCCGATGCCGCGCCGTTGCACCCGGTCACGCCAACGCTTCGGCTACTCGCGGCGGGCGGATACGCCCTTTGTCATGCCCGTTGCCCACTGCGCGGCTGCAAGGCAGGCTCCCGGTCATCCGTCCCTCCTGACCGTCCGCTTCCCTGATTCCCAAAGGTCCCGTCCGCGACCGCACCGGCCTGTCTGCAATCCCAGTGTCTGACAACGCTTGGCCCTCCCTGTTCGCCATCATCGCAAACACCCACAGGCGAGGATGATGGCGAAAGGAAGGGCAGCGTTATGAATCAGAAACTTTACAGATTGCAGAGCAGGGCCGGTTTGAGTTTGGCGATCACGGCGGCGGGTGCCGCTAGTGAGGATTCCGGCTCAGTCAGAGCAGACGTTTTGTCACACCTCGTTGGGTGTG
>CAZOIS010000055.1:0-26433 GCA_964579865.1 uncultured Lentisphaeraceae bacterium | reverse complement strand
CGTCGAAGCGCTTCCAGCGCCTTTCACGGGGCAGGGCTTTGCCGTTGACCCCGCGGCGGGCGGTCTGGTGGGAATCGACCGGAAACGGAAGGAGATCCTGCTGGCGGAAGTGGGCGGCGGATCTGCGGTTGCGGCGGTCGAGTGTCAGGGCGACTTCGCCGGGCATCTCCAGGGCCTTGCCGTTGACGACAGCACCAACATCTTCTGGTCGTTCACGACGGTGCTGGTGAAAACCGACGCACAGGGCAGCTTGTTGGGGCGCGTGGATGTCCCCAGGCACTACGGCGATCTGACATGGCACGGCGGCAAGGTCTATGTGGCGGTGAATCTCGGGAAGTTCAACGAGGAGCCCGGCGCGGCCCGGTCGTGGGTCTACGTGCATGACGCAGGGTCTCTCGCCTTACTCGAAAGGCATGCCGTGCCGGAGGTGGTCCACGGCGCGGGCGGCATGGAGTGGCACGACGGCCGGTTTTTCGTGGTCGGCGGTTTGCCGCCGAAGCACACTGCGAATTACGTGTACGAGTACACGGAGACGTTCTCGTTTGTTCGCCGGCACGTGATCGAAAGCGGATACACCACGATGGGAATCCAGACCGTCTGCCGGGGCCGCGATGGGCTGTGGTGGTTCGGCTGTTACGGTAAACCAGCCGTCACGCTGTGCACGGACGACAGCTTTGCGCTCCGCGGGTCCTATACGTTCAACAGTTCATATGGAATTGCCCGGACGGAGACGCCTGCCGCCTTCCTGATCGGCAAGAACCGCGTCGTTGACAAAAGGAACACCGGCTTGATGTCGCGGGTGACCGTTGATGCCATGCGGGCGCGAAACGCCGCAGAAAAGTAGGTGCCGGACCCCGTTAGAACGGGGAGGGAAAGGCGCTACTCAAAAAATACCCTATTGGTATGGTTGTCCAAGTCTGTCGCTATCCCATATACTAAAGATGTAAATTTTGGAGTAGGTTTAAGACTGGAGAAATAATGATGCGCAATGCTGCTATGATCAGAAGTGTCGTCATGTGTTTCGGTCTCGCGGTTACGGCCTGGGGACAGGCGCCCGTGGTCCACTGGATGTTCGACGGCGGCGCGGCCACGAACTGCGGAAGCGGCGGGGCGGCATATGATGCGACGCTGTTCGGTGCTGTGACCTACACGAATGGCGTGGAGGGCGGCGGTTTACGCTTTCTCGGCGGAACCGAAGGTTACGCGTCGCTGCCCTACACGTTCGGCGACCAGGGAACCGTCGCCTTCTGGTACAAGCCCGCGCTGTGCTACAACTACAACTCGGTGCTCGACAACAGTGTCGACGCCAACAAGTGGGAGATGTGGATCGACTCGGGCGCCACCGTCCGGTTCAGACTCGCCGCGGGGCAAGGCGATATCGCCTATGGCAACTTGAACAGTCAGCACAACGGTTCTAACGTCTGGTACCACTTCGCCGTCACCTGGGACCGCAACGCTGCAGCCAATCAGGCCCGGCTATACGTCAACGGCGTCGAAAGATATGCCGCCAACATCACCGCGTGGGTCGAGCCCGGCACGAAGGTCTATTTCGGCGGGCATTCGGGCAACACGCCTGCGAGGGGCATTCTGGACGACGTGCGCGTCTACGCCGCGGCGCTGTCGGCCGAGCAGGTGCAGGCGCTGCACGGACTGATCGCCGAGCAGGCGCCGGCCGTGCAAATCTCGTTCGACGGGAGTCTGGTGAACACCGGCTCGGGCGGCGGCACGTTTGACGCGACGCTCGTCGGCGCGCCAGCTTGGACGAACGGGATGAACGACGTCGGACAGGCGCTGGCGCTGGACGGCGTGGACGATTATGCGTCCGTGCCTTACCGTCTGCCGATGTCGGGCTCCGTCTCGCTCTGGTATTACGTGCCCGGGCCTTGGTATGACTTCAACTCGGTGTACGATAACTCGTTGAACGGCAACCATTACGAGTGCTGGATCGCCGGGGACTCGTGGATAGGGTGCCGTCCGGCCGGGAACGAGTATCTGCAACGGGCTGCCTACAAACTGGATAGCGGCTCCAACCGCTGGTACCACATCGTCGGCACTTGGGACGCGTTCTCCAGCAACATGGTGCTGTACGTGAACGGCGTCGAGCGGGGCCGTGCCGTCAACACGAACGGCGTGGCTTGGCCGATCGCCGGGACGCAATTTTTCATCGGCGGCGGAAATGCCGGCAACACGCCCGGCCGCGGGGCGGCCTCGGATCTGCAGATCTTCGAAACGCCGCTCTCGTCTAACCGCGTGGCCGAGATTTTCGCCGAGAAACGCATGCGGCAGGGTGGGTTGCGCGCGTATGTGCCGTTCGACGGCACAGCGGAAGACATCGTCGGCAGCAACGCGGTGGTGCTGGGCGGCTCGCCGGTTTATGTCAAAACGCAAGGCGGTTTTTACAAGGGGCTGAGCTGCGGGACTCTGGTAACCAATATCAGCGACTATGCGTCGATCTCCAACGTTCTGGGGTCGAGCGCCGGGACGGTCGCGCTGTGGTACTACGCGCGCGGACCTTGGTACAACTACCAATCCGTGTTTGACAATTCCGTGAATTCGGAATACTGGGAGTCTTGGATTTACGCAGATGGCCGGCTTGCGGTCCGGGTCAGCAATCTGACCGACGGCGGGTTTGTCGCGTATGATCTCGATAATCTGCGCGGGCCGAACCAGTGGTATCACATCGCGTTCACTTGGGACCGCGGCGTCGGCCAGACGCGGCTCTATGTCGACGGCGTCAGCCGCGCGTCCGCCACGCTCGGCACCGGATGGAGAGCTCCGAACCCGACGCTGAATTTGGCGGGGGCCACACCGGGAAATGTGAAGGGCAACGGCATTTGGGACGAGGTGCGCGTGTATGACCGCATCCTGTCGGACGACGAGCTCGCCGCGCTGACGGAGATCCCGCCCCCGTTGCCGCCGCGCGGCACGCTGATCGCGATTTTCTGAAGACGGAAGGGCAAACAAGCCCATGACACGGACAGTCGCGTGGATGATGGCTGGGATGACGTGCGCCTGTATCGGGAGCCGCTCTCGGACGCGCAGGTGTGGGCGCTGTTTCGGCAGGTGAAATAAGAAGGGAATGTGCCGTATGAAGGCTATCATACTGAGTGCCGTGTCGGTCTTCCTGTGTGTGGTGCGGGTTTCGAGCGCGGAAAACATCCGTTTTATCTCGCACCGCGGCGAGTCGTATGACGCGCCCGAAAACACAATGGCCGCGTTTCAGTTGGCGGTCGACCGAAAGACGGCGGGATTCGAGTGCGATGTCTATCTGACGTCGGACAACGAGATCGTCTGCATTCATGACGCCACGACGACGCGCACCACCGGCACCAACCTGACGGTCAGCGCCGCCACCCTGACGCAGCTCAAGTCGCTGGATGCCGGCTCTTGGAAGGGCGCGCAGTTCGCCGGCGAGCGCATTCCGACGCTGTCGGAGGCGCTGGCGCTGGCGCGCGACGACTTCGAGATCTACGTGGAGATCAAGTGCGGCACGGAAATCTTACCGCGCCTGATACAAGTCATGGCGGCGGAGCCCAAGGCCACGCCCGAGCGCGTGGTGTTCATCAGCTTCAGCAGCGCGGTCATCGACGCCGTGCGCCAGCAGTTTCCGGCGTATCGCGCCTATTGGTTGACCAGCGTGTCCGATTCCGGGGGAACGCCCTCTCCGAGCGCGGCCTCCACCGCAGCGACGATGCAGTCCAACGGTGCCACCGGGCTGGACGCGTTTGCGCATACGCTGGTCGACGCGGCTTATGTCCAGACGGTCAAAGACGCGGGGTACAGCTTCCATGTCTGGACCGTCAACGACATCTCGCGCGCGGCGGCGTTGTCCGCGATGGGGGTCGAGACCATCACGACCGACCGTGGCGGCTATCTCGCGGCAGCGCTGAACGAGCCTGAGCCCGCGCCGGTTCCGGTGGTGCATTGGACGTTTGACGGCGGATCGGCGACCAACCTGGGCAGCGGCGGCAGCCTGTATCAGGCGGCGTTCAACGGGGCGCCGGCCTTCACGAACGGCATGGACGGGACGTCCCTGGTGCTGGACGGGGTGGACGACTACGCGGCCTGCGGATACGCGTTGCCGGAACAAGGCACGATCGCGCTGTGGTACCGGCCGGATTTCTTTTATAACTACAACTCCGTTTTCGACAATTTCATTGATAAAGACTGGTGGGAAATGTGGATTTACGGTGACGGGCGCTTGACGTTCCGCGTGAAGAACGATGGCTCCGGTCAGATGTTTTATAACCTCGACAACTTGAGCGGTTCGAACCACTGGTACCACATTGCGCTGACCTGGGACCGAACGGCTGCGCGAACGGTGCTGTATATCAACGGCGCTGTATGCGGCACCGGCACGATCACCAGTTGGGAGACACCTGGAGCCGAGTTTTATATCGGTGGCGGAAAGGACGGGAACAACAAGGGCCGGGGATGGGTCGATGACGTGCGCGTGTACGACACCGCACTGACGGAAGCGCAGGTGCGCGCGGTGCATGCGTCGGTCGCGGAGCGGACGCCGGTCGTGCAGGTCTCGTTCGATGAGTCGATGTCGAATACCGGTGCGGGCGGTTTGCGCTATGATGCGGTCTTGCTTGGCGATCCGGCCTGGACGAATGGCCTCAACAACAAGGGCATGGCGCTGGCGCTGGACGGGGTGGATGACACCGTGTCCGTGCCGTACAGGTTGTCCGCCTCCGGTTCGGTGGCACTGTGGTACTACGTTCCCGGGCCGTGGTACAACTTCAACTCGATTTTTGACAATTCGGTGAATGCCGACCACTACGAATGCTGGATTGATGAAGGGGGAAATCTTCAATTCCGTCCCGCTGGGGGCACGTGGCCGCAAAGGACCAAGTTCGCGTTGGGCAGCGGATCCAACCGCTGGCATCACATCGTCGGCACGTGGGATGCCTTTAACAGCAACATGGTGCTGTACGTGAACGGCGTTGAGCGGAGCCGCGCGGTCAACACCAACGGAACGGCCTGGCCGGCTGCCGGTTCAACGTTCTATATCGGCGGCGGGCATGTCGGCAACACGCACGGACGCGGCGCGGTGTGCGATCTACAGATCTTCGAGGCGCCGCTCTCGTCCAACCGCGTAGCCGAGGTGTTCAGTGCGCTGCGTCTGCGCGACGGCGGTTTGAAGGCGTATGTGCCGTTCGACGGCACGGCGGAAGACATCGTCGGCAGCAACGCGGTGGTGCTGGGCGGCTCGCCGGTTTATGTCAAAACGCAAGGCGGTTTTTACAAGGGGCTGAGCTGCGGGACTCTGGTAACCAATATCAGCGACTATGCGTCGATCTCCAACGTTCTGGGGTCGAGCGCCGGGACGGTCGCGCTGTGGTACTACGCGCGCGGACCTTGGTACAACTACCAATCCGTGTTTGACAATTCCGTGAATTCGGAATACTGGGAGTCTTGGATTTACGCAGATGGCCGGCTTGCGGTCCGGGTCAGCAATCTGACCGACGGCGGGTTTGTCGCGTATGATCTCGATAATCTGCGCGGGCCGAACCAGTGGTATCACATCGCGTTCACTTGGGACCGCGGCGTCGGCCAGACGCGGCTCTATGTCGACGGCGTCAGCCGCGCGTCCGCCACGCTCGGTGCCGGATGGAAAGATCCGAACCCGACGCTGCACTTGGCTGGGAGACACCCGGGGAATGTGAAAGGCAACGGCATTTGGGACGAGGTGCGCGTGTATGACCGCATCCTGTCTGACGATGAGCTGGCAGCGTTGCTGGTCATCCCGCCCGCGCCGCCGCCTCGCGGCACACTGCTCACGCTCTTTTGATAAGAAAGGACAAATACGGACGATGACACGGACAATGGCTATTGTGATGGCAGGACTGGTGATGACCGGGTGGACACATGCGGAACAGCTGCGCACGCGGTTCATCTCGCATCGGGGCGAATCCATGAGTGCGCCCGAAAACACGATGGCCGCGTTCCGGATGGCGGTTGACAGAAAAGCGGACGGTTTCGAGTGCGACATCTATTTGACGAAAGACAACGAGATCGTCTGTCTGCACGACGGCACGGCGAAGCGGACGGCGGGCAAGGACGTGAAGCCGCGCGACACCACGCTGGCCGAACTGCGCGAGTTGGACGCGGGATCTTGGAAGGGAAAGCAGTTCGCGGGCGAGCGGATGCCGACTCTGTCTGAGGCGCTGACGCTGGCGCGGGACCGCTTCGAGATCTATGTGGAGATCAAGTGCGGCACGGAGATCATGCCTCGCCTGTCCGAAGTGCTGGCCGCGGAACCGAAGGCGACGCCTGAGCGGGTGGTCTTCATCTGCTTCAACACGAACGTCGTGACGGCGGTGCGCAGGCAACTCCCGGACTACCGCGTTTACTGGCTGACGGGCACCGGCCCGAAGAAAGACGGGCGGCCGGGCCCGACCGCCGCGGCGGTTGTCGCGGCCGCGAAAGCCTGCAACGCGTCGGGCGTCGATGCGCAGGACTCGGTGGACATCACGCCGGGATTCGTGAGCGCCGTGAAGGCGGCGGGGCTCAGCTTCCATATCTGGACGGTCAACCGCGTGCGCCGGTCTGCAGAATTGGCCGCGATGGGCGTCGAGACGGTCACGAGCGACTGCGGCGCGACGCTTGCGACGCTGGTGCGGGCCAAGCCCAGCGCGGGTCCGCTGATCCACTGGACGTTCGACGGCGCGGCGACCAACAGCGGGTACGGCGGGCCGTTGTTCGACGCGGCGCTCTCGGGATCGCCGGCCTACACGGGCGGGGCCATCGGGCAGGGGCTCGCCCTGGACGGCGTGGACGATTTCGCGAGCGCCGCGTATCCGTTTCAAGAAATGGGGACGGTGGCGCTGTGGTATAAGCCCGAGGCGTTCTACAATTTCAACACCGTATTCGACAGCATCGGCAATCCGAACCTGTGGGAGATGTGGATCGGCGGCGACGGACGTCTGAAGTTCAGGATGGGCAAAGACGCGGGTGAGGTGTCCTGCGGCCTGGGCCAACTGGGCGGGCCGGGGCGGTGGTATCACGTGGCGCTCGTCTGGGACAATGTGAACACGAACCGGGCGAGTCTGTACGTCGACGGCACCGTGCGGGCGAGCGGGCCCATCGCCCGCTGGTTCGCGCCGGGCGGGGCTTTCCATGTCGGGGGTGGAAACGCCGGAAATACGAAAGGCCGGGGCATCGTGGACGACGTTCGCGTTTATGGGATGCCGCTTGCCGAAGCACAGGTCCAGGCGCTGTTTGCCGACCGCGCGGGAGCTTCCGGCGGTCCGCTCGGGCGCGCCTCGCGAAGCAAGGCGGAGTGAACGGGTTAGCCGGGGGTTCGTCTGAGCTCGGGCGGGCGGTTCGTCTAACCTGAAAATACCCTGTTTGAAAACCGCCGCGGCGGGCCGCGTCTGTTATATTTGGCGCGTGGCGAAAAAATATCTTGCGCGCGCGTTTGTTTATTTCGAAGAACGCGCTGTTTCGGCAGGATGAGGAAATGAGGCAAGACGCAATGGCAGGGACACGAGCTCAACAGGCCTTCGACCTTCAGCGGAAAAAGGCCTTCGTGTGCGATCTGGACGGAACGCTGTTCATGGGGAGCCGCCCGATTGAACCGGCAATCCGTTTCGTGAAGGAGCACGCGGAGGACTATGCATTTTTCTATCTGACCAACAACACCTCGAAGACGCCGCAGGCGTATCTCGACAAGCTGAGCGGCGCGGGGGTCCGGGTCTGCGAAGAACAAATCCTGACGCCGCTGATCACGCTGGAAACGTACATCCATGAGCAGGGTTACACCTCCGTCTTCGATGTCGCCAACGCAATTGTACACCGTCACCTCTGCGAGCGCCTGCCGGGCGTGCGTTTCGGCTACGAGCCGGGCGTGAACCAGCTGGTCGCCCTGGCGTACGATACGGAGCTGACCTACGAGAAGCTGCGCCGCGCCGCCGCCCTGCTGAACGTCACCCCTGCGGTGGATTATGTCACCACACACGGCGATGCGTGCTGCCCGAGTGAGGAAGGCCCAATCCCCGATGTCGGCGGCGTGATCGCGCTGATGCGCACCACCAACGGGCGCGAGCCCAGCCACGTGTTCGGCAAGCCGTCGCCCTCGCTTCTGGTGCCCGTGCTGCGGAGCTTCACGACGGAGCAGATCGCGGTGGTGGGCGACCGGCTTTACACCGACAAGGCCATGGCCGACAACGCGGGCATCGATTTCGTCTGCGTTCTTTCGGGCGAGACCACGCGGGAGAGCCTGGCGGCCTACCGCGGCGCACCGCCTTCGATCGTCGTCGAAACTCTGGGAGATCTCGGATGACGGATGTGATCGTCATTGGAGCGGGCGTGGTCGGCTGCGCGGTGGCCCGCGAACTCGCGCGGTTCTCGCTGCGTGTGGTCGTGCTGGAAAGGGCGTGCGACGTGGCCGAGGGCGCGACCAAATCGAACAGCGCCATCGTCCATGCGGGTTTCGATGCCAAGCCCGGCACGCACAAGGCGCGCTTCAACGTGCTGGGCAATGCGCTGTTCGAGCCATGGTGTCGCGAGCTGGGCGTGCCGTTCCAACGCAACTCGTCGCTGGTCGTGGCGTTTTCTGAGGCTGATCTTCCCAAGCTGGAGGAACTGAAAGCGCGCGGCGCGGCGAACGGCGTGCCCGGCCTGAAGATTGTCGGGCAGGATGAGGTCCGCGCCTTGGAGCCGAATATCGGAAGCGAGGTGTGCGCGGCGCTGGTGGCGCCGACGGGCGGAATCTGCTGCCCTTACGAGCTGACCTTCCGCCTCGCGGAGAACGCCGCGGCCAACGGCGTGGCGTTCCATTTCAGCTGCGGGGCGAAGCGGGTTTCACGATGCGGGGACGGCTGGCGCGTCGAGGCCGAGGACGGGCAGGTGTTTGAGGCGCGGATGATCGTGAACGCGGCCGGGCTCTATGCCGACGATCTGAACAATCAGGTCAGCGTGGAAAAGCTCACGATCCGGCCCCGGCGCGGCGAATACCTGATGATCGACAAGCTGTTTGCCGATGCGTTCCATGCCACCGTGTTCCAGGTGCCGACGGCGATGGGCAAGGGCGTGCTCGTCTCTCCGACGGTGGACGGCACGCTGATCGTGGGCCCCACGGCCGAAGACCTCGACGATAAAGCCGACACACGTACCAGCGGGGCCGGTTTGGAAAAGATCCGCCAATCGGCCGCGCATGTATGGAACGGCTTTCCTGCCGGCGGGGTGATCGCGACCTTTGCGGGCTTGCGCGCGCATGGCGATCGCGGCGACTTTGTGCTGGGCGAACCTCCGGACGCGCCGGGTTTCTTCAACGCGGCGGCCATCGAGTCGCCGGGGCTGACCGCCGCGCCCGCGCTGGGCGTCTGGCTCGCCGAGCAGATCGCGGGCAAGCTGGGCGCGGCGCGCCGCAAGGATTTCGCGAGCGGCTCTTCGCACTGGCCGCAGTTCCGGTCGATGAGCGCGGCGGAGCGTGCGGCGGCGGTCGCGCGTGATCCCGCGTATGGCCGCATCGTCTGCCGGTGCGAAACGGTTTCAGAGGCGGAGATCCGCGCGTCGATCCGCTGCCGCATCGGGGCGCGGACGCTCGACGGGGTCAAGCGCCGCACGCGGGCGGGCATGGGGCGCTGCCAGGGCGGGTTCTGCACGCCGCGCATCATCGGAATTCTGTGTGAGGAGTTGGGGCTGGCGCCGGAAGAGGTGACGAAATTCGGCGGCGGATCGTGGATGATTAGCGAGTAGCGATTGGGGATTGGCGAGTGGCGATTGGAGGCACGGATGGATAAGAGAACGGTTGAGCTACAGGACCGTCTGATTGATTACGCCGTCAGCGTGATGAGTCTTGTTGCGGTTTTGCCTGACACCGTTGCCGGGAGGCATATCGCTGGGCAGCTATTGCGAAGCGGCACATCGCCCGCGCCGAATTATGGAGAAGCAGTCAGTTCCGAATCTCGGAACGATTTTGTTCACAAAATTCAGATCGCGCTGAAAGAGCTGCGTGAAAGTGATGTCTGGTTAAAGATCATTTGTCGGGCGAAATGGATAGATTCGTCCGAGCGCCTTGTTCCCCTATTGAAAGAAACCGATGAATTGATTTCAATCTTGGTGGCTAGTTCCCGAACCGCGCGCCGCAACACGAAGATGGCGACCGATGAAAACAATCGCTAATCAGCACTCTCTAATTGCTAATCCTCAATCCGTTGATGTCCTCATCATCGGCGGCGGACCGGCCGGCTTGGCCGCGGCGGCCGCGGCCCGCGAGGCGGGCTGCGAGAATCTCATGCTGCTGGAGCGCGACGAACGGCTGGGCGGCATCCTGCAGCAGTGCATCCACACGGGCTTCGGCCTGCACGTCTTCAAAGAGGAACTGACTGGGCCCGAGTATGCGCAGCGGTTTGTCGGCCAGGTGCAGCAGCTCAAGATCCCGACGCAATGCAACACGATGGTGCTGGACGTGACGCGCGACCGCGTGGTGACGGCGGTGAGCCCGGCGCGCGGGCTCCAGCAGTTCCGCGCCAAGGCGGTCGTGCTGGCGATGGGATGCCGCGAACGCACGCGCGGGGCGCTGATGATCCCCGGCTGGCGCCCGGCTGGCGTCTACACGGCGGGCACGGCGCAGCGCTTCGTGAACCTCGAGGGCTGGATGCCGGGGCGCCGCGTGGTGATTCTCGGCTCGGGGAATATCGGGCTCATCATGGCGCGGCGCATGACGTTCGAAGGAGCGAAGGTGCTGGCGTGCGTGGAGCTGATGCCGTTCTCCAGCGGGCTCACGCGGAACGTGGTGCAGTGTCTCGACGATTTCGGCATCCCCCTGATGCTGAGCCACACGGTGACGGAGATCCACGGGCGCGAGCGTGTGGAGGGCGTCACGGTCGCGCAGGTCGACGCGCAGCGCAAGCCGGTTTCTGGCACGGAGAAGCGTTTCGACTGCGACACGCTGCTGCTGTCGGTCGGGCTGATTCCCGAGAATGAGCTGTCCAAGGCTGCCGGCGTCGAGCTGGCGCAGGCCACCTCGGGACCGGTGGTGGACGAGTCGCTGCAGACCAGCGTGCCCGGCATCTTCGCCTGCGGCAACGTTCTGCATGTTCACGATCTGGTGGATTATGTGACGCTCGAATCCGCGGAGGCCGGCAGGAACGCTGCGGCGTTCGCGCGATCGCAGCGGCCTTCCCGCGCGGCGGTGTTGCGGGTGCGGGACGGCGCCGGGGTGCGTGGCCTTGTGCCGCAATCGATCTGCTTCGCGCGCATGCAGGATGAGGTCCCTCTGATGTTCCGGCCGGCTGCGGTTTCCAGGGATGCGGCGGTGGTGGTGAGGGTCGACGGCGAGGAGGTCGCTCGCAAGCGGCACCGTATCCTGACGCCCGGCGAGATGGTGCGGCTGACGCTGCGGAAGGCGCAGCTCGCCCGGTGTGCGCAGGGGCGGGAGCTGACCGTGGAGGTGGAGCCGTGAATGCGAAAATGATCACCTGCATCGGATGCCCCATGGGCTGCCGGCTGAGCGTTGTGCTCGAAAACGGGAACGTGACGTCGGTGGACGGCGCGGGCTGCGGACGCGGTGCGGCGTATGCGCGGCAGGAGTGCGTGTGCCCGACGCGCATGGTGACCTCGCTGGTGCGGGTTGAAGGGCGGCGCGCGCCGCTGAGCGTGAAGACGGCGCGGCCGGTGCCGAAAGACATGATCTTCGCGTGTCTGGAAGCGCTTCGCCAGGTGCGTGTGCGGCCGCAGGTCCGGATCGGCGATGTGGTGCTGGAGAACGTGTGCGGCACGGGGGTCGACGTCGTGGCGACCATGGCGATTCAGGCGGATTCCGGATGCTGAGCGTTTCAGGGTGTTGCGTGCGGCCAAGTTTGATAGAGTAAAAAGCATGAAGTTTCTATCATTTTTTGAGCCCGCGCCGCACCGGCCTGTCACCGGCACGCGGGAGGCGCTGGCCTCCGAATACAGCCGGTGCCGCCAGCGGGCGGTGTTCGTGATGGTGGCGGTTTACGGGCTCTACTACGTGTGCCGCCTGAGCCTGAACGTGATGAAGAAGCCCCTCGTGGACTCGGGCTATCTCACCACCGAACAGCTGGGATATATCGGCTCGGCGCTGTTCTTCGCCTACGCGGTCGGCAAGTGTGTGAACGGCTTTCTGGCGGACCGCAGCGATATCCGCAAATTCATGTCGGTCGGCCTGCTCGTTTCCGCGCTGGCCAATTTCGCGCTCGGCTTCCGTATGCCTGCGCTGCTGTTCGCGG
This sequence comes from uncultured Lentisphaeraceae bacterium, assembly GCA_964579865.1. GTDB lineage: Bacteria > Verrucomicrobiota > Kiritimatiellia > RFP12 > UBA1067 > DAOPZC01. The sequence goes on along the minus strand of CAZOIS010000055.1, from coordinate 14,230 downwards.
TGCTGTGGGGCATCAACGGCTACGCGCAGTCCATGGGTGCGCCGGCCAGCGTGGTGGGGCTGGCCCGCTGGTTCAGCAACCGGGAGCGCGGGACCTACTACGGCATCTGGTGCACGAGCCACAACCTGGGAGAGGCGCTGACTTTCATTCTGACGTCGCTGGCCGTCTCCTCGTTCGGCTGGCAGTGGGGGTTTGCGGGCGCGGCGCTGTTCGGCCTGGTCGGCGTGGTGCTGGCGTGGACCCTGTACCGGGACAGCCCGCAGAGCCGGGGCTTGCCGCCGATCGCCGACTGGTCGGGGGAGGCGATCCCGCCGGAGGAGGCGAAGGACCACGTCTCGGTGGGGGCGGGTCAAAAGGCGGTGCTGACCAACTGGGCCGTGTGGATGATCGCGCTGGCGAGCGCTTTCATCTACGTGTCGCGCTATGCGATCAACAGCTGGGGCATCTATTTCCTTGAGATGAAGAAGGGGTATACCAACCTTGAGGCCAGCTCGATCATTTCCGTGAACGCGATGTGCGGCCTCTTCGGCACGCTCTTTTCCGGCGTGATCTCGGACAAGCTGTTCGGCGGCCGGCGCAACGCGCCCGCGCTGATTTTCGGCGTGATGAACACCGTCGCGCTCTGCCTCTTTCTGCTTGTGCCGGGCGCGAACAAGGCGGTGGACGTGCTGGCGATGGTGCTGTTCGGGACTTCGATCGGCGTGCTCTTCTGTTTCCTGGGCGGGCTGATGGCCGTCGACGTGGCGCCGAAAAACGCGGCAGGAGCGGCGCTGGGCGTCGTCGGCATCGCCTCGTACCTCGGCGCGGGAATCCAAGACATTGTGAGCGGCTATCTGATCAAGTCGCAGGGGACGCTCGAGGGCGGCAAGAAAGTCTACGATTTTGCGCACACGGTCTTTCATTTCAACGGGAGCGAATACGCAGTGGATCACATCGCCGTGTTCTGGATCGGCGCGTCGCTGCTTTCTTTGCTGTGCGCGCTGACGGTCTGGAACGTGAAGCCGAGGGAGTGAGAAGGAGGGAACTCCAAGGCTTTACCCAGTCGGGAAGCGTGGTATAATCCATCCAAATTCAAGATGGGGCTCAGACGGATGGCGACGCGTCCGGGCAGAAGGGATGGAGCGAATTGAGAATCATGCAAAAAGCGGGGCGCAATGGGCGTGTTGCGTTTTCTGTGTCGTTGGGACTGTGGCTGCTGCTGGGGTGTTCACAAGAGGAGCGCGACACTCCGGCCACGTCTGGCTCTGAGGCGCCGATATCTTCTGGGACAGAGGGAGAGCCGCAAGCCGCGGGCAAGCCGCTGACCCGCCTGGCCGATTTCAAGGGCAAGAAGATCGCATCTTTGACGGGAACGGCATTCGACGTCAGCATCGATCGTGTGGTGCCCGATGTGACGCACATGTATTTCAACGACGCCTCCGCGATGATCCAGGCCGTCCGCGCGGGCAAGGTTGCCGCGTGGGCCGCCGATGCGCCGGTGGCCCGGCTGGTCGCGGCGCAGTTCCCCGATCTCGCGATCTTGCCGGAGCTGATCTGCGTGGACCACTATGGCTTGGCCGTCCGGAAAGGCGATCCGCTGGGCCAGAAGGCGTCCGAAGTGATCGCACGCTTCAAAAAAGACGGCACGATGAAGGCGATGGAGGACAAGTGGTTCGGAGCCGATGCGTCCTCCAAAAAACTTCCCGACCTGGCGGGCCAGGACGGGTTCGACGGCCGCGCTGGCGTCATCCGCTTCGGGCACGACACGGTGACCGAACCGATGAGCTACGTCGGCGACCAGGGCGCGTCGCTCGGGCTCGACGTGGAGCTGGCGGTCCGCATCGCGCACGCCCTGAACATGAAGATCGAGCGGGTGCCGATGAATTTCGGCGCGCTGCTCAGCGCGCTCCAGGCCGAAAAGGTCGACATGGTCGCGGGGTGTATGACCATCACGGAAGAGCGCAAGAAAAGCGTGGATTTCACCATCCCCTATTATTCCGGCGGGCAGGCCCTGCTGATCAAGAAGGCGGCGGCGGAAAGTGCGGGCCCCGGGGGAGCGGGGCGGGCGGTCACGGACCTCAGCAAGCTCGCCACCGGACGCGTGGGCGTGATGACGGGCTCCGTCGCCGAGTTCTATATGGAAGAGAAGTATCCCCGCGCGAGCGTCGGCAGCTATGACAATATCGCCGACGCGGTCACCGCGCTGCAGGGCAACAAGCTGGACTACGTGATCACCGCCTACACCACGGCGCTCAATTTCGTGAAGCATAACCGGGACTTGGCGTTTCTGCCGGAGCGGCTGATGAACGAGGGGCCGGCCATCGCTGTCGCGAAGGGGAACGACGCGCTGCTGAAGCAGCTCGATGAGGTGCTCGCGCGGTTCCGGGAGGACGGGACGCTGGCCCGGATCATTTCCCGCTGGATCAAGGAGGGCGGCGAGGATTACGACATCACCGAGATCCCGCGCCACCCGGCCGGCAAGGTGTTGCGCGTCGCGGTCGCGGCCAATCGTGAGCCCATCTGCTTCGTGAGGAACAACGCTTTCGCGGGGCTCGACTGCGAGCTGATCGAGCGCCTGGCCTTCGAGCTGGGCCTGCGCGTGGAGTTCTGCGACATGCAGTACTCGGCGCTGGTGATCGCGCTGCAGTCCGGCAAGGCGGACGTGATCATTTCCAACATGACGCCGACCAAGGAGCGCAGGGAGAAGGTCAACTTCACCGCGCGGTATTTCGACAACCCGCAGGTCGCCTTGGTCAAGAAACCGGTCGTCGCGCAAACGGCGGCGGAACTCGCGCAATTCGACGGTCAGAAAGTCGGTGTTCTGACGGGCTCTTCCTATGACCGGCTGCAGAAGGAGCAGATGGCCGCGGCACTCCCCGAGTATTTCAACACCCTTTCCGATCAGATCGTGGCGGTCAAGGCGGGGAAGATCAGCGGTTTTCTGGTGGATGAGCCCGTCGCGCGCGACATCGTCAACACGACGCCGGGACTGACGTTCTTGAAGCGACGGCTGAGCTCGGACGGCTACGCATTCGCCTTCGCGAAGAATCAAGCCGCGCTCAGGGACCAGGTCAACGCCGCATTGCGCGAGATGCGGAGCAGCGGCGCGCTCAAAAGACTTGAGGACAAGTGGTTCGGCCCGGACGAGGCGGCCAAGATTCTTCCGTCGCGTGCGGCACCGGGCGGCAGCGGCGCGCTCCGGTTCGCCACGAACGGCAATCTCGCGCCGTTCGCCTACGTCAAAGACGGAAAGTTGGTCGGCTACGATATCGAACTGGTGTCGGTGATCGCCGAAAAACTCGGCCGCAAGCTGGAGTTCGTCGAGCTGGACATCCCCGCGATCATCCCGTCGCTGGTGGCGGGCAAGAGCGACATGGCGGGGTGCGGGATCACGGTGACGGAGGAGCGCGCCAAGTCGGTGCTGTTCAGCGAGCCCAATTACAAGGGCGGGGTGGTTGTCATGGTGGCGGAGGGGAACGCCGGCGGAACGGCGCCGACTCGCGGCACGCGGCTCTGCGCAAGTTTCGCCGAGAGTTTTCGGCGCACGTTTTTGGTGGAAGGCCGCTACAAGCTGGTGTTGCAGGGCATCCGCGTGACCCTGCTGATCTCGGCGCTGTCCGCGGTTTTCGGCACGCTGCTCGGCTTTGGCGTCTGCACGCTGCGCCGCGCGAAATCCGCCTGGCTTTACGTCCCGGCCAAGGTCTTCATCCGGTCGGTGCAGGGCACGCCGATCGTCGTGTTGCTGATGATCTTGTATTACATCGTGTTCGGCAGCGTGGACGTCAATGCGGTCTTGGTCGCGGTCGTCGGCTTTTCCATCAACTTCGCCGCCTACGTTTCGGAGATGATGCGGGCCGGCATCGACGCGGTGGATAAGGGGCAGCTTGAGGCGGCGGTCGCGCTCGGGTTCAACAAGGTGCGGGTGTTCGCCAAAATCACGCTCCCGCAGGCGGTGCGGCACGAGCTGCCGGTCTTTAAAGGCGAGTTCATTTCGATGTTGAAGATGACCTCCGTGGTCGGCTACATCGCCATCCAGGACCTGACCAAAATGAGCGACATCATCCGGAGCCGCACGTACGAAGCCTTCTTTCCGCTGATCGCCACCGCGCTGATCTACTTCGCCATCGCTTATGTCGTGACGGCCCTGCTGTCGCTGGTGGAACTGAAAGTCGATCCGAAGCAGCGGAAGCGCGTGGTGAAGGGGGTGGTGCGCTCATGATCAGCGTCAAACATTTGTCCAAGTTCTTCGGCGAGACCGCCGTTCTGAAAGACGTCAGCGTCGAGATCAAAAAAGGCGAGGTGATCTCCATCATCGGCCCTTCGGGGACCGGCAAGAGCACGTTCCTGCGGTGTCTCAACCTGCTCGATACGCCGACCGGCGGCGAGATTCTCATCGACGGCGTCAATCTGCTCGGCAAGAAGACCGACGTCTTCAAGCTGCGCCAGAAGATGGGGATGGTCTTCCAGTCCTTCAACCTGTTCTCGCACCTGATGGTGATCGAAAACATCATGCTCGGGCCGGTCGATCTCCTGAAGATGAGTCGCCAAGCGGCCTTCGACGAAGGCATGAGGCTGCTCGCGATGGTGGGGCTCGCGGAAAAGGCGTATGCCTACCCCGACGAATTGTCCGGCGGACAGAAGCAGCGCGTCGCCATCGCACGGACGCTGGCCATGCGCCCGGAGATCGTCTTGTTCGACGAGCCGACCTCCGCGCTCGATCCGACGATGGTCAGCGAGGTCCTGGCGGTGGTCCGCAAACTGGCCGGCGAGGGCATGACCATGATGATCGTCACCCATGAGATGAAGTTTGCGCGGGACGTTTCCTCGCGCGTGCTGTTCATGGACGAGGGGGTCATCTACGAGGAAGGCCCGCCGCTGCAGATCTTCGAGAAGCCGCAGCGGGACAAGACGCGCGCTTTCATCCACAAGATCAAGACGTTCGTGTTCGAGATCCGGTCCAGGGATTTCGACTTCTACAGCCTCAACGCGGGCATCGAGGAGTTCGGCCGGAAACAGATGCTGTCGCAGAAGCAGATCTACAATATCCAGCTGGTGATCGAGGAGCTGGTGATGAATAAGCTTCTCGCGCGGCAGGGGGCTTGCGTGGACATCACAATCAGCGTCGGTTATGCCGAAGAGAACGGCGCGGTCGAGCTGACGCTGTGCTACGCCGGAGCGCCGCACAACCCGCTCGAAGACGACGTCGAAGAGGACGACCTTTCCGTCCGAATTCTCACGCGGCTGATCAAGACGCAGTCCTGCGTGTCCGCCGAGGGAAAAAACAAACTGAGACTCACGATCTAAGGAGATAGACGACATGACACTGACGAAGCGGCAAGAGGGAGACAAGTTGACGATGGCGCTTGCGGGGCGGCTGGATACCGCCACCGCGCCGCAGCTCGAGGAGGCGCTGAAAACCTCGCTGGACGGCGTCACGCACCTGACGCTGGATTTCGGGCAGCTGGTTTATGTTTCCAGCGCCGGTCTGCGCGTGATCCTTTCGCTCCAGAAGCAGATGGGCAAGCGCGAGGGAATGGTCGTCCGCAACGTCCACGAGACGGTCCGGGAAGTTTTCGAGCTGACGGGCTTTACGGAAATCCTGACTTTCGAATAGCCTGTGAGCCCTATGCGCAAAACCTTTCAAAAATGGCTTTTCCTGTTTGTGGCGGTCGCCTTTCTGGTGACCTTCGGGCTCTCCTTCTCCATTGAGACCCGCCAAGCCAAGAACAATGCGGTGGGGCTCATCAGGCTGAAAATGGAGGATGCGCGGAAGCAGATCGTGATGAACCGCGAGAACGTGGCCACGATCCGTGCGATCGCGGACGCCACGGCGCTGGCCAAAGCCCGGGCGTTCGCGAAAATGGTTGCGCTTCAGCCCTCGGTGCTGAAGGACCGCGCGGAGCTGGAAGAGATTTGTCGCCGGCTGGACGTGGATGAGCTCCATGTGTCGGACGAGAAAGGCATCCTGATCGCCAGCGTTCCGGCCAAATATGAGGGGTACGACATGTCGGCCTCCGACCAGTCCGGCGCATTCATGCCCGCGTTGCGCGATCCGGATTTCGCCTTGGCGCAGGAGCCGAAGAAAAAAGGCATCAGCGGCGAGATGTTCCAGTATGCCGGCGTCGCCCGCATCGGCATGCCCGGCATCGTCCAAATCGGCTACCATCCCAAGCGGCTGCAGACGGCGATGGAGGTGGCCGATATCGAGAACCTTTCCGCCGGCCTGCGCATCGGAAAAAAAGGGCGGATTATCATCGGCCATGCCGGCAAGATCGTCAGTGTCAACGACCGCGCGTTTGTCGGCAAGAGCCTGGCGGAATACGGCTTTACCCCCGCCCAGATCGCCGGGGAGTCAGACTTTCTCGTGACCCTCCAGGGCGTGAAATACATCGGCCTGTCGCAGCGGTATGAAGAGTACGTGCTGGTTGGCATCCTGCCGCATTCCGAGATGTATGTCGGACGGAATGAGATGGGGGCCTTGCTGGTCGTCTGTAACCTGATCCTTTTCGCGGTGGTGTTCGTGCTCGTCTCTTTCCTTGTGCAGCGGGTGGTGATCGACGGGATTTACAGCGTCAACCGCTCACTCGAGAGAATCACCAAGGGGGATTTGGGCGAGCGGGTCGAGGTCAAGACCAACACCGAGTTCGCCGCGCTCTCGGAGGGTATCAATTCGACGGTCGCGGCCTTGAAAAACGCCATCGGCGAGGCGGCGGCCCGGCTCGACGCCGAGCTGGAATTCGCGCGCGCCATCCAGTTGTCTTCCCTGCCGAACGTGTTCCCGCCTTATCCGGAGCGGACGGAGTTCGAGGTCTACGCCACCATGCACACGGCCAAAGAGGTGGGCGGGGATTTCTACGATTTCTTTCTGATCGGGGAACGCCGTCTGGTCGTGCTGATCGCCGATGTGTCGGGCAAGGGGATTCCCGCGGCGCTCTTCATGATGACCGCGAAAACCCTGATTCAGAATCTGGCGGAGTCGGGCGCTTCGCCCGACAAGGTGTTCACGGAGGCGAACAAGCATCTTTGCGCGAACAACGAAGTGGGAATGTTCGTCACGGCCTTCATGGGCCTGCTGGAGCTTGATACGGGGACGTTCACCTATGTCAATGCCGGGCACAATCCGCCGCTGCTGAAACGGGCCGGCGGCCCGTACGCGTGGCTGAAAGTTCCGCCCGGTTTTGTGCTGGGCGGCGTGGAGGGGATCCGCTACAGCCAGAACACGCTCCAGTTCAATGCGGGCGACACGCTGTATCTCTACACCGATGGCGTGACCGAAGCGCTGAACCCCGGGCAGGCGCTGTTTTCGGAGTCGCGGCTGGAGGCCACGCTGAACGCCGAGGCCGCGCGGAACATGGATGTGACCCGTCTGTTGCGGCACATCAAGCAGGCGATCGACCTGTTCGCGGCGGGCGCGGAACAGGCGGACGATATCACCATGCTCGGGATCGAGTACAAAGGGAGGGGACCGCAATGAAAGAGATGAGCCTTCCGGCCAAGACTGAAAACTTGCAGGCGGTGATCGACTTCGTCACGGCCGAGCTGGAGACTTCCGCCTGCCCTTTGAAAGCGCGGATGCAGATTGAGCTGGCGGTCGAGGAGATCTTCGTCAATATCGCCCACTATGCGTATCGCCCGGAGGTGGGAGAGGCCACGGTCCGCTGCGCTGTGGACAACGCGCCGCTGCAGGTGGTGATCCAGTTCCTTGATCAGGGGAAGCCTTACAATCCCCTGGCGAAAAAAGACGCGGACACCTCGCTCCCGGTCGAGGAGCGCGAGATCGGCGGCCTCGGCATCCTGCTCGTCAAGAAGAGCATGGACAGCATCGACTACGAGTACAAGGACGGCAAGAACATCCTCACCATCAAGAAAAACGCCTGAGCGTCCCAAGAAGGAGAGGGGGCGCAGGCGGCGCGGTTGATCCCCGAAAACAGCCAGCCGTTGTCACGGTCGCGAAAAGGTGTGCCGCTATGGCGTATGGAACAGACGAGTGTCGCCGCACCGGGCCGATGCCGCGCCTGGATGCCGAGACGCTGAGTGCGCTGCGCGCGTATCTTGTCCGGCTGCCGGCGGAAGAGGGCGGGCCGCCGCCGGGACGCGTTTGCGAGCCGCCGGCGGGACTGGCCTCCTATCTCGCCCGCGCGGAGGTTTCGTTCTCGCGGCGTCTGCTGGCGCACATCCGGGCGAGCGGCTGCAGCGAGGTGGAGATCTACAAGCGCGCGCATGTCGACCGCAAGCTTTTCTCGAAGATCCGGAGCGACCCCCGCTATCAGCCCAAGAAAGTCACCGTGATCGCCTTCGCGCTGGCTTTGCGCCTTTCGCTGGATCAGACGCGGGCGCTGCTCGTTTCGGCCGGCTATGCGCTCTCCGGCAGCGCGCCCTTCGATCTCATCATCCGGTTCTTTGTCGAGCGGGGCGAGTACGACCTGTTTAAAATCAACGATGCGCTGGACACGTTCAACCAGCCGATCCTCATGGTGTGATCCGGGGAAGTGCCGTTTTTGGGCGCCTGATGAAAATGTCGCTTGGCGGGCGACATGCGGACCTCGCGGGTGTGCTAAGGTCATGGCGTTTTCACGAACGGATCGTGAGACGGAAAGCAGCCAACAAGCGAGGAGGCGGACATGAACAACAGCACAAACATCCCTGATACGGCTCAGAAGCTTTTCGACAACGACGCGCCGACCCGCACCTATCGGCCGCAGCTTTCGTTCTATCACGCCAACGGCAAATGGTCCGGCAGTGCGGCGCGGTTCGAGGTCGTTCCGGCCTGCGGCGACCGGGACGGCGCGGTCTTCCTGACGCTCGCCCAGCAGAAAAGTGTGGCTTCGGGCTCGGCCGGGCAAGGCGGCCGACAGTACGCCACGTTCGATTGGCCGAACCGCATCACCGTGAAACTCAATTTCAGCGACCTCTGCCAGATGCTGCCGGTTTTCAAAGGGCTGGCCGCGACCGTGGCGGACGGCAAGGGGCTGTATCACGACAGCCGCAGCACGACGACGCTCATCAACCTGACCCGCCAGGCCGAACCGTACACCGGTCTGGCGTTGGAGGTGTCGCGGCGCGGCAAGGCCGAGTCCGAGCCGGCGACACGCACGCGCATCGTGTTCAATAACACGGAAGCTTTCGGCCTCGGCGCGGTTCTGGAACAGGTCTTGGGGCTGCTGGCGTTCGGGGTTCCGAACGACGCCATGCACATCCCCGGTCCGGCGCGTGCGGAAGCCGGACTGGCCGCGATTTGACGACCTTGGAACCGGCTTGCTTAAAAACCTGTCGCATCGCTGAGAAAGAATTCTCGGTCGGTATAAGCGCGGTCGCGTTTGGCGTCGTACCGCACCGTCAGCCACCGGGCGTCTCGTTCGCGGTAGAGCACTAACACGCTGCCGTAGGCCGGGTGTCGGGCTCCGGCTTTCGGCGCCTCCTCCATGCGGTCGAAGCCCCATTTGGGATCGGCCAGCAAAGCGCCGTCTTCGGTTTTGCGTCCGTTGATGCCGACCACGAAGTCGGGAAAGAATCCGCGCCCATCGGGCAACGGCACATTTACCGACCACGGCAAACGCGGTAGATTACGGTGCCACCATTGTACGATCCCCAGCGTGTCGCCATCGAGCCACTTTGCGAACGCTTGTTCCCAAGTGTTCAAGCCTTCGGGATAAACGCCATAGACGTTGCGGGCCGAGGTGGTGAGCCCGCTTTCGGACGTTAACTCGCACGGAAGATCCGCCGCCATGCGTACTTCCAGCGTGGCGGTGATCGCGGCTTTTTGCGCCTTTGTCAAAAGCTCGGGATGCCGCGCCAAAAGGGTGTCGAGAAACCGTGCCACAGCCTCTTCATCATCGGCTTCTTTCATCGCCAATTCGTGTAAAGTCGTCGCAATCTTGCGCTCCAACAACTCACGCAGAGCCTTTGCATCAAACATGGTGGACGCCAGTAACGTCTTTTCAGCTCGCCGCGCCAACTCGACAGGATCAAGTTCCGCGCCGACCAGATCAAACTCCATCTGGTGCGTGAACACCTCCAGCGTTCGCCGCTGCACGTTGATCCGTCCCGCCATCGCCTCAAGCACTTCGCGGGCCGACACCGCGAAACGATTGGCGCAGTCCTCTTCGGTGGCCTCGTTATCGGCCATCGCCTCGACGGTTTTGAATCGCTTGGGTACGGCGGGGCGTAGCGCATAGCGGAACCGGCCGATAATAGGAAGGCTGTGGCCGGCCGTATGGGCCGCAAGGGTTTGCCCCTCCGTATCACCTATGCCGAACCGCGCGAAATCAAAGGTCATTTCGAAGGGTGTGTTCTGATAGGGCGTTCCCTTGGGTTCCGCCGCGTTGTCCACCGTTGCGAAAGCCCCTGCCGTTTCCTGGAAAAGTACGGTCTGCCCATCCGTTGTGTGTTGCACGCTGAGTCCGTTTCCGAGCCGCAGCATCACCGTGGAACCGCAGACTTTGGCATATTCGGTCTGCACCTGATTGATCCGTTGGCCAGCGATATCGAGCCCCTCCTGCGTCGCGGGATCGGCCAGAAACACGTATCCGTATCGCAACCGCTCAGGGAGTGTCTTTTTCCGCGCTCCCGCCTGTAGGCGACGGTGAACGCGCAAGATGCGCCCGACCAACTGAACGCCGAAATCGGGGTCGCGCGTGGCCCGCATGGAAACCAGCGTGAAGGCGCGTGGCGCATCGAAACCCAATGCCACCGCCATTTTGAAAACCAACACTTCGCGCGTCATGTCGTTGGCGATCGCGAGAAGCCCGGCGTCCGGTTCCTTGGCGGTATGAACGGCGATCTGTTCTTTCGTAAAGCCCAGCGCAAGCAGTCGCCCCTTCACCCGGGCTACGCTTTTCTCGGTCTTGGCTTCGGCCTCGTCATCCTTCGAGTCGACCTGTACCAATAATAGCGGCGTGATATCCACTCCCGCTTCGGCCAGCGCCTGCTTGATTCCCCGGTGCGCAGTAAAGGCATCGCGCAAGGCCAGCTCTTCCAAGTCAATAAGCTTGGCCTTCTCTGGCTCGATCATGTAAGCTGCGCAGCGCACACCCGATTTGATCAGCCCGGCCTCGACCGCGTCTTCGCGCCCGATGCGGATGCGCTGCTCCGGCGCGATGCTCATCGTCTTTTCAAACGTCGCCAACTCCGCGTCATCCGGCGTCGCCGTGACCAACAGGGCGTATTCCGGTGAAAGAACGTCACGAAAGAACGTGCCCGCCTGAGTCTGGCCGTGGAAGCTGTGGTGCGCTTCGTCGACCACCACGCCGATCCGAAAGCCCTGTTTGCGTAATCCCTCGATCAGCAGGTCCACCGAATCGAGGCTTTCGGTGACTTTCCGCACGTTACGCCGGTCGAGCACGCGCGTGGCCACGGTTTGCCACGTGGTCACGAACACGTCGCCGTCCGCGCTGTCCTCGAGGTTGCGGTCTTCCGTCAATTCGCGCAAACGCAGTCCGGCGAACTGGTCGCCGAGAAAGGCTTTGGTCTGTCCGACCACGCCCTTGAACGGCGCGAACCAGAACCACACCACGTGTTCTTTTGCGGAAAAGGTTTCAACGATCTGTCCGGCCATCAGGGTTTTGCCAGAACCGGTCGGCGCTTCGATCAACAGGCACCCGTTGTGGGCGGCCGTTATGCTGCGGCTCGCCGCGTCGATTGCCGCATCGAACAGAGCCTGGGCCTGCCGCAGCACGGCCACGCCGCTTTCGACGGCATCCTGCTGAAACCGCGTGAGGGACAGTTTTGCGCTCATACATTCTCCCCCGTCGCAAACTTCCGCGACAGGTACTCGGCCGCCGATTCGTGCTGAACATGGCTACCCTGCACCTGTTGGCGCAAGGCGTCCGGCTGCCACGAGAAAACGGTTGCCGATGTGACCGCGTCCAGTCGCTGGCGCAGCATCTCTGCGTCAGTCCGCCGGAACCGCGGCACATAAACGAGCGCTTGCCCGTCCTCTTCTGCGAATTGATACGGTGCGTCTGTGATGTACGGCGCGAGCCGATGGCAGTGGATCAGTTGCAGCGCCGTCCAAATGGCCGCGTGGTCAAGGTGCAGCAGCCGTCCTGCGGGCACCCGTCGGCAACGCAGGTAGGCGAAGTCTCCGCCTAGGCCCGGCGTGCCGTTGAACCCTTCGATCACGCGCTGCACGCGTTTCGCGCACACATCGCGGCACAGGTTTTTTTCCGGAGCGTCGGTTGTGGCCTCCGTACTCGAAACGAGAATGCAACGTCGATGGCCTCCGTCGGCTGCGTTCACCTTGTGAACCGCGTGTGCCGTCGTCCCCGATCCCGCGAAGAAATCGAGAACAAGATCGTCCGGGCCGGTGACAAGTTGGACAACACGTTCTAATAGTCGGACGGGTTTCGGCGTGGAGAAGATCGTGTCGCTATCGGTTCCGAGAATACGGATGATTTCTTTCTTGGCTTCTTGATTATGTCCGACTTCCGTATTGGACCACCATGTCCAAGAACGAATGCCCTCTGTTTCAGACAAGTATGTTTTTGAACGGGGTCGTGATTTTCCATTTGTCCCGAACCACATGCGATTGTCCTCAACAAGTTGCTTAAAGACAGACTCGACATTTGCCCAACACCTACCATGTGGTGGTTCGTACGTTGTTCCACCTGGCGTGGTGATCGCGTACATCTGATTAGGACGATATCCTTGTGCAGTGAAATCAGTTGATGTCCAAGGCCCCCGGGGATCATTGTCTGGATTCTTGTAATTCTTCTGCTGGTCTTCACGAAATTGAATTTTATTTAAAGTAATGTCGCCCTTGCTCTTGCTCCACACCAGAATATAGTCGTGCGCCGGGCCTAAATCGATGCGGGCATCGGGCGATGTCCGTTTTTGCCAAATAACGTTGGCTACGAAATTCGATTCTCCAAACACCCGGTTCATGAGCATGCCGAGTGTAAAAATCTCGTTGTCGTCGATGGAGACGAAGATGGCGCCGTCGGGGGCGAGCAGGCGTTTGGCGAGTTGAAGTCGCCGGAACATGAAGTCGCACCACTTGGAGTGCCGCCAGGCGTCCTCGCGGTCGACGAACTGATCGTTATAGACGAAGTCGCGGTTGCCGGTGTTGTAGGGCGGATCGATATAGATGCATTTCACGCTGCCGGCGAAGGCCATGCGCAGGTGACGCAGCGCGTCGTAGTTGTCCCCCTCGACAATCAGGTTGCGCCACGGCGCGTTTCCGCACGACAGCTCGGCATCCAAATCCAGGGCGACGAAGTCGGTGTTCAGCGCCGTGTCGCGGTCCGCCGCGCGTGCGTCCCAGACCAGTCCGAAGCGCGTTGCATCGCGCCGATCGCGTTGTTCGAGCAGCGCGACCAATTCGGCCTTCGAGAGTTCCCCGTAGCGTGACATGCGTAAGCTTACCTGTTCTTCGGCGTCTCGGATGCGTTCTGGCGCTGGGGGCTGACTTCGGCGGCTTGTTTCAGTCCTTGGCGAATGGCGGTTTGAACGACTTCCGCTGAGGTGATGCCCAGTTCCGCAGCGACGCGCTCGACGCGTTTCGCAAGGTCAATGGGTATTTTTACGGGGATCACTGATTCACTCTCCGGGTCATTCATTCCTTCAGTGTAGTGCAATGCTCTACATCCGCGCAACGGTTTTCTATTTTGTGACTTCAACCACTTTTTGACCCGCAACGGGAAGCGTGATAAGCTTGCCCAACCATGCGAAAAGAAGCGTCATTGCCCGTGCGTCTCGATGCCGACGAAAAGAAGCAGCTTCAGAAGATCGCCCATCGAGCGGGAACAAATATATCGGCTTTGATCCGGTTGCTTGTGAGCTCTTTTGTCGATGATGTTGAGCGTGGCGACGGACGCGTCTCATTGCCGCCCGATTGGATTAAATTGTTAAGGGCGAACCTTGACAATGCCCGCGAGGCTGCGGAACAACCGAGTTCCTACTTGAACAGCAAGCCGCGAAACAGTTCTGCCGATGCTAGTCAGCACTCTGCGGATGGTGCGGGCCATTAGAGGCGGCAGAAACGTTTTGCAGGCGCTTTGCGCCTTTCGGAGTGACTACTGGATCGCGTCGACGAGCTTGGAGGCAATACCGGTATAGGAGGCCGGGGTCATCGCGAGCAGGCGCTGCTTGTCGGCGGCGGGGATGTCGAGCCCCTCGATGAACTGCCGCATGATCTCGGCGGTCATCTTCTTGCCGCGCGTCAGCTCCTTGAGCTGCTCGTACGGATTGGCCTTGCCGAGCTTGCGCATCACGGTCTGGATCGGCTCGGCCAGCACTTCCCAGGCGTCGTCGA
>CAZOIS010000054.1:0-26641 GCA_964579865.1 uncultured Lentisphaeraceae bacterium | reverse complement strand
CTTTGGCGATCACCGCCGCATGCGCCAGCTTGAGCACCGCGGGATTGTACTTGAGCACCTTGCGGTCGTAGGTGAGCAGTCCGTTGATCTCGATCTCCACGTCCGTCGTTTGGGTATAAATTGACCCGGCGAGCCCCCATCCGGCAAGTTTGCCGAGCTCCTCCATCAGACCCAGGTATGTTTTCTCAAGGCCCTCACGCGTCTTCGTGTCTTCAATGCCGCCGTAGCCCCAGTCGCCGCTCCGTTCTCCCCCGAGCGACGCCGCTTGGTCGAACGTGCGCCAAATGTGACCTTCGACCGGATGCCCGAGTCCGCCGAATTCGCCGAGGAACGAAACGCGCCGGTCGTTGAGCGGCGGCATTTTCGGCCCGCGATAATAATGGTAGTCCACCGCATCCGCCGCCTCGCACTCGCCTGCCGGCCGGTGCGCCGTCAGAATGCGGCGCGGGCCCGGGCCTTTGGCGTTGTAAACTTCCCCGCCTTCAAAATCCGCCCAGCCGGACGGGCCGTTCACCAACCGCGTGGGATCGTGTTTCTTCACGAAGTCGAGCGTCGTGTGCGTCAGGTTCTGATCATGCTGGCCCCACCCCTCGTTGTAGGGGATCCACATCACGATCGACGGCACCTTCTGCAGGAGGTCCATCATGCCCTTCAGCTCCACGCGGTAGAGCCCGTAGCCCTTCACCGTCTGCCAGTCGAACGGGCCGCGCGCGTCGACACTGCTGCACGGCATGTCCTGAAGGACGAGGAGCCCGAGCTTGTCGCACAGGTAGTAATAGCGAAGCGGCTCGACTTTGATGTGCTTGCGCATCGTGTTGAACCCGCACGCCTTCAGCGTCGTGATGTCGAACACCATCGCCTCGTCCGAAGGCGGTGTGAGGAGTCCGTCCGGCCACCATCCCTGGTCGAGCGTGCCCATCACGTAGTACGGCTCGTTGTTGAGATAGAACCGCCACACGCCCTTTGCGTCCCGGCGTTTTTCGAACTTGCGCATGGCGAAATAGCCGTTGACCGCGTCGCGGCCGAACTTCGCCGTGAAGTCGTAGAGCTTCGGTGACTCGGGGTTCCACCGCCCGAAGCCGGCGGGCATCTTGATCGTGCACGCCTCGCCCGGCTTGAACGTTCCTGCCGCGATCTCCTTACCGCCCTCCGTCACCGCGATGGTGCCGGTCGCCGTGTCGCCGTACTTGAGCCCGTCGACCGCGACGTTGAACGTCACCGTGCCGGCTTCAATGTCCGTCACGACCGTGTAGTCGGCGATATGCCGTTCCGGCACCGTCTCCAGCCACACCGTCTGCCAGATGCCGCTCATGCGCGTGTAAAAGCAGGCGTGGGTGCGGAAGGCCTGCTTGCCGCGGGACTGGATGAAGTCCTCGGTCGGATCCCACACCAGCACCGTCAGCGTGTTCGCGCCCTTCTTCGCGTACGGCGTCAGATCCACGGTGAACGGCAGTTGCCCGCCGTCGTGCGGCGTCGCCGCGACCTCGTCGTGTCCGAGATACACGATCGCCCGGAAGTCCACCGCACCGAAATGCAGCAGGATTTTCTCGCCCGGCTTGGGGTCGAGTTCGAGGTCGCGCGTGTACCACAGATATTCCTGCGGCTGCAGGAGGCGTCCCTTGACGCCGGAAAGCGGCGCCTCAAGCGCGAAAGGCACGCGGATCTTTCCGTCCCATTTCTCCGGGCGCCCCGGCGTATTGGTGATCGCGGTGATCGCATAGTCCCAGTCGCCGTTCAGGCACTGCCAGTCCGCACGCGCCATCTGCGGCCGCGGATACTCGCGCCAGCAGTTTTCACTCGTCACCTTCTCGCCCCACGGGGTGAGCATCACCTCGGCCTGCGCGGCAGCACCTGCCAACGCGAGCGCCAGGAACAACATCACGTTTCTCATCTTTCCCCTTCTCCTTTGCATGTATTGTATCACGCTTCCGCAGACAACAAGCCTAATTCTGCGGTGCATGCTCCCTTTCGGCCTCATCAGCGAATGCAGATCACGGTGCCGCGCGACAGGTTCTCCACGGCAGCCTCGGCCGCCGTGCCCTCGGCGGCCCTGCCGTTGACGGAATACACCGGCGTCACCGCATACACGCTCTGTTGCGGCGTCTTTTCCCAAGCAACTGTCAGGCTGCCGGCGGTTTCACCCGCGACAACGCCCCCGTCTTTCGTCCATCGGTAGGAAACCGCGCCCGCCGCATAGGCCGTGAGCGTGGCCGTTTTGTTGGGGCCCACCTTCGTATTCTGAGGCGCGACCTCAAAGGCCGACCCGCCGCCGTCCACGCCCATGCCGCCGATCTGGAACGCCGTGGCGGACGAAAGCGCGTCGGCTTTGACCGTGCCGGTCACGGTGTCGCAAAGGCCGATCACTGCGCCGTTTTTGTACGGCAGGAATTCATGCACGAGCACGCCCGACTCGTAAATCTTGGCCGAATACAGCCGCATTTTCGCGCGTCCGCTGAATGAAGTGCCGCCCGCATTGATCGATTTGGCGAAAATCGCAAGGGGGTGACCGGCCGTCTTCGTGCAGTCGTTTGTGATGGTCCCGGAAAGGGAGATTTTCCCGTCCGTGGTGATGGAACAGGCCTTATTTTTGACGTCAAGCGTGGCCACATGCCGTTTCAAGTCCGCCGCCATCGTCTTCGACTTGGTCCAGATATCCCCAACCCCAAACGCGAAATTGCCCGACCCCGTCGCTGAACCGTCGATGTAGAGTTCGGCGTTCATGGTGTTGGCCTCGCCGAAAGGACGCATCTGCCCCATCACCTCCACCATCCGGAAATCAACAACGATTTTCGTTTCCGGATTGGGCAAGTAGCCGGTATTGATGGCCTGCGTGCCGTCCGCTTCGAGGTATGCGTCCTGCTCGCCCTGAATATCTCCGCCCCAAGAGAAAGCGTTACCGTTGCCGCCCGCGGTAAACGATCCGCCGACATTGTCCTTCACGCCGGCCACGCCATCAATCACGTAAGGCACGTAGTCGCGCACGAGCACGCCGTCTTCATAGATTTTGAACCCGTAGAGCCGCATCCGCGCGTAGTTGCCGTTCTTGTACACGTTTGCGAACAAGATCAGCGACTTGGTGCAAGTGTTCGTACAAGACGATATCGTGGCGGTGTAGTTGGTGAAACCCGCCGTCGAAAGCGAGACCTTTTTGTTGGCGGCGTCAAGCATCCCGGACCGCCGGACATACGTTGCAAGAGGTACGCCGGTGGACGTCCAGAGGCCCGCGCCGTCGTTGCATGTCCAGGCGTACTGTGTGCTGCCGTTAATGTAGAACCGTCCCACCACTTCGGACCCGACTTCGAAGACGAACTGTTGCGTTTCGGTGCCGATGAAGGCGAAATCCGCGTCGATGCGGGTCTTCGGTCCGAAGTAATACCCGGTGTCGATGTAACAATTGCCATTCGTGTTTTCGATGTAACCATCCCCCTCCTCAGCGGTGATATCGCCGCCCGAGGTCAAACCGCCCGAGGTGACGAACGCGCCTTCGACCCGATCTTTGAGCCCCGCGACACCGTCTTGCACGCATGGAAGGTAATCATGGACCAGCTTGCCGTCCGTCCAGAATTTCACGCGATAAATCTTCGCCTTCGCGAAATTTTTAGATGCCGTCCCTACGGTGTTGGTGCAATCGGCGAAGATGCCCATCGGGTGCGTGGCGGTCTTTGTGCGCGTGGACGCGATGGTGCCTGTCCAGTTCGTGGTGGCACCTGTGACGTAAGAATACTTGTTGTTTGGGCTGTCGATCACGCACGTATGGCGGAGAAGGTCCGGCGCGACCCCCGTGCCGTGGCCAATGAACGAGTCGCCCGTGCCGAAACTCACGCCGCCGCCGCCGATGTAAATGGCGGAGTACGCGTTGCAGCCTCCTCCGTCCGCGCCGACAAGACGCCACTGCGAGTTTACCGTGGCATCGGTCAGGGCATAGTCGATTTCGACCTTTGTGCCGGGGTTCATGAAGTAACGGCTGTTCACGCACTGTCCGCCCGCAGATTCAACGTAGCCGTCCTCGTACGATTCGATGTCGCCGCCGTAGGCGAGCGCCGCAGCCCCCGTCCGGTCGTCCTTGACGAACGTTCCCGTCACCGCATCGTGCAGCCCGGGCACCCCCGCCTGCAGGCATGGTTTGAAGTCACGCACGAGCACACCCTGCTCATAGACTTTGAACCAGTATATTTTCACGGACGAGCAGGATGCGATTTGGGTGACATCCGCCGCGCCTGCGGTCGCGCACAGGACGAGCGGCACGGTCGCCGTCTTCGTGCAGGCGACGTTGATCGTCCCCGTCCAGTTTGTGACGCCGGCGGCATTGATGTAGCACATCGTCTTTGCGGGGCAGTCGAGAATCGCCGTGTGGCGGGAGGTGTCCACCGCGAGACCTGTCCAAAACGACTGGAACGTGTCGCCCACTCCGAAGCTGAAACCACCGGCGGAGTTGATGTAGCAAGAGACAAAAAAGCTGGGACTGGCGCTGTCGCCGCCGACGATCCGCCCCTGCAGGTTCGTCGTCGCCGTAAGCCGAAAGTCCACTTCCCAGCGCGTGGCGGGCGTCATGCGGTAGCCCGTGTTGATGCCCTGAGAGCCGTTCGCCTCCACGTATGCATCCTCCGCGAGCGCCACCGCGCCGAGCGCCACCATCCATGCGAAAACCGATTTCAGTTCCAATTGCATTTCTTTTTCTCTTTCAGCCCGATTTTCTGTCAAGTGTCTTTATTATATGACGTCCTGCGGCCGAAAGGCATCCGTTAAAAATTGTAAACAATTGATATATTAATTGTAATATCCTGCATACTGCTCCGGCGGCATTGTGGTATCCTACACGCATGGCACCGCGAAATATTCTTCTGATGATCACGCCCTACAGCCATCCCAGAGCGGAGGGCATATCGCGTTTCGCGAAGGAGCACGCCTGGAACCTGATGATGGCGGACCGCCTCGAAGAGGACGAAGACCCGGGATCATACGACGGCGTTTTGATGACGCTCCGCGACAAGCCCGCCGCCGTGAAGACGGCGCAGCGCCTGCTCGCAAGCGGCGTCGCCGTGGTGGACCTCACGATCGAACGTCCGGACGTGCGGATGCCCCGCGTCGTCTCGGACCATGCGGTGATCGGCCGCATCGCCGCCGCGCATTTCGCGGAACGGGGATTCACGAACTTCGCCTGGTTCTCGTCCGGCTGGTCGAACGTCCACGCGCTGCGGATGAAAGGGTTCGTGGACGGGTGCCCTGAAGGGACGAAGGTCCTCAAATGGAGATCGCCCGGCCTCGCCGAGACCGTCGCCGCCGCGCCCAAGCCGATTGCCGTGCTCACCTACAACGACGTGGACGCGGCCCGTCTCGTCGCCGCCTGTCGGGCGGGCGGCTGCGCCGTACCGCAGGACGTCGCCGTGCTCGGCATCGGCAACGACCCCTTTCTCTGCGAATATCAGGAAACGCCGCTTTCCAGCGTGGAACAAGACCTCGCCCGCAGCGCTTACGAAGGCTCGGCGCTGCTTGAAAAGCTGATGTCGCTCACGCGCTCGAAGCGCAGGCTCGCGGCCCTGCGCAAGCCGCTCCTCACGCCGCCGGGAGACGTGATGGCCCGGGAATCCTCCGATACCCTCGCCCACGCAAACCCCGTCATCCGCGACGCGCTCGTCTTCATCCACGCGAACCTCGGGAAACCCTTCGGCTCGCGGGAAGTGGCCGAGGGCATCGGCATCGCCCGCTCCAAGCTCGACCATCTTTTCGCGGCGGAAACACACCATTCCGTCGGAGACGAGATCCGCCGCCAGCGTCTCTATCGCGCAAAGCGCCTGCTTAAAGACCCTTCCGTTCCGATCTTTCTCATCGCCCACGCCTTCGGATTCTGCAATTCCGCCTATCTCACGAACACCTTCCGCCGCGAAACAGGCCTCACGCCTAAGGCTTGGCGGAAGCAAAATGCGTCCGTTGTATCCGGCTCCGCCCATTTCCGCAGGGTCACGGAGCGTGGATAAAGGCATCCCAACTGTACCGACACCGTTCTTCCCCTAGTTCACGACCTCCATAAAGATCCCCTCGCCCGGTGCCAGCGTCAGTGCCGTGACGCCGTCGGCGTCAGGCTTCCACTCCACGCGCTGGCCGCGCGGCCACGCGATCACGCGGGAGCCGCGCAGCCGCAGCTTGACCTGCGCCGTCTGAAGCGTTTCCAGCTCGCTCATGTTCACCAGCGTGAAGGCGCGGCCGTTCCCCTCTTTGGCTTCGAAACAGCCGATCAGCAGCGGCTGCGCGCAGTTGATCCGCTCGATGGCAGGAAAGCGCGCGACCGGATCGCTGAAGCGCAGATACGGCGTGGCGTCCGAACAGCCGTGGCTCATCGCGCCCACGTTCGTGTAGCGGACAAAGGCGTCCGAGATGCTGGCGACCTCTTTGAAGACCGTCGCGGCATCGTACCAGGCGTTCTGGCGCGTGCCACGGATCGACACCAGCGAGGGGAACTCCGGACTATAACCGGCATAGGTCCAGCACAGCAGCCCCTTGCAGCCGAAGGAGAGCATGCTGTAGGCCTGCCAGCGGAACTCCGCCTCCGTGGGCGTCCGCTTGCTCGGCACCCAGGCGAACGTCTGGATGCAGCACCAGAACGCCTTGCCGTGTTCGCGCGCCGAACGCGCGATGACGTTGATCGACTCGCAGTACTCTTTGTAGGTGGTCCGCCGGCCCTGCGACCAGTTGAGCGGATAGATGTCGGTGCAGATGTACGGCACCTCGAACTCCCGGCAGAAACGGTCGCAGTACTTTTTGTAGAGCGCGGGATCGGGATCGTAATACTCGATGGCCGCGGCCTGCGCCCCGTACTTGAGCTGCGCGGCGTTGGCGTACATCGGCAGCAGGTTGATGTAAGGCAGCTTGCCTCCGGTCTCCCGGCCGTAGTTCTTGCAGATCTCGGCCAGCCCTGCGTACTGCTCCGTGCCGGGCTCATCCGTGACGTAGGTGCCGGCAAAGCTCGGGTGGTCGAAATAGTCCGCCGTCGCCACGGCCGCGTTGCGGTACGCGCCGTCGCCCAAAATCAGCTCCACGCCCTGCCGGTCGCACTCGCGCAGCAGCCAGTCGCGACGGTCCGCCCCCGCCAGCGCCCCGTGGGCGATGAGCCAGTCGAAGCCCCCGGAACGGTACGTCGCGACAAAGTCGTCCGTGATCGCCTCGGCCCGCAGATTGACCCAGGCGCCGATGCGGATGCGGTCGCGGGTCAGCTGCTCGTGTGTGTAGGGCGAATCGACGGCCGAGCCCAGCGTCCGCTTGATCGCGGCCTGCAGCGCAACGGCCGCCTCGGCGCGGCTGGCCGGCCTGGTGCGGCTGGCCGGCTCGGCCCCGTAGTCCCGCAGCTGCGCGACCGCCCGGGCCCAGTCGGCCTCCGAAACCGCCGCTTCCGGCCGGAACGCGTGCGCGTCCGCCGCCCCGAGCACCTGTCGCGCGACCACAAACCGGACGGCCTGACGCACCGTCTCCGCCAGCCCCGCGATGTCGTCGAGCGCAGCCTCGCCCTCCGCGAGCCGGTAGGCCCCGGGCTGGCGCGCAACGAACCGCGTGTAGCCGCGGCGGTTGGTGTCGCAGAGCGGGATCACCCGCTCGCCGCCGTTGGCATCCTTCGGCTGAAACCGGACGACCGTCGTTTCAGACGGATTCGTCACCTCGGTCGACCGCAGCATGAAATCGTTCCGCTCGTAGCCGTCAGACAGACAACCTCCAGGTATCCGCACCTGCTGCATAGGCCCGAGGAAACGCGTGGGCTGCGTGTAGTCGGCGGCATCCACGGCCGCGTCAAGGAAGCGCTGCGCCGCCTCGCGCGCCGGGAAGAAGCCGAACCGCGAAATCTCGCAGACGGAGTCCGTGTCACTGGGGTTGATCGGGTCGAGCCGGAAGCTGGTGACTGTGCCCGTCCAGGCCTTATGTCCGAGCGCGCGCAGGTCAACGATCGCCGTGCGCCAGGTGTTGTCGCCGATCACCGGAAACGGCGAGTAGCTCTTGTCGGACAGCTCGGTCAGCGTGTCAGTCGTGAAAAAGATCCCCCCTTGCTTCACAGCCGTGCGGTATTTGTAGCGTAACGCAAAGAAGGGTCTTGCCGCGGCGGGAAACGCGTCCGCCGCGTCCATCGGCACCGACACCGTCATGTCCGTACCGGTCGGCACCAGCTTGGTGAGGCCCACTTCGGCGCAGAGCTGCCCCTGGCCGAGCGACATCAGCCGGACATCCGGCCCGTTGTTGAAGATCCAGGCCGGCTCGCGCGCCAGCAGCGCCACGGAGCAAAGCACACACACCAACGCAACACAGGGTTTACTGATCATTCCGAGTTCCTCGTTTGATGGCATAACGCATTCCTCCGCGGTCTTTTTCTCCCGCGCCCCCAGCGTATCGTTTTCTTCAAGCTATCAAAATCGGCTGCACAAGGAGTACCAAAAAATGTCAGACCGAACCATCCCACATGATGGGTACGTCCTTGATATTCGGGACGGAATGCGATATACACGTAAATTTATAACACCTCTTTGTGGTGGTGGTGTCAGAACCTTCAGCACAAAGAATCCGCGGCGCGAGAAAACCGCGGACTTCACCTTGGGGAGAGAAATGAAGAAATCCTATCTGTTGAGGACAACGCTCTTGGTCGCTTTATGCGGAGGCGTTTTCCCGCCAAGCATCCGGGCGGCCGAAGCCAAGAGAGATGGTTCCGCGTCCGTTACGGCAAGGAGATTGTTCAACGGGAAGGACCTGACTGGGTGGTACACGTTCCTCAAAGAGCGCGGAAAGAATGTCGACCCGAAAGGCGTGTTCTCGGTGGCCAATGGCGTCATCCGCATCACAGGTGAAGAATGGGGCGGGCTTGTCACCGAGGAAGACTTCTCGAACTACCGTCTTTCGCTCGAATACCGCTGGCTCGGAACCCGGCACGGGAGCAAGACCAAGGCCGCGCTGGACAGCGGGATCCTTTTTCACTCGACCGGTGCTGACGGCGGGTTCGGCGGCATTTGGATGGCCTCTCACGAATACAACCTCATCCAAGGCGCTTCGGGGGATTTCTGGACCGTGCATCCGAAAGGCGCGGACATGTACCTGAAAGCCGAAGTCGCCGACGAGAAGCTGGACGGCCGGTATTCCATCTGGAAGCAAGGCGGCCGCGAGATTTCCATTTCCGGCAACGGCCGCGTGTGCCGCCTGGATATTGACCGCGGCTGGACGGACACGCCCGGCGCGCCGTTGGCCGTGAACGAAAAACCGGTCGGCGACTGGAATACGGCCGAACTCGAGTGCCGCGGCGACGCCGTGACCTGCTGGTTCAACGGCAAACTCGTCAATCAGGCGACGCACGTGAAGCCTTCCGGTGGACGCATCCAACTTCAGAGCGAAGGCTGCGGGGTTGAATTCCGCAACATCCTGTTGACACCGCTGTCGGACATCACGCGTTAGCCCCCCATTCTTTCTTACACGTGTCAACAGGTGGCAACCGACTTTTCAGCGCAACCCGCATAAAAAAGTCTCAGCATATTCTCGGCAGCAACTCGCCGCGCGGCACGTCGACAAGACGACGTCCGCCCGCAAGCGTTTCCAACACGACGCGGCCGACGTGGTCGCGCGTCACGACCCCCAAACATGCGGCCCCCGCGCCTTCGGGCATCGCGTGCCAGCGCCGCAGGATCTCCGGTGCCGCCCCGGCGGCGCAAATCAGGATCACCCGGCCCTCGGAGGCCACATGCAAAGGATCGATGCCCAGCATCTCGGAAACGGCCCGCGTGGCGGGAGTCAAAGGGAGATCGCGCTCTCTCATCAGTATCCCGAATCCGGCTCCGCCAACGATTTCATTGAGCACCGCCGCCGCGCCGCCGCGCGTGGGATCGCGCATGAAGCGGACCGATGCGCCAAGGTCGCGCACGGACAAAACCAGCCGATGTATGGGGGCCGTGTCGCTCTGCGGCCCGTTGACGAAACCGATGTTCTGCCGCGCCGCCAACACCGCCAGGCCGTGGTCGGCCAACGGGCCGTTGACCAGCACGCAATCGCCTTCGCGGATCCGTTCCCGGCTCAACGCGAACTCGGGTAACGCCTGGCCGATCCCGGCCGTGTTGACATACAGTCCGTCCCCCTGTCCGCGCGCCACGACCTTGGTGTCGCCCGTCGCCACGGTTACGCCGCACGCATCCGCCGCCGAACGGACCGAATCCAGGACGCGCGCCAGCACGGAAAACGGCAACCCCTCTTCGATGATCAGCGCGAGCGAAAGCCACAGCGGCACACCGCCGCAGACCGCGATGTCGTTCACCGTGCCGTGCACCGCGAGATGGCCAATGTTGCCTCCCGGAAATTCCAGCGGTTGCACCACAAAGCTGTCGGTCGTGAACACCAGCTGCCCGCGGGGCGAGGGCAGCGTGGCGCCGTCGGGCAGGCCGTGCAACGGGCCGTTGCCGAAACGCGCCACGATCTCGCTCTCGATCAGCTCGCGAGTCAGCCATCCTCCGCCGCCATGCGCCAACTGGATCAGCTTGTCCCCACTCACTTCTTTTCTCCTTGCGCCCCGTCCGGCAAGCCATACTTGAAATATGCCGCGCAAGTGCCCTCCGCGCTCACCATGCAGGGGCCCACGGGATTTTCCGGCGTGCAAACCTTGGCAAAGAGCGCACACGCCGATGGACGAATCTTGCCTTTGATGACCTCCCCGCAGCGGCACCCCGCCTGTTGCCGGCCCAGGCACACGGCGATCCCGAACTTCTTCGCCGCATCGAACATCGCGTACTCGGGCCGCAAAGCCAAGCCGCTGGCCGGAATCACGCCGAGGCCGCGCCACGCGGCGTCCACAGGCTCCAGATAACGCGCGATCATCGCCTGAGCCTTCGGGTTGCCTTCCGGCCTGACCACGCGGGCATAGAGGTTTTCGACCTTCGCTTGGCGGGTCAGCACCTGCGCCAGGACGCCGTGGACGCCGTACAGGATGTCGAGGGGCTCGAACCCGGCTATCACACAAGGTACGCGGCCGTCAGCGGCGATGGGGGCATAGGCCAGCGTCCCGATAATCGCGCTCACGTGCGCAGGGCAGAGGAAGGCGTCGATCCTGATCTCGGGGTCGGACAGCAGGGCCTGCAACGCCGGCGGCACCCGTTTGAAAGCGGTCAGCAGCGAGAAATTTTTCACCCCTTGACGCTGAGCCTCCTCCACCAGGCAGGCCATCGGCGCAATCGTCGTTTCGAATCCGATCGCCAGAAAAACGACGTCCCGGTCCGGCTGACGCCGTGCGAGTTCGAGCGCCGCCTCGGGCGAGTAGCACACCCGCACGTCTCCGCCTTGCGAACGGCAGGCGGTCAAATCGGAGTCTGAACCGGGGACCCGGACCATGTCGCCGAACGTGGCGACAATCGCGCCCCGCCCGGCCAGCGCGAGCGCCGCATCGATGTAGCCGGGGGCCGTCACGCAGACGGGACACCCCGGCCCGCTGATCAGCTCGACGTTCCCGGGCAAGAGCGAGCGGATCCCGTAACGCCCGATCGCCATCGTGTGGCTGCCGCACACCTCCATGACGTGAACGCGGCGGCCCTGTTCGGCAAGCGCGTCCCCCTGCGCACCGATTTGCCGCACAAACTGGGCGGCCACCTCGGGGTTTCTAAAGCCATCGATATACTTCATCGGCGACCGCTCAGGGTTCGGCGTTTACACTTCGGGTCTCCGAAGCGACTTCTTGGGCCATCTCTTCAAAAAGGGAAAGCGTGGCGTCCGCCGATTCCTGGTCCAAGGTCTCGATCGCATACCCCGCATGCACAATCAGGTAAGCGCCCGGACACACGCCATTGACCAGCGAGAGATCAACCACGTGGCGGCAGCCGTCCAGTTCGGCCAAGCCTTTCCCGTCGGCGCGGATCTCCACCAGTTTCATCGGCAACGCTAAACACATTCCGGGCTCCCGTTTCCCGCGATGACCGCCTGGCCCAACGCGATGCCTCCGTCGTTCGGAGGAACGCGCCGGTGAATCAGAACGCGGATGCCTTGCGCGTCCAACCCCGACACAACACGGTCCGTAAGAATACGATTCATGAAAACTCCGCCACTCAGCGCAACAGGCCCCGTGACGCCGCATTTTTTCAGCCCGAATTCTATCATGCTCAGCGCCGCTTCGGCAACAGCGTCATGTACCGCCAATGCCCATTCATGCTCGTGCCCGGCGGCGACTCGCGGATCGGCCAGCAGCGCAAACGCCTCGCGCCAATCGATTTCGAGTCGGCCCGCCCTTTCGATCCGCCGCACCGGCACCTGCGGTACGGCATTCCCGATGGCCCGTCGCGCGGCTGACTCGAACCGGACCGCGGACTGTCCGTCATATGTGACGGTTTCCGGCGCGAAGCCCAACAACGCGGAAAAGGCATCGAAAACCCGTCCCGCGGCATGGGTCAGAGGCGCGTGGAGACCGCGCCCGCACTGTTGACGCCAAACCGCGGCCTCCTCAGGCGTAACCCCCAACCTCGCAAGATTTTCTTCGGTCGGAAACACCCCCGCATCGGCCCAGCGCGCAATGACCTGCCGCGCCGGCCGTCTCACCGCAGCATCGCCGCCGGGCAGCGGCACCGGCGCAAAGGTCGCGAGCCGCGAATAGCCCACAGGATCCACCGCGAGCAACTCCGCGCCCCAGACCGTCCCGTCAGGGCCCAGCCCCGTCCCGTCCATCACCAGCGCCAGCCCGGACGCCACGCCGTGCTCCGCAAACGCCGCGGCCGCGTGCGCGTGGTGATGCTGGACCTCGACCACCGGCAAGCCCCACTCTTCGACGAGACGCCGTCCCAGACGCGTCGCGTGCAGGTCGGGATGAAGATCCACAGCCAGAGCTTGCGGGCGTCGTTCCAGGAACTGCGGCAGCGCGCGCGCGATCCGCTCAAGGCCATCCAAGGCGTCCGGCGTCTCCAGATCGCCCACGTGCGGCGAAAGGACCACGCGGTCCGCATCCCCGAGTGCCACCGCGTTTTTCAGTTCGGCGCCCATGGCCAGCACGCACCGCCGCAACGGCTGCAGCAGCGCCACCGCGTTGGGCGCATAACCGCGCGCCCGGCGCCACAGCTGAGGACGCCCGCGCTGGAGCACGGCCACCGAATCGTCCGCGCGCAGCCTGATATCGCGGTTGTGGGTGAGATACAGATCCGCGATCTGCCCCAGCCGTTCGCGCGCTTCGCAGTCGGTCAGACAGATCGGCTCTCCGCCGCGGTTACCGCTGGTCATCACCAGCAATTCGAACGGCGACACCGGATCGTCCGCGAGCGCCGTCAGCAACAGCAGATGGAGCGGCGAGGTCGGCAGCATCACGCCCAGCGTCGGCGCATCCGGTGTAAGCAAGTCGATCGGCAGGCGGCCTTCGCGGACGGCTTCGGGTAACACATCGAGAATCACGATCGGCGATTCCCGCGAAGTGAGCAACGCTTCGGCCTCCAGCGGAACCTCACAGTAACGCCGCACGGTCCCCACGTCGGCGGCCATCACGGCAAACGGCTTGTGAGGGCGGCGTTTGCGCTCGCGCAGCGTCCGAAGCGCGTGGCGGTCGAACGCGTGTGCGGCCAGCAAAAAGCCGCCGATTCCCCGCACCGCAACGAGGCCCCCCGCCGCCAGCGAAGCACGGGCCGCCCTCAACGGGGCATCCGCCACCGCCGCCCCCGACACATCCTGCAACGCCAAACGCGGTCCGCAGCGAGGGCAGGCGATGCTCTCCGCGTGGAAACGCCGATCGAGCGGATCCGAATATTCCGCGCGGCAAGCCGGGCACAGCGGAAACGCGGCCAGCGTAGTGCGCTCGCGATCATAAGGCATGGAATCCACTACGGTGTAGCGCGGCCCGCATCGGGTGCAGGTGGTAAAGGCATAGCCATAGCGCCGGTTGTGCGGATCCAGGACCTCGCGACGGCAGTCGGCGCAGAGCGCCAGGTCGGCCGGGATCACCGCCTGAGGCGTTCCGGACATTTCGCTGGGCAGAATGCGGAAACCGTCAGTCCCTTCGCTTTCAGGCCGGGCGCTGAACCCGATCTCGGAGACCGAGTCTAAACGCGCGCAAGACGGCAAAGCGTCCGGCAACCGGCGCATAAACGCCTCGATCGCCGGCACATCGCCTTCCAATTGGAGCCGCACCACGCCACGCCGGTTCTGCACCCAACCGCACAAACCGAGCCGCACGGCAAGCCCATAGACCGCGGGACGCAACCCCACGCCCTGGACAATCCCCTCCAGATCGAAAACCCGTATGACTTTGTGCCCGTTCATGCGTATCGACACAACCAAAAAAAGAAACAGGCGGTTACGTTGCCGTAACCGCCTGTTTATGAATCACTTAAAATGGTCGGGGCGTCGGGAGTTGAACCCGAGACCTTTTGCACCCCAAGCAAACGCGCTACCAGGCTGCGCTACGCCCCGATAGGGTCAAAAAGAAGACCGGAATATAACAAGTTGAGGGGCGATCCGTCAAACTGAAACTCAAAAAAATCGGCGAAAAATCGTCTCAGGGCCGGGCCGGCATCAAAGAGCGGCCGTTTCACCGCGCCGCCAAAGGTCCGCTGCGGAGCGCCACACCGTCCCCGCCGCTCCCGTCAGCCGGCCACGATGTTGATCAACCGGTTGGGCACACAGATGACTTTGCGGATCGTCTTGCCTGCCAACGCATCACGGACCGGGGCCTGTTCGAGCGCGAGCCGTTTCATCGTGTCCTCGTCGGCGCCCGGCGGCATCATGACGCGAGCCTTGGGCTTGCCCGCCAATTGCACCAGCACCTCAACCTCGTCCACCTTCAAGAACGCCTCATCGTATGCCGGCCACGGCGCATACGCCAGCGTCGTTGCATGTCCCAGAGACTCCCACAGCTCTTCGCACAGGTGCGGGGCAAACGGTGCCAGCAGCAGCACGTACGCCTCGGCGGCCGCACGCGGAAGCGGCTTGTTGCCGCCCGAAAACTCGTTGATGAAAATCATCATCTGGCTGATCGCCGTATTGAAACTCATCGTCTCGAGGTCGTCCGTAACCTTCTTGATCGTCGCATGCAGCACGCGGCTTTGCGCAGCCGTCATCGGCTCGTCCGTGAGCGGTTGCTCAACGATCATGCGGAACGAACGCTTGAGGAAGCGGAACACGCCCTCGACGCCCTGGGTGTTCCACGGCTTGACCGCTTCAAGCGGCCCCATGAACATCTCATAGAGGCGCATGCTGTCCGCGCCGTACTCGCGGATCACGTCATCGGGATTCACCACGTTCTTGAGAGACTTCGACATCTTGGCGGGAAACTCGGTCAACTTTTCACCGGTCTCTTTGTGGAAAGCGCCCTCGGTGCGATGCGCCACCATCTCCATGGGCACCAGGGCTCCGCGCGTGTCTTTGTAGGACACGCCCAGAATCATGCCCTGGTTCACCAGTTTTTGAAACGGCTCCTTCGTGGAGACGAAACCGAGGTCGAAGAGTACCTTGTGCCAGAAGCGCGCGTAGAGCAGATGCAGCACCGCATGCTCAGCGCCGCCCACATATAAGTCCACGGGCATCCAATATTTTTCCTTGGCTGAGTCGACCGCCGCACGTTCGTTGTGCGGATCGATGTAGCGAAGGTAGTACCAACACGACCCCGCCCACTGAGGCATCGTGTTTGTCTCGCGCCGCCCCTTCAGCCCCGTCTCCGGGTCAATGTAGTCCAGCCAAGCCCCCGCCTTGGAGAGCGGAGGCTCGCCTGTCCCGGTCGGCTTGAAATCTTCCAGTTCGGGCAAGGTGAGCGGCAAGTCGCACTCGGCCACCAGACGCGTGCTGCCATCTTCCATGTGGATAACGGGAAACGGCTCGCCCCAATAGCGCTGCCGGCTGAAAAGCCAGTCGCGCAGTTTGTATTTCACGGCCCCCTTGCCGATGCCGCGGGCCTCCAGCCAGGCGATCGTCGTGCGCTTGGAATCCTCGACCTCCATGCCGTTGATATCCAAGCCTTGCGCATTCGCGGAACGGATCATCCGGCCATTGCCGGTCCAGCAGGCCGTGCCCGACAAGACCGCCGCGACATCCACCCCGGCGGCGGCGGACTCCTTGGGATCGGGCTCGATGATACAGACCACCGGGATGGAGAACTTCTGGGCGAACTCAAAATCGCGCGTGTCGTGCGCGGGAACAGCCATGATTGCCCCCGTGCCATAACTGATCAGGACGTAATCCGCGATCCAGATCGGGATCTGCCCGCCGGTCACGGGATTCACCGCGAACGCGCCCGTGAACACGCCCGTCTTTTCGGTGTTCAACTCGGTGCGGGCCATATCGCTCTTGCGGGCCGCCTCGTCGCGGTATTGTTGCACCGCCTGACGCTGCGCGTCGGAGGCGATCTCGCCGACCAGCGGATGCTCGGGTGACAGCACCATATAGGTGGCGCCGAAAAGCGTGTCGGGGCGAGTGGTGTAGACCGTCACCTTGTGTCCTGAACCCGCGATCTCGAAATCGACCTCGGCGCCGACCGACTTGCCGATCCAGTTGCGCTGCATCTCCTTGATGCCTTCCGACCAGTCGAGCCCATCGAGGTCTTCCAACAGGCGTTCGGCATACTCCGTGATCTTCAGCATCCACTGCCGCATCGGCTTGCGGACGACCGGATGGTTACCGCGCTCGCTGCGCCCGTCGATCACCTCTTCATTCGCCAACACCGTCCCCAGCGCAGGACACCAGTTCACGGGGACTTCGGCCACATAGGCCAATCCCTTTTTGTAGAGTTGCTCGAAAATCCATTGCGTCCACTGGTAGTACTTCGGATCGGTGGTGTTGACCTCGCGGTCCCAATCGTAGCTAAAGCCCAGCGCCTTGATCTGCTGCCGGAACCGATTGATGTTACGCCCCGTCGTGATGGAAGGATGGGTGCCGGTCTCGACGGCATACTGTTCAGCCGGCAAGCCGAACGCGTCCCAGCCCATGGGATGCAACACGTTGAAACCGCGCATGCGCTTGTAGCGGCAAAGAATATCCGTCGCCGTATACCCCTCCGGATGACCCACATGCAAGCCCGCGCCACTCGGATAAGGGAACATGTCAAGACAGTAAAATTTGGGCTTACCGGGTTCGAAATCGTTCACCTTGAACGTCTTGTTCGACTCCCAAAACGCCTGCCACTTTTTCTCGATCGCCGCGAAATCATACTCACGTGTGGTCATAACAGAACCCCATTGTTAAAAAAAGAGGCGTTATGATACCACTTCAGCGGACAAATATCTATACGGCTTTAAATGCGTTTATTCCAAAAACTGTTTGTCTGGACGAGAGAAAACGGGGTATCGTAATCGCCATGAGCAAGCCACCCCGAAGCGCGCCCGACATTCGCAGCGCCAAGCATCGCGCGACCCCCAAGGGGCTCGCCGAGCACCTGACGCCGAGTGAGCGTCGGGCGCTTTGGCTCGTCGCCGGCCTTTTCGTGCTCGGCACACTTGTCCGCGGATGCCGTCTCGGACAGTTCTAATTTCGCCCCCAAAAAAACAGCGGGTCAGGGCAACAGCGAAGGCGTGTTGGTGGTGTTGATCATTTCGAAACTGTCCACACGCGGATCTTCCATCTCGATGACCCAGTGGAGGAAGACGTTCGCGGCGCTCCACCCGAACAACTGGTAACCGAACGGATTGGCGATAAAGATCTGGGACGTATGGTTGGTGTCGAAGGAGTTGGTCGTCAGATAGTACTGCATGACCATCTTCCAATCGGCATCGGACAGCTTTTCCTTGGCCTCGACCTTAAACTTCGCGGCGCCCTGCAGATTGGTGCAGTTCTGGCCATTCAGCGCCAGCCAGACGGTCATGTAGTAATTGGTGTACTGATCCGGCATGATTTTCTTGATCCCGCCCTCCAAGATATTCGTCACCGTCGGATTCGCGTTGAGCCAATACCGTTCCGTCAGCGTGAGCTCTCGGCCGTAATAGTACGTGGGAGCCAAGTCACCGTCGCCGAAACTCATCAGCCAGTTCAGGACGGTGCCGTCCACGCCGAGGCTGGAAACGTCGCGCCGCAAACCGATCTCGACGTCCACCGTGGTGTTCGACTGCACGCTCTCAAACCAATTCGTATACACCTGGCTGGGCCATTCGGTTGCGAGGGCCACCGAACCGTTGACCGTCACTGACTGCAGCCGATACCAGTCATCCGTCCGGTACACGATGTTCGTCGTCGTCCCCTTCTTGATTTTCAACAAGTATTGGATGACGCGCTTATCGTTCTGCGTCGCATTATCGATGTTCAGCGTCGACGTGATCAGCACGTTCGACACGCCCGGCAAAAGCTCTTCGGCCTGGGGCACGACCTGCCCGATGTTCGGCGCTCCCGGCGTCCAGTACTGCGGGAACGACCACCCGTTGGTCAAGGTGCCCGTGAAGGCCCAATCAGCAGCCGTCTTGCCGGTCCCGTTCGTGACGCTCAGCGACCCCATCTTATACTCTTGGCCCATATATTTGAAGCGGCCCTCGGGATCCTGCTCCGCCCACCTGATGCCGGAATAGTAGTAATCATCCCCCCATTCCGGATTCCAGTCATACGCGATCACATGCTCGTACATGCCGAACGGTCGGCGCAACCGGATGCCGCCGGGGCTGAACGACGGAAGAACCGACGAGAGGCCGTTGTACGCGTAATCCAAGACCGGCAACGGATGCGCCGCATTGTCGGCAGGATACGAGCCGATCACGAAGAAGGCATACCCGTTCACGACCGCCGTCTCTTTCACCTTCCCCGCGGGTATTGCGAAAGACACCGTCTTATACGGCACGTCGTAAACGATATCGATGATCCATCCGCCCAAGTCCACGCCGGCCGGCACCGCGATCTCGATGTAGCGATTGTCCCAAAAGCCGGACTGCTTCACGCCGTTCGACACCACATACTCGTAGGAGTTCACCTCGTTGATCCACACAGATCCCTGCCAGACGCCGTAAACAATGACGTACGGAGACCATCCCTGCGACGCATACTGCTGATTCAGATCCACGGGGAAATACCAATCGGGGCTTTCGAAGGTTCTCTGCTCAGCGCGCAACGGGATGCCGCCATTGTAGTCGGCCCACACGCGGTACTGCACCACCTGATCCCGCTCCTGAGGCGGAATGTCCGCGCTCGGCAGCGTACGGTACACCAGCGAACCCGTATTCGTCGGATACATCGGCACCGTTAAAGTCTGCTCCGTCGGCCAATTATCAACGCCCCAAACATTCGTCCCAATATAATAGGTGACGTACATGTGAATGTCGGAAATCGAGGACGCCAGCCGGATGTTCGAGATCTGAGCTTCAACCCCGATATGGTCCGACTCCATCGGCTGGAAGCGGCCCTGCTGGTAGTCGTCGTCACCGTTTTCTCTGCACAGCGCCTTGACCCTCACGAGATCGAAACCGGGGAACACGGGCTCCGAAACCGAAACCTCTTCCAGGCAGGCCCGCTTCTCGCCGATCGCGGTTTGCAGCCTGATAGCCTTGTACCTCTTGCCAGACTCCAAGAGATGCAACGAGTACGGGTGGTACAGCGTGCTGACGATGTTCGTGAACCTATAAATCTCCGCCCACTGGTCGTCAGGGGCATACCAGTTGTTCGTCGTCGCGTACACATATATGGTCGCGGGCTGCCCGTTGCTGTAGGCGCGCGCCATGAACGTCAGATCGCCCAACCCGCCCTGCAAAACCGGCGACTGCAAAAACGGATCATACAGGTCCTGGACAGGGTCTGTCTCGGCATCCGGCCCCACCCGATTGTTCAGGAAGCAGGCCTTGCTTTCATCCAGTATCACGCGCATCGCGTCGGTGCTTGATATCTTCGCGTTATAGGCTTTCCATGAAGACGAGTCGATATGGGGCTCATCCCAGGCGACCACGTTGTTGATCTCGACCAGCGCGTTGGTATACCCGCCCGAACGGTCGTTCAGCACACGCAACCACCCCGGCGAATTGGTCCCGAAATAGATCGACGCATGCTGGTAGGCGGACATCACATTGCTGACCACGATCAAGGGCTGGACATCGTGCCACGTCCCGCTCTGGCGTTCAAACGCATACTGCACCGACAGCTTCGCCGGCGGGCGCAAAACCTTGTAGTCGAACTCCAGCATGCCCATGCCGTTGGTCAGCAACATCGACCGGACCGCCTGAGCCTCGTCGGGATTGGCCCGCGTGTGATCGAGCTGGACGACGTTGCCCAAGGCCGCGCTGTTGGTCACCACCCACGCCTCGGTCGCAAGCCAATCGTCGTCCTCGTCCGGATCGGGCGTCTGCTGGCCACGCCAAGACTGGACCTCCATCTCATCCACGATCACATCCGCCCCGCCGCCCATCACCTGCAGCATCGCGAACTTCGACTGCCAGCTGTAGATCGGCACCGTCCTGACCGTGTACCCGAAGCCGGGCACCGCAACCTGCGTCATCAGCTTCCAGGCCAGCGTCCCGGGCGCCCCCGGCTCGCTCTCGTCGTCGCGGTCCGAGTCATGCAGATAGATGCCGATGTTCTGGTTCGGCGTCACGGAATAGATCCCGTAGGGCGCGAACGCTTTCGTGCAGACAAAGCGCCCGTAGGGGACCACCCAGTTCGGCTGCAGGGCATCGAAGCCCGTCCCGGCGGCGGACAGCTCATCCGTGGCCGTCCCCGTCGGGGCTGCGCCGGTCGTGGTCGGCTGCGTGTAGACCGCCGAGAAGTTCGCCTGGCAGTCCGCAGACAGGAATCCGAACGTGCCCTTGACGTGCGGGGAAGAACTGTCCGTAACGGTCAACACGTTGTCGGTGGCCCCGAATTTGCACTTGATATCGACCGAGGATGCACTCGCATTGTAAATGCGCAATTCCGCCATCGTGCGGTCGCGCAGCCGCGCCTCGCGTGTCACAGGCGAGCCCAGCGGATTCTCCACGCCGTTCACCCACTTGAAGAGCTGGAGCCGCACGCTCTTGTCGTCGCTCATGGTGGCTCCGGTATACGGGACCTGGGTCATGCGGAGCTCGTAAAAATTATCGGGGCCCGTGTAATAGGCGATCAGCGAGACGGAAGGCGCTTCCGGCGCCACGCTGGTGTCGCCAAGCACGTTCGCCCGGAGCAGGTAGTTTTGCTTTGTGAACCCCGTATTGTTGTAGGCGATCTCGTACGGGTCCGCCGGCTGGCCCAGCCGGCACTTGAAGGAAATCTGCTTGAGCCCGTCGGGCCGGGTTGCGACGTGGTTGTAGACATATCCCAGATTGAGCGTGCCGTCGCCGCCTTTCAGCCGCAGCGCCAAGTTGCGCAGCTTGACCGTGCCCTCCGGCTTGTTGACCGCGTCGGCCTCGAACCGCTCCGAAACGTATTTGGCGCTGCCCGCGACCCAGTCGCCCAACGTCACGACGGGCTCGCGCCAATACACGTTAGTCGCGGCCGGATAGCCGACGATCGCCTCGAGGTGCCGCGTGTCGACGTTCGTCGACCACCCGTCGAAGGTGTTGATGAACCGTTGCTTGGAGGGCTGTCCGCCGCTTTCCGTGAAGGTGGCCGGCGGCGCCGGCCACGCATTGAAATTCTGGTACTCGCCGCGGCAGGCGACGAACTCGAGCGTGCGGGTGTTGAACACGACCTTCAGATAGCCGCCCTCGCCCACCGTCACCCGGATGGGCGTCACGCCGTCGGTCTCCACACACATGCCGCCGTACGGGACCGTCCCGACATCGGCCTGCGCCTGCTCGGCCCAATACACCGGGCTCGGCGAAAAGGAGTCCTCGTCCGGAACATAGGCGTTCACGGCCTTAAACCGCCACGCCACGTTCGTGACGGCGCCCTTGCCGAGCGGCACCATGCCGACCCACTCGTCATCCCCCGTCAACGTCATCTCGACGGGAGCCTCGTTTGTGCCCCGGTCCAGATACATGTTGCCGAAACGGGACGAATACCGCCGCAGCCGCGCGTAGAACTCGCGCCCGTCAGGTTCCGACACGCCGCCCCGGAGCGTCTTCGGCGAGAGCGATTCCGTCAGATACGTGTAACCCGTCTGCGTAAAATCCGTATGCCGGTACCGGTACCCGTCGAAGTCGCAGACGAAATAATACTCCAGATCGCCGACCTCGGCCTGGCTGGGCAAGACCCCCTCATACCGCTCGCCGTTCCCGAGCCCGTCGCCCGTGTCCGCGACATACGCCATCGGCAGACTCGCCCAGCTGTTGGACATCTGGTTCAGATACCGCCAGCGGTAATACGCCGTAACGGTCCGTTTGGCATGATCGGTGCGCGCATAGTCGTTCGTGCTGGAATTGTCGACGTAACACCGGATCAAAAGATTCGTGCCTGTGGCGGGATGCCCGGGCTGGAAAACCGCCTCCGGACGCCGGATCACCACGTCCGACGGCGGCTGCGAGATGCAGATGTTGTCGACGGCCGTCATCATGGCATCAAGACTCGTTTGCCCCGTGTAAACGGAGCCCGTGCGGCGGATGCGGACCCGGGTCGCCTCCCGGTAGTTTATGACCCGTTGGTAACGGGTCAGGTCATTCGTTGACGTCGCATTGAGCGTCAGCACATCCAGCGGCAACCAGTTATAGGTGTACTGCTCCGTCTCCTCCGTCAACATGACGTTGGTCGGCCCGCCGGCATAGAGATGGTCGATCATGTTGGTCGCGATTTCGACGGTGATCTCGGTCGGTGACGACGGGTCAACGTTGATCGCGTCGAAATAGATGGTTCCGACGCCGTCGGAATAAAAAGGCGCCTCGATCTTCGCGTCCAGCGTGTTCTGCATGCTCGCTTGCCAGTTCGTGGGCAAGCTCGGAGCGACATACGCTTTAGGCGGAATGAACAAAGCATTCGCAGCCACGCCTGCAGACGTGCCGGCGCGGCAGGCGGTCAGCATCCAGCCCGCCGAGTGGACATGGTTCGTGCCGGGCAACAGTTGCCTCATACCCGCCGGGAAATTGGCCGGTGCCGGGCCCACATGCGTCCAGTTGGTGGCGTAATAGGATCCCTGCGGGAAGAATGTCCAGGCGTTGAAAAGCATCCTTCGGTCGATCGTCAACCCTGTAGAATCCGCTGCCCATGCGCTTTGCGAGCACATCAGCACAACCGAAAAACACACGCACCATTTGGCAAACCGTTTCATCAAACACGCCTCTCTAGGGGGTTCGTCCGAAAAACTTTACGCGCCTCGCATCCGAGGAGACCGTTACCGCATCAGGGCCTGCAGGCTCTGGGTAATCTCGACTCCGTTGCAGAGCTGCTTCGTGACATCCTTCAAATCCGAGTCCTTGGTGCCTTTGGGCTCAATCAGCACATCCACGTGTCCGTCCGCAAACGCGACATGCGCGACATAGCGCTTCGCGACCTGGTGGTTGAATCCGATATACTCTTCGGTCGCGGGATTATGGTACGGTTTGGTATCGGACTCTTTCCCGTTCTGATCAAGCGTACCGATAAAAGTCTCGAGCACGCTGTCCGCGCCGGCGCTGAAAAGGCCCTTCTCGACTTTCTCCGCATGCGAACTCCCCGCGAAAACAGGCAGTTCGGCAAACAGCAGAAGGTTGCCGGCATTGCCCTTTTTAGATAGATCGCTCAAAAAAACTTCGCGCTCCGACGGCATACGCGTGGGCGTGGGCGAGGCGACTTCACTGAACCCGAAGTAAGCGTTCATGACATAGGAGCGCCCGGCCTCGACCCCCATCGCCTTGTTTTTGAACGACACGTATTTTTTGGCCACGCTCTTGTGCACATCGCACATGTACACCGCCAAATCCTTGCCCGCATATGACCACAGCACGCCGTTGGTGATCGACTCGAACGCCGTGTCGCCAAAATAACAGGAGCGCTTCATGCTGGGGGACTGGATATCCAAATTCGGCCATTTCCCATCGCCCGTCCACCCCACCCATGCCTTGCCTTTCCAATCAAAATAGGTCGTCTTATATTTGCCGTCTGACTGCGATGATGGATAACGGACCTCATAGGAACCGGCTTTCGGCATACGCCCGTCATTGTCCACGGCGAAGTTCATCGTGGCCTGCGCCAGCGTCTTCAGGTTCGCCTTACAACGGATCGCCTGCCCCATCGAGCGGGCTTTGGTCACCTGCGTCGTCAGCGCCGCGGCCAGGATGCCGAGGATGGAGATCACCACCAACAATTCAACCAGCGTAAATCCTTTATTTGCCCTATAAAGCATAACACTCCTACTGCGCTTTTTTAGCATTTCCGTATTTTCGCTTTTATTGCCGCCGGAGGCAAGGGTTTTTATGTTCCTTTTTTCGCTTGCGAAACCCCCTGAAATCCGGTGAAATATTGCACAATTATTTACACCATCGAAGGTTAGGAAGGAAAAGTCTCTTATGCGTTGGTCGCGTACGCTCATTGCAACCCTCCGGGATGACCCCCAGGAAGCCGAAATCGTCAGCCACAAACTCATGGTCCGGGCGGGCCTGATCCGTAAACTCTCTGGCGGCCTTTACACGTTTATGCCCCTCGGCCTCCGCGCCCTCCAGAAAGTCTCGCAGATCGTGCGGGAGGAGATGAACCGCGCCGGTGCCCAGGAGATCCTCATGCCCGCGCTCCAGCCCGCGGAACTCTGGGAACGCTCCGGACGGCTGGCCACCATGGGCCCGGGGATGTTCCGGCTGAAGGACCGCGCCGAACGCCTCATGGCGCTCGGCCCCACCCACGAGGAGGTCGTCACGGAGCTCATCGCCGGCGAGGTCTCCTCCTACCGGCAGCTGCCGTGCACGGTCTATCAGATCCAGACCAAATTCCGCGACGAGATCCGTCCCCGCTTCGGCCTGATGCGGGCCAAAGAGTTCATCATGAAGGACGCCTACAGCTTCGACACCTCGCTCGAAGCCGCCGACGCCTCGTACCAGTCCATGTACGACGCCTATGTCCGCATCTTCAGCCGCTGCGGCTTGGATGCCCGCCCCGTGGAAGCCGACACCGGCGACATAGGGGGCAAGTGGTCCCACGAGTTCATGGTGCTCGCCGATTCCGGCGAGGACGGCATCGTCGATTGTCCCGCCTGCGGCTATGCGGCCAACCAGGAGCGGGCGGAGCGCACGTGCCCGGCCCTGACGGAAGCCTCTTGCCCGGCCTTCGCCGAGGTGGCCACGCCCGACGCCCGCACCATCGACGACCTGGTCGCTTTCTTCAAGTGCGGCGCGGACCGCTTCATCAAGACCCTCATCTACCTCGTAGACGGCAAGCCGGTCGCAGCCCTCGTGCCCGGCGACCGCGATTTGAACGAGCACAAGCTGAAGCGCCTGCTCAACGCCAAGAAAGTCGAGCTCGCCGACGAGGCCACCATCCTGAAGGTCACCGGCGCGCCGGTCGGCTTCGCCGGTCCCGTGGGGCTCAGCATCCCGGTCTACGCCGACCAGGCCCTCAAAGGCGCCTCGGACCGCATCGCCGGAGCGAACAAAGCCGACACCCACATCCTCCATGTGGACCTCGGCCGCGATGCCGCCGTGACCGCCTTCGAGGATCTGGTCATCGTCGGCGCCGGCGACACGTGCCCCCGTTGCGGCAAAACCATGCAGCTCAAGCGCGGCATCGAGGTCGGACACGTCTTCAAGCTCGGCACCAAGTACACCGAGTCCTTCGAAGCCAAATACCTGAGCGACAAGGGCCAGAGCGACCTCATGGTCATGGGGTGCTACGGCATCGGCGTGACCCGCACGCTCCAAGCCGTCATCGAGCAGAGCCACGACGCCGACGGCATCGTCTGGCCGATCTCGGTCGCGCCGTTCGCCGTCAGCCTGCTTCTGCTCGACCCCAAAGACGCGGCCGTGTGCGCCGTGGTCGACAAAATCGAAAAGGACTTGCAGGACCGCGGCATCGACGTCTTCGTGGATGACCGCGAAGAACGCCCGGGCGTAAAGTTCAAAGACGCCGACCTGATCGGGTGCCCGATCCGCGTGGTCGCCGGCGCCAAAGGCCTTGCGAAAGGCGGCGTCGAAGTCAAGCTCCGCACGTCGAAGAATGTCGATCTCGTGCCCGTCGAGAATGCGGCCGACGCCATCGTCAAACTGGCGGACACGCTGGCCGCTGCGCTGAAAAAATAACCCCCCTACGGAAGGAAGCCCGTATGCAAATCGACGAGTTGGAAGAAGAGTCCGGCAACGGACTGGCCCTGACCAAACGCGATCTGGTGACGCGCATCTCCAAAGAAACCGGGATCACGCAGCTCGATGTTTTTTCAATCGTCCAGAAAACTCTCGACGGCATCATCGACGCCCTTGAATCCGGCAAACACGTGGAATTCCGTGAATTCGGCGTGTTCGAGATCACCGAGCGCAAGGCGCGCATCGGGAGAAACCCCAACAAGCCCGAAGACATCGTCCAAATCCCTGTCCGGAAGGTCGTCAAATTCAAGCCCGGCAAACGCATGCGCGAAATGCTGGCCCAGAAGTAGCAGCAGAAAAGATGAATTCACCCACGCCCCTATCGTTCGATCCCCCGCGCGGCATGCGCGATTTCTATCCTGAAGACATGCTCTGGCGCAACCGCGTCTTTGACGCTTGGCGTCAGGCCGCGCAGTCCTTCGGCTTCCAGCCCTACGACGCCTGCGTCGTTGAGAGCCTTGAGTTGCTCCAGCGAAAAAGTGGCGAGGAGGTTTCCGAGCAAATCTATCACTTCGTCGACAAGAGCGACCGCCACCTCGCCCTGCGCCCCGAAATGACCCCCACGCTCGCCCGCATGATCGCCGCGCGCCAAGGCCAGCTCGCCTTCC
>CAZOIS010000053.1:0-27075 GCA_964579865.1 uncultured Lentisphaeraceae bacterium | reverse complement strand
CCAAGGGCACCCAGGTGCGACGCGAGCGCGTGGAGTGGCGCGGCCGCCCATAGCCAGTGTGTGGCGCGTGCGTCGAGCGGCCCCGCGGCGCGACCGGTTCAGATTCTTTGCTTTCCGCGGCAAGAAAACGGCGGCTCCGCCGTTTATACGCCTCATGCGTCGCCAAACGGCGCGCGAGGCCGATGAGGCGCGGTCCCCGCCTTCACCAGGAGCACACACCATGAGCCGTCCATTCCGACACCTGCTGGCGCTGGCCCTCGGCACGGCCGCCGCGCCGTTCGCGGCACACGGCGCAGAACCGCAGAACGCACGCAAGCCCAACATCGTGTTCATCCTCGCCGACGACCTCGGCTGGACCGACACCGGCGTCTACGGCAGCCCCTACTACGAGACGCCGAACATCGACCGGCTGGCTGCTCAGGGCATGCGCTTCACGAACTACCACAACTGCCAGAACTGCGCGCCGACGCGCGCGGCGCTCATGACGGGACAGTACGGGGCGCGGACGGGAACCTATACGGTCGGCGGCATCGACCGCTTCGATTGGCGCTCGCGATCGCTGCGTCCGGTGGACAATCAGACCAAGCTGCCGCTCGACAAGGTCACGATCGCGCAAGCCCTCAAGGCCGCCGGCTACGCGACCGGGATGTTCGGCAAGTGGCACCTCGGCGACGACGCCGAGCACCATCCGCGCGCGCGCGGCTTCGATGAGGCGGTCGTCTCGATGGGGCGCCACTTCGCTTTCGCGACGAATCCGGAGACCCCTCATGCCAAGGACGTCTATCTCGCGGACTTCCTCACCGACCAGGCCACGGATTTCATCCGCCGACACAAAGAGGAGCCCTTCTTCCTGTATCTCCCGCACTTCGGCGTTCACGCGCCGCATCAGGCCAAGGCGGAGTGGATCGAGCACTTCAAGTCCAAGCCGGCGGTCGGCGGGCACCATGACCCGGCCTATGCGGCGATGATCGCGAGCGTGGACGAAAGCGTCGGCCGCGTGATGGCGCTGCTCGACGAGCTGAAGCTCGCGGACAACACCGTGCTGATCTTCTCCAGCGACAACGGCGGGGTCGGCGGCTACGACCGCGACGGCGGGCTCATCGTCGAGAATGCGGCCAAACGGGGCAAGAAGCTCCAAAAGAAGGACTCCGAAACGACCTGCATCACGGACAACGCGCCGCTCCGCTCCGGCAAGGGCTCGCTCTACGAGGGCGGCACGCGCGTCCCGTTCATCGTGCGCTGGCCCGGCGTGACGCCGCCGGGCACGACCCAAGGGACGCCCGCGATCCACGTCGACCTGTATCCGACGCTCCTGGAGGTCGCCGGCGCGACGCCCCCGGCGAAGAGTCCTCTCGACGGCGAAAGCCTGGTGCCGCTGCTGCGCGGGCCCGCCGCCGCGCTGAAGCGCGAGGCCATCTTCCAGCACTTCCCGGGCTATCTGGGCGCCGGCGTCGGCCTGTGGCGCACGACGCCCGTCGGCACCATCCAGTCAGGCGACTGGAAGCTCATGGAGTTCTTCGAGGACCACCGCCTGGAGCTCTACAACCTGCGCGACGACATCGGCGAGACCCACAACCTCGCGACGCAGATGCCCGACAAAGCCAAAGCGCTGCACGACAAGATGCTCGCCTGGCGCCAAGAGATCCGGGCACCCCTGCCGACACCGAACACCAACGACACCTCCTCAGTCAAAACCCGTCCCGCGAAGAAGAAGAGAAAGGCCGCCGAATGAAACGCTCGCCCCTCGCTTTCTGCGCCGCTCTCAGCCTGCTCCCTCCGACGCTCAACCTGTTGGCCGCCGGAGCCGAAGCGGCCAAACCCAACGTCGTGATCCTCTTGGCCGACGATCTCGGATACGGCGACGTCGGCTGCTACGGCGCCACAAAAATCAAGACGCCGAACATTGACCGGCTAGCCGCCGAAGGCGTGCGCTTCACGCAGGCCTACACGCCCGGCTCGGTCTGTTCGCCCACGCGCTACGGACTTCTCGCTGGCCGCTACTTCTGGCGCAACCCGCGCCACCACTCGGTCGGCGTGCACGCCCCGGGAGCTCCGCTGCTGTTCGAGCAGGACCGCCTGACGCTGGGCAAGCTGTTTCAGCAGAACGGCTACGCGACCGCATGCATCGGCAAGTGGCACCAAGGGTTCGGCGAAGGCGACAAGCCTTCGCAGCGGTATGATTTCAGCCAAGACGAGATCAAGCCTGGACCCAACGAAGCGGGCTTCGATTACTTCTACGGCATGGCCGCAAACGTGGGGAATGCGCCGCGGATCTACATTGAGAACCACCGTTTCGTGGGACGCAAGCCCGGCGACAAAGTCGAGATGATCGGCCGCGGCGACGTGAAGCCCTGGAGCCCCGACGCCGAATACAAGGAGAACGCGGTCGCGGGCGACATCGCCAAGAAGGCCGTGGATTACATCGATAAGGCCGCGCCGAACAAACCCTTCTTCCTTTATTTCGCCGCCAACATCGCGCACAACACCATCGCGCCTGGAGAGGCCTACAAGGGCACGAGCGCCTGCGGCCCGTACGGCGATTTCGTCCAAGAGCTGGATGCGCACGTCGGCTGGATCATGGATGCGCTGCGAAGAAAAGGCGCGCTTGAGAACACGCTCGTGATCTTCACGAGCGACAACGGCGGCGTGGTTGCGGACAATCAGCGACTCTTGCCGCAGTGGCAGGCCAAGCAGGCGGGGCACGCGA
This sequence comes from uncultured Lentisphaeraceae bacterium, assembly GCA_964579865.1. Lineage (GTDB taxonomy): Bacteria > Verrucomicrobiota > Kiritimatiellia > RFP12 > UBA1067 > DAOPZC01. The sequence goes on along the minus strand of CAZOIS010000053.1, from coordinate 24,368 downwards.
TCTGCGGGTCCCTGCGCGGTCGCAAACACAGCGTCTACGAGGGCGGCTTCCGCGTGCCCTTCATCGTGCGCTGGCCGGATCAGAAAGCAAAGGGCACCACGAGCGAAGCGCTGTTCTGCCTGACCGACGTGATGGCCACCTGCGCGGCGCTCTTGGGCACCCCGCTGCCGGAGGGCTGTGCCGAAGACAGCTTCAACGCGCTGCCGGCCTGGCAGGGCGCCTCCCAAGCCCGCGGTCGCGACCGCGTCGTGCTGGATTCGGCCAGCGGGATCTTCGCGGTCCGCGAAGGCCCGTGGAAGCTGATCGTGCGCGAAGCGTCCCTCGCCTCTGAAAAGGGAAACAAGAAGCAGCTCGAGACGGAAAACCAGGACCAGCTCTACGACCTCGGCGCCGACCCTGCGGAAACCAAGAACCTCTGGGCGGAGCACCCCGATGTCGTGAAGCGCCTCGGCGCCGAGCTGGAGAAAGCCCGCGCCGCATCCCGCACGCGCCTGTGAGATTGTCCATGAAATACCCCCTCCTCCTGCTGGTCCTCGCGCTCGCCGTACCGGCGGCAACGCCGGCCCCGGTTCCGACAAAGCCCAACGTGCTGCTCATCGTGAGCGACGACCAAGGCTACGGCGACTTCGGCTTCATCGGCAACCGGCTGGTGCGCACCCCGGCGATTGACCGGCTCGCCTCGCACGCCGCCGTGTTCAAGAACTTCGTGGCCGCGCCGGCCTGCTCGCCGACGCGCGCCGCGCTCTGGACCGGCCGCGACCACCTCCTCACCGGCGTGTGGGGCGTGGGCGCACGCGCGGGCCTGCGCCGCGACGAGGCGCGCATGCCGGCCTTCTTCAAAGCCGCGGGCTACCGCACCTTCCACGCCGGCAAGCTGGACAGCGTCAAGGTCGGCAAAGAGGGCCCTCCCGCGTTCGGCTGGGACGAATGGATGGGCGGCGGAGGCTACGAGCACCGCGACCCGATGGTCTACAGCTCGGCCGGCAACGGCCGGGAGAAGGGGTGGTTCGCCGAGCTCATGACCGACCGCGCGCTCGCCTTCCTCCGCGCGAACCGCGAGCAGCCCTGGTTCGCCAGCGTGGCCTTCATCGTTCCGCACATACCGTGGATCTGCGACGAGCGCTACGCGGCTCCGTTCCGCGAGCAGGGCTGTTCGAAGCCGCTCGCCGACTGCTACGGCTCGATCGCCCAGATGGACGCCTGCATCGCCCGCCTGCTGGACGCGCTGCGCGAGACCGGCCAGGACGAACGCACCGTCGTCGTGTTCCTCAGCGACAACGGCCAGACCGGACCCGAGGCCAAGCACGCCGCGGATGACGGCACCGTGCGCGGCGAAGATTGGGCCGCGCGCAATGTGGCCGGCCTGCGCGGCCACAAGGCGACCGTCTGGGAGAACGGCATTCGCGTGCCCTGCCTCATCCGCTGGCCCGGCCGGATCGCGCCCGGCGACCGCCCGCAGTTCGCCTGCATCGAGGACCTGCTGCCGACGCTGCTCGACCTGGCCGGCGTGCCGGCCGACGCGGTGCCGCACTTACCCTTCAGCGGGATCAGCCTCGCGCCCGCGCTCAGCGATGCGGCGGCGCCGCTCGAGCATCCCGCCGCGCTGCGCATGGCCATCTCCGGAACAGGTTCGCCGCGCGGCCACGAGGGCGGTCCGGAAGCCACGCCGTACGAAGCGCTGCACCTCGTCCTGCGCGGCGCGCGCTTCAAGTACCACGCTTTGCCGCACGGGGGAGCCGCGCTCTACGACCTCGCGGCCGACCCCGGCGAGACCTGCGACGTGCGCGCGGCGCATCCCGACGTGGCGGCGCGCATGGCCGACGAGTGCCGCAGCCGCTGGGCCGCCGTGCTCGCCAGCGGCCGTGCCTTCGCAGTCCCTCCGTCCGAAACGACACACGGCCAAAAGCCTTCAGATCCCACGCCTTAAGACAGGAGTTCGCCCATGAACCAACTCTTTCCTCTGCCGCTTGCGGCCAGCTCTCGCCCTCTCCTCGGTCGATGCGCGGGAGCCGCCCTGTTGCTCGCGCTCCTGACGGTCCCGCCGGCCGCCGCGGCGGACGGCAAGCCCAACATCCTGTTCATCATGGTCGACGAGATGAAGTGGAACGTGCTGAGCTGCGAGGGCCACCCGTACGTCAAGACCCCGAACCTCGACCGGCTCGCGCGCGAAGGCACCCGCTTCGCGACCGCCTACACCGTCGCGCCGATCTGCACCCCGTCGCGCTACAGCTTTTTCACCGGCCGCTATGCGCACGTCCACGGCGCGACCGACAACAACACGCCGCTGCGCGAGCCGCAGCTCCTGCTGCCGCCGCTGCTCAAGCACAACGGCTACCAGACGGCCATCAGCGGCAAGCTGCATTTCATCAGCCCCAGCGACAGCGACTACGGCTTCGACTTCTTCTGGTCCTTCGCCCACGAGGGACCCGGCAAGCTCCCGACCTGGCCCGACGACATCGCCAAGAAATACGGGCACGCCGGCGTGACGCGCCGGCTCGAGGCGCAGCCTTTTCCGGACGACCCGCTGGGCCGCGACTTGGGCAAGCTCACCTATCCGAGCGCCGATTCCCAAACCTCCTGGATCACGGCGCGGGCGCTCGACTTCCTCGATCAGCGCGACCCGTCCAAGCCGTTCTTCCTTTTCGTCAGCTACCTCGATCCGCACAGCCCCTCGCACCTCTGCGAGCCCTACTGGAGCCTGGCGACCAACACCTTCAACCCCGCGACCCTGCCGTTGCCGCCGACCTTCAAGGCCGACCCCTCCAAGCAGACGGCGACCGCGTCCAACCGTCACGAGGTCAACGACCCCGCGATCGTCAGAGCCCTGACTTCGGCCTACTACGCCAAGGTGACGATGATCGACGACAACGTCGGCCGCCTGCTGGACGACCTGCGCCGACGCGGGCTGGCTGACGACACGCTGGTCGTGTTCACCGCCGACCACGGCAACATGCTGGGAGATCTCAACCGCTGGTTCAAAGGCGCGATGTACGAGGGCTCCACGCGCATCCCGCTGCTGATGAAGGCGCCGAAAGGGCCGTTCGCCGCCGCGTTCAACCGCGGCGCGGTCGTCAGCAACATCGTGGAGAACATCGACGTGATGCCCTCGCTCTGCGAGATGGCCGGCATCGCGCTGCCGCAGCAGGGCATCCAGGGACAAAGCCTGACCGGCCTTGTGGCCGGCCGCGACGCCGGCTGGAAGAACTGCGCGTTCGCCGAGCGCACCAGCAGCATGCTCCGCACGCCGCAGTACAAGCTCGTCCGCAACACCGGCAAGGGCGTCCGCAACGCCGAGCCCGTCTACGAGCTCTACGACCTGCTCAAAGATCCGCAGGAGACCCGCGACTTGGCCAGCGAGGCGGCCCATGCGGCGACCGTGCGGGACCTCGCCGCCCGGCTCGAGGCGTGGCAGAAGACGGCGCCCGCCGTGCCGGCGCTCCCGGGCGTGGCGCTGCTGCCCGACGCCGCCGCGCTCTCCGCGCCGGAAAAAGCGGAGACGCCCAAGAAGAAGCGCAAACGCCGGCAAGAGCCCTGACCCGCCGGCATAGGCCATGGAACTTTATCGGGCGGGCTCGCCGGCCCTCGGCCCTGCGCCAGCAAAAAAAAGCGGCCGCATCGGGAAAGCGTTTCCGATGCGGCCGCGTTGTGAGCAAGCCCGGCCTAGTTGAGCATCATCACCAGACCTTTTTGCGACGTCAGGACCAGGTCGTTGCCGAAGCGGATCACCTTCCACTTGCTGTCGAAGCCGGAGAGCGCCGGCTTGGCGCCGGTGAACCCGCCGCTCGCGCGCAGGATCACGTAGGACACGCCGGCCGGCGCGGCCGAGAGGCCATCCGCAGGCACGACGGTCAGGTTGGTGAGGTCGACCGGCCCCGCGACCTCGACGAGATCGTTGCCCGTCGCGATGTTCACGCGGTACGTCGTGGCCCCCGCGAAGACGGGGCGGTCGAGCGCAAGCGTGCCGACCGCGGCGTCGCCTGCAGGCGAGATCACCGCGCCCGTGGCGAAGAGGGCGTTGCTGACGGTGCCCTCGCCGGTGACGTTCAGCCCCGCGCGCGGCACGCCGCCCAGATCCAAGACCGCGCCGGCCGCGACATTGACCGTGACGCCGTTCAGCAGGTTCGTGTCGCCGCTGTCGGCGGTGAGGGTGAAGAGCGAGCCGTCGCCGGGGTCGACCAGCGGCTCATAGTTGTTGGCCACATTGGCGTTGCGGGCCTGGCGGTCCACGCCGAAGCCGATGCGCACGCTGTCGCTGCGGATCCAGTTGCCGCCGACGCTGCCAGAGCCCTGCGCGAGGCGCAGCTCGAAAGCGTGCGGGCCGGGCGTCAGGGTGACATTCGCGTAGGTGGGCGTGGAGGACACGGTGTTGTAGAGGACGCGGACGCCGTCGAGGTATAGCAGGACGGTGTCGTCGAAGTTCTCGCCGAAAGTCCAGACCACGTTGGTCGGCTCGCGGTTCCAGAGGTAGCCGGTGTGGATGTAGGTCGTGTTGTCCGGCCACGCCGCGCCGTTGAGAGTTCCGCCGGAAGACGCATAGCCGGTGGCGGAGCGGATGTTAGCGGTGACGAGATCATTCGGGTTGGCGGCGGTCCAGTTCTGGTTGCCGCTGACGCGCCCCTCGTAGAGGCCCGGTTGCGCCCTCGCGGAGGGCGGGATGCGCAGGGTGCCTTCGGCGACCTGGATGATCGGGTCGACCGGCAGCCCGCTGGCGCCGCCGTCGTCTACGGTCAGGATCGAGCCGTCGCCGGGGTCGGCCAGCAAGAGGTAGTCGGCCGCGTTGCCCGAGTTGCGGCCGAGCGGATCGTAGGTGAGCCCGCCCAGCCCGCTGACGGGGCCGACGCTGCCGTAGCCGTCGCCGTAGCGGATATCGATGGCGTGGGGGCCGGGCGTGAGCGTGACGTTCTTGGTGACGACCGTCTGCCCGGCGTTGATCTGCTGGACGCCGTCGATCACGAGCCGGACGTTGTCGTCGAAGGTGCCGCGGAAGGTCCAGACCACGTTGGTCGCGAGGCGGTTCCAGAGGTACCCGGAATAGACCCAGGTGTGGTTGTCGCCGGCCCAGAGGCCGCCCGCGTAGTACAAGTTGTTGGTCTTGACGCCGTTGCCGGCGCGGGTGGTGAGCTGGGTGGAGATCACCGGGTTCGGCATGTTGGTGTTCCACGCCAACCTGATCATGCCTTCGAGCAGGCCTGGGGTGCGGCCGTAGGCGGCGCTGGTCGGCGGAACCAGGGTGACGCCCGTGTCGAACGTGGCCGTGCCCGAGCCGGTCTTGACGACACGCGAGCTCAGGATTTCGCCGTTGACGAGGCGGCCGGAGCCGTTGAACGTGACGCTGCCGTTGGTGAGCGCATGGCCCGCGAGGTCGAGCGTGCCGTCGCCGATCTCGATGTTGGAGCCGGGCGGAACGGCGTCCTGCGCGCCGACCAGCAGCGTGCCGCCGTTCACGACGGTGGCTCCGCCGTAGGTGCTGCCCGCACCGAGGAGGGCCAGCGTGCCATCGCCCGTCTTGACGAGTCCGCCGGTGCTGGGGTTAAGGCCGATGGTGATGGTGCCGATGGTGGCGCCGGAGCCGCCGCCGCCCGTGAAGGTGACGACGGGATTGGTGGTATAACCTGTGCCGGGCGAGGTGACAACGATGTTGGTGATCTGCCCCAACGCGCGGTCGATCAGCGAGATCGCCGTCGCGCCGCTCCCTCCGCCGCCGAAGATGTTCACGTGCGGCGGCGCGTTGTAGCCGGAACCCTTGGCGCTGAGCGCGATGGCCTGGATGCCGTTGCCTTCGGGGGCGAGGAGCGGCGAGATCAGCCGGGTCGGGATGCCGTTCGTGACGTTGAAAAAGGCATTGCCCGGCCAGACGCGGGTGACGGGCGGCGTGACGCCGGTGTCGTTGTGGAAGAACGGGGCGCTGACCTCGACTTGGGGATTGATGACGGTGCCGTTGAGGTTCACCCGCGACTCGTTCACGTTACGGTTCGCCCGCCAGATGTAGCGCGTGGCGAGATCGCCGCCGTTGAGGTTCATCACGGTGAAATGGTTGGTGCGGTTGGCGGTGTTGATGTACGGGACATTCACGTTGCCGGTCCCTTCGATGGTCATGACCGAAAACCCGTTGGTGCCTCCGTTGTCCGAGGTTTCGCCGAGCGCGAGCGATGAATAGCTGTTGAAGGCGCCTCCTGCGACGTGGAGCGCGCCTGTGCCGCCGCGCGAGACCGCGAAACTTCCGCCGTAATACCCGGTCTCCGTGGAGGTGGTGCCGCCCGCGAAGGAGAACGTCCCTCCGTTCTGGCGCAAGATGCCCACTCCGGGGAAGTGTGCGCCGAGCTGGGTATAGCCGTTGTTGGTGACCGTGCCGGCGTCGAGCTGGATGTAGCCGTAGCCCTGATAGCCGATCCTGCTGTCGTTGGCGGCCCCGCCGGTGTTGTGGAGCGTGCCGCCGTCGATGTAGATGGCCGTGCTGGCATAGGTGGCGTTGGAGTTGATGCCGATGTAGAGCTTGCCCTGCAGGGTCGCGCCATCCGTGATGTTGATGACGCCTTTGCCGTTCGGCCCGTAGATGGACTTTCCGCCGCTGTTGTAGGGCCTGACGTGCCCGATCAGGGTGTTGCCGCCGGAGAGGTTGAGCACGCCGTTGTTCTGGACCGTGATGTCGTAGCCGGTGGCGGAGCGGATGGTGGAGCCGACGGCGTTGGTGAAGTTGAGCGTGCCGCCGTCGGCGAGCACGTAGCCCACGTAGTAGTCGCTCTGGTCCGAGTTGACGCTGGCGATCGCGCCGCTCTGCGCGGCGATACCGCCGTTGGTCGTGTTGTTGGCGTACGTGAAGTGGCCGGTCAAATTCGCCGTGAACGCGTTGCGGATGTAGATGCGCGTGTCGTTGGCGATATCGTACGGATAGACCAGGTGATCATACAGCGCCCAGGCCAGCGTGGACAACGGCGCGAGGTCGGCGTTAGCCATGAGCGTGTTGATGTCCGAGGCCGTCCAACCGTAAGGATTGCCCGCGCCCTGGGTATAGGTGTAGAGCCACGAAGAAGAGAAGACGCGTCCGAGCTCGTCGTAGCCCGGCAGCGCCCACGGGCCGAAGGTGTGCAGGCCGCCTCCGTAAACGGTGGTCGTGCCAGCGTAGGTGTTGGTGCCGCGCAGATAGGTCTCGCCGGCGGAGCCGGCCACACGGGTGAGCGAGCCGGGGCCGGAGATCGGTCCGCTGAACGTCTGAGCGACGGAGGTACTGGAGTTGGAGATGGCCAGCTTGCCGCCGGTGCCGAGGGTCACGGAGCCGGCGAAGAGGTTGAGGTTGGTGGCGGTGCCTGCGCCGATATTGATGTAACCCGTGGCATCGTCCTCCACATTGACGCTCCACAAGAGCGGGGCGCTGTTGTTGTACATGCCGAGCAGCGCGCCGTTACGTAGGTTGACCACGTTTGCGGCGCTGCCGGTCAACGCGGACCCATCGGCCAGCATCAGCATGCCCTGCTGAACGTCGATGCCGGTTGACGCGCCGACGTTCGTGGCAGCGAGATAGCCCAAGTGGAGCTGGCCGTTGCCGACCTTGGTCAACGCGTAGCCATTGAAATCGAGTATCCCGTTACGGAAATCGACGATGCCCGAACCGCCCACCGTGACGTCGGCGGTCAGCAGAACATGGGCGGCCGAGGAGTTGGCGGGCGAGCGACCGCTGGAGTTCAGGACCACGCCGTTTCCGTCAGGACCTGCGCCGCCGAGCGACAGATATTCGCGGCCGAGCGACAAGCCGTTGAAATCCAGTGCTGCGCCCGGCTGGATCACGGTGCCGGAGGCGGGGTCTCCGTTGCCGTCCGCACCCAGCGCCCCGCCGGCAGCGGGGACGAGCGTGCCGGACTGCACGATCGTGGGTCCCAGATAGGCGTTCGGCGCGGCCAGGCGCAACACGCCATCGCCGGTTTTGACGAGGGACGCGCCGGCGACACCGGAAATCGTGCCCTGCAGCAGGTTGGTCGTTCCGGCTGGCGTGCCGAGTGCGAGCGAACCGCCGAGAAGAGAGATGTTGCCGTTGAACCGCGCGTCAGCCACGGTTGCGGCCCCTGCGCCGGTCTTCTTGAGTCCGAGGGGGCCCGCATTGTCGGTGACCTGCGCCGCGAGGGTGAGCGTGGCGGCGGCGTTCTGGTTGTCGAGCGTCAGGGTCGGTACGCGCGTGACGGCCGAAACGCCGACGGCGGTGTCGGCGATCTTTTCATTGGAGAGTCCGAACACGCCTTGATACGGATTGCTCGTGCCGCTTGCGGTCAGGGAGCGTACGGTCAGCGTATCGCCCGTCGGCACGTAGCGGACCACCAGCACGTTGGCGGGCAGGTTGTTCTGGTCGAAGGTGAAGGTCGGGGGGGTGGGGTCGTCGGGATCCGAAATGAACGAGAGCGTCTGGGTGCGCTGGGTGGTGTTGGGGAACCCGTCCCACGAGCGGTTGAAGAGGCGCAGCTCGTAGGTCGCGCCGGCGGTGAGGTTGGAGAGCGTGAAATTGAAGGATGCGCCCGAATAGGACATGTCGTAGAGCAGGGCGCGCAGGCCGGTGGCGGCGGCCGGGATGGGGTTGGTCCAGTTGTTCCACGTCGCGCCGTTGAAAACCGGCGGGAACCCCGAGAAGCGGTAGAGCTGGCTGTCTGTTCCGGTCACGGCCCCGGAGGTGCTGTTGGTTTTCGTGAACCGCAGGCCGTTGATGAAAGCGGCGTTGGCCGGGCCCTGGTTGCCGAAATCGATCAGGTGGGTGAAGACGCGGGTGCCGTCGTTGGTGATGCCGGCCGAGGCGTCGTCCGAGAGCCAGATGAGGGCAGGCTGGTTGACGGGCGGCTCGCCGGCGGGCGGCAGGCCGGGTGCCGAGACGGTGCCGTTGGTGAGCGTGAGAGAATTGCCGGCGGCCGCGATCTGGATCAGCGGCGCGGCGAGCGTGTTGCCGGACAGGTCGAGGAGGGCGGCATCACCGGGCCAGGTCTGCCGGAGCGTGCCGAGAGAGGTCAGGGACTCGCCGATCGTGAGCGGGCCGCCCGTGCCCTGGGAGTCGATGTCGGCGGTGCCGGCCGTGGAGGTGATGCTGTAAGGCCCGAGCGCGGGGATGCCGGCGAGGGTGACATCCGGAGCCACGGCGTCGGACGGGATGACGGGAGTCAGTCCGTTTGCGGCACTGTAAGAAGCGGAGAACCCGTTGATAAAGATTCGCTGCGAGACGGGGCCGTCGACGAGGTTGGTCGCGAAAATGCGCGTCGCCCCGGAGCCGATGCCGGCGGCGGAGCTTTCGACCATCGCGCCGGCCGGGATATTCAGCGTGCCGATTGCGAGCGTGCCGGAACCGGACGTCGCGGGCTTGATGTCGAGTTTCACGGTGCCCCCGCCGTTGAGGTTCAAGGTGGGAACGCGCGCGTCGAAGGTCGCCGCGGTGCCCGAGTCGTTGAGGGCGATTTTGCACGTGTTGATGGCGCCGGGGGCGGTGTTGACGGTCACCGTCGCGTTGCTGAGCGCGGCGCTGTCCGAGAGCGAGAGCGAGGCCCCCGCGTTGAGCGTGAGGGTGCCGGTGCCGGTGCGGGCGGTGTCGCGGATGATCAGGCTGCCGCCGGGTGCGGCGCCGGAGACCGCGGAGAGGGTGAAGCTGGCGTTGCCGAGGACCGCGTCGTCAGCGAGGATGAACGTGGTGCCGGCGTCGGCCTGATAGGAGCCGGTGGTGGCGGTGACGTCGGCATTCACGACGAGGGTTGAGGCGCCCATGCTGCGGAGCTGGCCCTTGATGCTCACCGGCCCGTTCACCGTCACGGTCCCCTTTCCGCTGCTGTACAAATAGAGGGCGTTCACGGTGTTGGTCACCGCGCCGTTGAGGACAAAGGATCCCGCCGGGTTCTCGGCATTGAAGAGGATCGCCTTGCCGGCGTCGGAAACGGAGTCGACCTTGCCGTTGATCGTCAGCGCGCCGGTGCCCGCGTTGTAGAAGTTGATGTCGCGGCCGTTGTTCGAACCCGTGGCGACCAGGATGTTCTGGTTGAGCGTCGCTGTGCCGCCGACGTAGCGCATGGCCGTGTAGTAGTTGCCATAGCGGATGGCCGGGGCGTTGCCCAGCGCGCCGACGTCGCTGAACTCGAGCGTGGAGCCTGTGGAGCCGCTGTTTCCGGTAAGCACGACGGTGCCCGGGAAATCGTTGGCGGGATTGTTGAGCACGATCTTGCCGAGCCCGTTGTGCTCGAACCCGGAGGTGCCGGTGCCCGTGACCTTGGCGTTGAGGGTCAGGGTGGTGCCGGCGGCGGGGCGGACGTCGGCGTGGTTGTCGCCCGAGCTGGTGGAGAGCGACAGCGTGCCGGGTCCGTCGATCGTGACGTCGGCGGTGGACGTGAGCACCTCGCTGCCGGCATTCGAAAGGCTGAGCGTCGCGCCGGATTCGAGGATGAGGGTCAGCGGCATGTAGATGCGCATCAGGGTGGCGCCGCCGTTGGCGGTCACGCGGACCGACGCGCTCGGCATGTTGGCGAAATAGACGTTGTCGCCGACCGCCGGCACCTTGAGCGACCAGTTGCCGACCTTGTTCCAGTCATCATCGACCGCGCCGGTCCACGTGGTGTCCGCGGCGCGCACGCCCAAGGTCCACACCGTCAGCCCCGCTGCCCAACACCGCCCCATCCAACTGCTCATCGTTTTCATGTCCGAATCCTCTTTTTCACACGTGCCGCCCGCACATCGCGGATGCCGTCACCTGTCACAACCGCTAACACCCAATATCTCACAAGTTTATGTCTTCTTTTGTCGGGAAGTCAAGCCGGCCCCTTTCTGACGCCGGCCTTTGCGCTCCGCCGCGCTTGCTGGTATCATGGGGCCCACGCGCGGCGGAGCGGGCACAAACGCACGCGGGCCTGCGCGGTGAACGAAACAGAGGAGCGTGCCTCATGGGCAAACGGATGACGAGGATGGGTTGTTTCGCGCTCGCGGGCGCGCTGCTGCTGGCCGGAGCCGACGCGCGCGCCGAGCGGCTGAAGGCGCTGATCGTGGACGGCCAGAACAATCACCAGGTGTGGCCCAAGTCCACGATCATGATGAAGCGCTATCTGGAGGAGACCGGGCTGTTCGAGGTCGAGGTCGCCCGCACGCACTACCTCTGGAGCTGGGAGCGCGAGGCCGCCTACCTGCCGCTCGCCGGCACCGGCCCGTGCGAAGGCCTGAAAGAGCCCAAGCCCGACCCGGCCTTCAAGCCCGACTTCAAGCGCTACGCCGTCGTGATCAGCAACTTCGGCTGGAAGGCGGCCGACTGGCCCGAGGAGACGCGCCGCGCGTTCGAGGCCTACATGGCCGAGGGCGGCGCGCTGGCCGTGGTGCACGCCGCCGACAACAGCTGGCCCGCCTGGCCGGAGTTCAACAGGATGATCGGCCTCGGCGGCTGGGGCGACCGCTCGGAGAAGGACGGTCCCTACGTCTACGTCGACCGGGAGGGGCAGCTCGTGCGCGACAACGCGCCCGGCAAGGCCGGCAAGCACGGTCCGCAGGACGCCTTCGTGGTGACGGTCCGCGACTCCGCCCACCCGATCACGAAAGGCCTGCCCGATTTCTGGATGCACACCCGGGACGAGTGCTACTCCTTCCTGCGTGGCCCGGCCGAGAACATGACCGTGCTCGCCACGGCCTGCGACACGCCCGAGCTGAAAGCCGCGGGACGCAACGAGCCGATGCTGATGACGATCCAGTACCACAAGGGCCGCGTCTTCCACACCACCCTCGGCCACGACGACTACTCGTTCGAGAGCGTCGGCTTCATCACCACCTTCCTGCGCGGCGTCGAGTGGGCCGCCACCGGCCGCGTGACGATCCCCGTGCCGCAGGATTTCCCGAGTGCCGACAAGCCCTCCGCGCGCGCCTTTCCGCCGCTGTCGCTGACGCGCGTGGAGTCGCGCGAGTTCGGGCGCACGCCCGAGGGCGAGACGGTACGCCTCTTCACGCTGCGCAACGCGGGCGGCCTGACCGCGACGATCATGGAGCGCGGCGCGACGGTCACCGGGCTGACCGCGCCCGACCGCGACGGCCGCTTCGCGCGCGTGGTGCTGGGCGCGGACACGCTGGACGCCTATCTCGGCGGCTACTCCGCCGCCGCGTCCGTCATCGGCCGCGTCGCCAACCGCATCGCCCACGGCCGCTTCACGCTCGACGGCGTGAGCTACCAGGTGGTCACCAACCGCGGCCCGCACCACCTGCACGGCGGCAAGAAGGCGTTCGCTCTGGCGGTGTGGCGCGGCGAGGCGCTGCCGCCGCAGGCGCACGCGGCCGCGGTGCGCTTCCGCCACACCAGCCGCGACGGCGACGACGGCTTTCCCGGCACGGTCGAGGTCTCGGTGACCTACACGCTCACCGACGACAACGAGCTGCGCCTCGACTACACGGCCACGGCCGACAAGCCCACGCCGATCAACCTGACCAACCACGCCTACTTCAACCTCGCCGGCGCGGGCGACGTCTACGGCCACCTCGTGTGGCTCGCGGCCGACCGCACCACCGCCGTCGACGGCCTCCTCATCCCCACCGGCGCGCTCGCCGAGGTCCAAGGCACGCCGCTCGACTTTACGACGCCCGCGGCGATCGGCGCGCGCATCGCGCAGCTGGCGCCGCCTTTCACCGGCTACGACCACAACTACGTGCTGCGCGACGGCGGCAAAGGCCTGACGCTCGCGGCATGGGTCTTTGAGCCTGAGAGCGGCCGCGCGATGCAGGTTTTTACCACCGAGCCCGGTTTACAGCTCTACACAGGCAAGCGCCACTTCGGGCCGGACGGCAAACCTGCGGGCAACGCTGCGGCGCTCCCGCACAACGCCGTCTGCTTCGAGACCCAGCATTTCCCCGACGCGGTCAACCACCCGGATTTCCCGTCAACCCTCCTGCGCCCGGGCCAGACCTTCGCCAGCGCCACGGTCTACCGTTTCTCGGTGCAGCAGGCGAGCGATGCAGAGAAGCAGCTGATGCAGACGCGGTAGAGGAGGGGCAGGCGTCTCTTTCTGCTCTGCGCATCAACGTCCAAAGTCGAACGCTTAACGCTCCGCTTGACCGACCGGCAGTGGAGCGAAGCGGAATCGCAGGTCCGGGTTGATGCGGTTGTCAGGGCGTTTCTTCTTCAACTTCCGGGTACAGTTTTTTCATGCACGCAGGGCAAATTCCATGGCTGAAATCTGCCTGAGGATGTTTAACAAGATAATGTTCAACGGGATGCCACTGATTATCTTTGTCTCGGATGCTTTTGCAGTGTGCGCAAATTGGGACAATGCCGCGTAGAGTCTGAAGCTCCATCAAATAGTCCGTTAAACGTCTGCTTTTGTCGCCGAGCACCGCATTCATATAAATCAGTTCGAGATGCGTCTCGATCAATTTCTTTAAGTTGAGCATGAGGGTTTCAAGTGCTTCCGAATACTCATTTCTTTTGGAATCAAGAACGCAAATCGTGCCAAAGGGTTGCTTGCTTGGCAACAGCAGGGGGAATCCCAAATAGGCAATCATGCCCAACTTTTTGTCAGGATTATTTTTCCATTTGTCGTCTGCCAATGCATCGGGCACAAGAAGTTTGTCCTGTGTTCTTATTGCGGTCTCACAATACAGTCCCGACTCTTGGAAGCGTTCGTGGTCACCCGGATGGTAAGGGTTTTCTTTGCTCTGGCTTGCGACAAAAACCTCAATATCCGCGTCGTGCAATCGCATAATCAATGCGGCAGGAATGTTCGCAAGGCGAGCTAAGCTGTTAAGGATTTCTTGCCAGTTTTCCAGAATGTTCTCGGGTACAACAATCTCAACTTCCTCGCCCATCATTTTCGCTCCGAACGTTTTCTGGCCGGCTGATGCCCTTTCCGGCCCCCGGCTTAACCCGCTGATAAATTTTCACACCCCTGCCCGTCGGGCGTGTCCGCGCCGGTGGCGCGCTGGCGTGCGGTGACAAACGCGGCGCGGCCTCCTTTCCGGCGAAGGAGAGGCCGGAAAAGGAGGCCGCGTGAAGGTCGGCCGCAGGCCGGGAGGCTTACTTTGAAACGATGCCGAGCCAGTGCTGGATCACGGGCGAGAACTTGATGATCACCGGCGTGAAGACGATCGAAACCATGCTCATCAGCTTGATGAGGATGTTCATCGACGGGCCGCAGGTGTCCTTGCAGGGATCGCCCACGGTGTCGCCGGTGACCGCCGCGCCGTGCACGGGGTTCTTGCTGCCGTCGGCCAGTTTCTTGCCGCCGTAGTTGCCCTTCTCGATGTGCTTCTTGGCGTTGTCCCACGCGCCGCCCGCGTTGTTCAGCATGCAGGCCAGCGAGAAGCCGGCGGTGAGGCCGCCCGCGAGCAGCCCCATGACGCCCGCCACGCCGAGGACGAGGCCCGTCGCAACCGGCACGCAGATCGCCATCAGCGCGGGCAGCAGCATCTCGCGCTGCGCGCCCTTGGTGGAAATCTCCACGCACCGCGCGTAGTCGGGCTTGTCCGCGCCCGTCATGATGCCCGGTTTCTCTTTGAACTGGCGGCGCACTTCCTCGACCATCGAGCCGGCGGCGCGCCCCACGGCCTTCATGGCCATGGCGCAGAAGACGAAGGCCATCATCGCGCCGATGAACATGCCGCAGAGCATGAACGGGTTCAGGATGCTGAGGTCGAGATGATCAATGAAGAACCGCAGCTTGTCCGCGGCGGCGGCATAGGCGTTGAGGTCGAAAACGATCTCGCCCTTGGCGGCCAGCTTGCGCGTCCAGACGTCGACTTCCTGCACTTCGGCGGCCAGCAGCGCCATGGCGGTCAGCGCGGCCGAAGCGATCGCGAAGCCCTTGCCCGTGGCGGCGGTGGTGTTGCCGAGCATGTCGAGGTTGTCGGTGCGCTCGCGGACGTGCGGCGGCAGGTGCGACATTTCGGCGTTGCCGCCCGCGTTGTCGGCGATCGGGCCGTAGGCGTCGGTCGCGAGCGTGATGCCGAGCGTGGCGAGCATGCCGACGGCGGAGAAGGCGATGCCGTAGAGGCCCGCCATCGTGTCGTGGAACCCGCCGGCCAAGCCGAAGGCCGTGAGGATCGCGAGCACCGTCGTCAGCACGGGAACCATGGCGGACATCATGCCGACGGCCAGGCCGTCGATGATCACCGTGGCCGCACCCATGTTGGCCTGCTTGGCGACGCCTTTCGTCGGCGCGTATTCGTCCGAGGTATAATATTCGGTCGAATAGCCGATGATCACGCCGGCCATCAGGCCCGCGACGACGGCGCCGCAGATGCCCCACGTGATGAGGCCGGCGGCGGCGAGCGCGGCGGCGGCGACGACGATCAGCGCCGAACTGCCCCAGGTGCCGAGGCGCAGCGCCTTGAGCAGCACCATCATGCTGGCCTTGTCGTCGTTGCAGCGGACGGCGAACATGCCGGCCACGGAGAGAACGATGCCGATGCCCGAGATGATCATCGGCGCGATCACCGCGTTGACGCCGCAGAAGGAGCCGGCCACGACGGGCAGACAGGCGCCGAGCGCCGCCGTCGAAAGGATCGCGCCGCAATAGGACTCGTACAGGTCCGCGCCCATGCCCGCCACGTCGCCCACGTTGTCGCCCACGTTGTCGGCGATGGTCGCGGGATTGCGGGGATCGTCTTCGGGGATGCCGGACTCGACTTTGCCGACGAGGTCGGCGCCGACGTCCGCGGCCTTGGTGTAGATGCCGCCGCCGACGCGGGCGAAAAGCGCCTGCGTGGACGCGCCCATGCCGAAGGTCAGCATGGTGGTCGTGATCTCAACCAGCTTGGCGGAGGGTTCCATGTTCGGGTGCACCAGCCAGATGTCGCCGAAGAGGCGGCCGAAGCCGGCCTGCATGTGGTCCGCCGTGTAGACGAGCCGGTCGAGGATCCAGTACCAGATCGAGATGTCCAGCAGGCCGAAGCCGACCACGACCAGGCCCATGACCGCGCCGGAGCGGAACGCCACCTGGAGGCCGCGGTTCAGGCTCTCGCTGGCCCCCTGCGCCGTGCGCGAGGAGGCGCGCGTCGCGGTGTTCATTCCCAGGTAGCCGCACAGGCCGGAGAAGAAGCCGCCCGTGAGGAAGGCCACCGGCACGAACGGGTTCTGCACGCCCAGCACCGCCAGCACCGCGAAAATGACCACGAGGATCGCGAAGACGAGGCCCACGCGGCGGTACTGCTGGCGGAGATAGGCCATCGCGCCCTCGCGGACGTAGCCGGCGATCTCGACCATGCGGTCGTTGCCGGCGTTGGCTTTGATCATCATCTTATAGAAGACATACGCCATCGCCAACGCCAACACCGCGCCGACCGGAGCGATCCACCAAACCCCCGGCGTGCCGGAGACAACCGAAGCCGCGGTATTCACCGACTGCGCCTGGGCGGTACCGGACAAACAAAGGCCGCCCGCGACCGCGCAGAGACAACGCTTAAACATGATTTCATACTCCTGAGTTGCTTTTTTTGCCGCCATTTTTGTCGGTTTCCCTTGAATCGGCAAAAGCGCAAAAAAAAATATGGACAAGATATATAATCCCATATTGTGGTTCATTTGTCAATTACCCGGTCTGTTCGCGGAGTGCGCCGATTTTGCGACTGACGGAGGAAGGGGCCCGTGATAGACTGGGCGCGTTATAAAAATCATGAAACACGCCACGTCCCATATCGACGCCGTCGAGACGGTGCTGCGCACGCGTTTCGAGCGGCAGATCCGCACGCACGAGGTGATGGCCGCCGAGGCGGCCACGCTCGCGCCGTTCCCCAAGGGCCTCGACCCGCGCCTGGCCGAGGTGCTGCGCAGCCGCGGCATCGAGCAGCTCTACTCGCACCAGGCCGAGGCCTTCGAGGCGGTCGCCGCGGGGCAGGACACGGTGCTGGTCTCGCGCACGGCTTCGGGCAAGACGCTGGCCTTTCTGCTGCCGATCCTCAGCGACTACTGCAAGCGCGAGTCGCCCTTCGGCGTGCTGCTCCTCTATCCCACCAAGGCGCTCTCGCGCGATCAGGAGGGAACGCTCGGCGCGTTGCTCAAGGCCGCGCTCGACACGCGCAAGCTGGGGACCTTCGACGGCGACACGCCGCGCGAGGAGCGCGCCAAAATCATGAAGAGCGCCGACTTCGTGATCACCAACCCCGACATGCTGCATGCGGGCATCCTGCCCAACCACCACCGGGGCTGGAGCGATTTTCTGGGGCGGCTGAAATACATCGTGGTGGACGAGGTCCACGCCTACCGCGGCGCCTTCGGCTCGCACGTCTCCAACGTCTTCCGCCGCCTGCTGCGCGTCTGCGCCATGCACGGCTCGCGGCCGCAGTTCGTCTGCTGCTCCGCCACGGTGGGCAATCCCGGCGAGCACGTGGCGGCCCTGTTCCACCGCCCCTTCACGGTCATCGGCAGGGACGGCTCGCCGCGGCCGCGGCGCGACCTTTACCTGATCAATCCGCCGCTGGTCGAGAGCGCGGGCTCGGCGTGCTTCCGCAAAGGCCCCGCCACCGTCTCGATCCCGGTCATCCGCGCGGCCACCGCGGCGGGCGTACGCACCATCTGTTTCTGCCGCGCGCGGCAGCAGGTCGAACGCCTCTGGCGCGCGGTCACGGACGGCCACCCCGAGCTCAAAGAGAAGGTCAAGCCCTACCGCGGCGGGCTCCTGCCCGCCGAGCGGCGGCAGCTCGAGAAGGACCTGTTCGAAGGCCGCATCACCACCATCATTTCGACGAACGCGCTGGAGCTGGGCATCGACATCGGCGACCTCGACGTCTGCATCCTCTCGGGGCATCCGGGCTCGATGGCGAGTTTCTGGCAGCAGGCCGGCCGCGTGGGCCGCAAGGGCAACCGCGCGCTGATCCTCTTCGTGGCGCAGGACGCGCCGGTGGACCAGTACCTGGTGAACCACCCCGAGTTCCTCACCGGCGCGCCGATCGAGCAGGCGTGGCTCAACGCGGACAATCCGTACATCATGCTGCAGCACCTGCCGTGCGCGGCGCACGAGCACCCGCTGCGCGCCGCCGAGCCGCTCTTCGCCTCGCGCGCCTACGACTTCGCGCTGGAGATCCTCAAGGAGGACGGCACCCTGAAGCCCTACAAGGGCTGCTGGCGTTACGCCTTGCCGGATTACCCCGCCAAGGGCGTGAACCTGCGCGGCATGACCGACTACAACGTGGAGATCGTCTGCGGCGGCGAGGTGATCGGCGAGATCGACCCGATCGGCGCGCGCGCGGAGCTCTATAAGGATGCGATCTACCAGCACCTCGGGCGGCGCTACATGTCGCTGGAGCTGGACCTCGAAAAGAAAATCTGCACCGTCGAGCCCGTCGATGTGGACTACTACACCGAGTCCGAGTGGGAGAACCGCCTCGACCTGACCGCCGAGGAGGGCCGCACGGCGCTGCACGGCGCGGACCTGCGTTTCGGCGCGCTGCACGTCAACAAGCAGCCCAAGCTTTTCAAAAAGGTCCGCGAGCGCTCGCTGGAGAACGTGGGCTACGGGCCGATCACGCTGCCGCCGTTCGAATACGACACCACCGGTTTCGCGCTGCGCGCGCCCGAGGCGTGGGTGCAGGCGCTGGACGCCCGGGACAAGCGGCTCGTGCCCGCCGCCCTGTTCGGCCTGCGCTACATCCTGCGCCACGCCGCCCCCGGCATCTGCATGGCCGATCCCGGCGACCTCGAGACCGACCTCGCACCGGTCGACCGCGATGCGAACCTCGCGGAGGAGGAGGCGCCGCCCAAGGTGCCGGAGAGCGTGGACAAAGAGGGGTTCGAGCCCTTGCCGCCTCCCGCCTGGGAAAACATGGCGTTCGAGAGCGCGCTGTTCCTCTACGACAAGCTGGAGGGCGGCGCGGGATACGCGGAAAAGGTCTTCGAAAAAATCAGCGAGACCCTCGATCTCTGCCGCCGCATGATCCGCGAGTGCGCCTGCGAGAACGGCTGCCCCGCGTGCGTGCCTCCGCTGCCGCCCGGCGTGAACGACGAGGACCTGGAGCTGTTCCTGGTCGAGTCCGACGCGGTGCGCGTCTGCACCCTCAGCTATCTGGACGCGCTGCTCGACGGAACCGTCGCCGTGCCCGAAGTGAAAACCGTCACGCGCGACTGGGACCCGCCCGTGGCCGCGCCCGCGCCCGACACCGAGGCGGTCCGCCTGCGCGAAAAGCTCAACCGCGCCGCCGACGCGCTCCGCGGGAAGCGCAACCGCGAATATTGACCCGCTTGACCCGCGCGCCGAAAGCGGAAACAAGGCTCGCGGATGACGGCGTTGAGACGACGATGGGGCGTGTGGCGGCTTAAATTATATAAAGTAAAGCGCTTTAGTATTCGGCTTCTCATATGCCGAAAACGGACAAAATGTGTCATTTGCGAGCCGGTCCCACATTTTTTCGCCCCAATCGCCGCTCTTTTGGCTGGAAGTGCAAAAATTAATGTGCTAATTTACGGCAATTTCTTGGATTGAACTAATCGAACACGAGGGACACGAGGATGATTAAACAGCCAGCTCACACGCAGACCGTCTCCGCTTACGCACAGGCCGGTGTGGACATCGACTCAAAAATGTCTGGCATTGAGATCATCAAGAAGATGGTCGCCACCACCACCACCAAAGGGGTCGTCGGCGGAATCGGCAGCTTCGGAGGTCTTTTCCATTCTCCCGGCAAAGATTTTCTGCTCGTCGCGAGCACCGACGGGGTGGGGACAAAGCTGAAAGTCGCGGCGCTGGCCAAGCGGCACGACACGGTCGGACAAGACATCGTCAACCACTGCGTCAACGACATCCTGGTGCAGGGTGCCACACCCCTTTTCTTCATGGACTACATCGGCGCCTCGCGCTTCGACACGGCCATCTTCACGGAGGTCATCTCCGGGCTCTGCAAGGCGTGCAAAGAGAACGGCTGCGCCCTCCTCGGCGGCGAGACGGCGGAAATGCCGGGGCTCTACCCGCTGGGCGAGTATGACCTGGTCGGCACGATCGTGGGACAGGTCGACAAGAAGAAGGTGATCACGGGCAAGAGCGTCAAGCCGGGCGACGTGATCATCGGACTGCCCTCCGGCGGCCTCCAGACCAACGGTTTTTCGCTCGCCCGCAAGGTGATTTTCGACCAGTGCGGCCTCACGACTCAGGACCTGATTCCGGGAACCCGCTACACGGTCACCGAATCTCTCTTGTCGATCCACCGCAGTTTCCTGAAGCCGGTCACCGCGCTGTTGGCCAAGGTGCCGGTTCACGGAATGGCGCACATCACGGGCGGCGGCTTCGTGGACAACATCCCGCGCGTGCTGCCCGAGAACTGCAACGCCATCATCGACCGCAACAGCTGGAAGGCGCCGACCCTCTTCACCTTCATCGAGCGGCAAGGCAAGGTGGACCACGACGAGATGTACCGGGTCTTCAACATGGGGATCGGCTACGTGATCATCGTGCGCAAGAGCGACGCCGCCGCCGCGATGGGGCTGCTCACCAAGCTGCACCAGGCGCCGACCGTGATCGGCGCGATCGAGAAGGGCAACAAGAAGGTGATCTACCGCGACCGCTGATGCGCGGCGCCGCCCGGCCGGAACAGCGACAAAAAAAACACTCCTGCGGTCCAATACCGCAGGAGTGCTTTTCTTTAAGCGACCGTCATTACTTCTTAGCGGCTGCCTTCTTAGCGGGGGCTTTCTTAGCGGGGGCTTTCTTCGCGACCGCTTTCTTAGCGGGAGCAGCCTTCTTCGCAGGAGCAGCCTTCTTAGCAGGAGCTGCCTTCTTCGCGACCGCTTTCTTAGCGGGAGCTTTCTTAGCAGGAGCTGCTTTCTTTGCTGTGGCCATTGCGTATCCTTTCTGTTGTAATGAACTCGTTTGAAACAAAACCTCGAAACATCACGAAACAATGCATCGAAATCTTGTTTTGTCGATACTGTAGCTGTTGTTTCCGAAAATGCAAGAACAGTTTTCTGAAAAGCGGAAAATTTTCGCCGCGCCCACTTTTCGCGCGCGGGCTGATCTTCGCAAAAATTTGACAAAAAGCCAATGTTTCACGTGTTTTTTGCGCATCGGCGCTCTTTTCCGCAACCCGTTTCTGACAAGCAAAAAAAATCCGGCACGTCTTTTTTCGCGTCCCGCGAGGTGCGGTTTTTGACGCGCACATTTTTTTTTCGCCGCCCCTTTTTCGCCTTGTTTCCGGCATGACGCGCGCTACAATTCCACACGGTTCACACCTGACACGCGCACCCTCCTTTACTCCGCGGCGGCAGACCGATATGAATACCAGAGAAATCCATTGCAGCGCATGCGGCGCGACCACGCTTGTCCGCGCCGAGCCCGTCTATGACGGCTTCAAAAAATCCGGCGAGGCGTTCGTTTGCACGGGATGCGGCAAGCGCTACGCCTCCGCGGCCGAGACGCCGTTCGCCGGTGCCGCGGCGCGTCCGCGCGTGTTCACCGACGACGACAAGCCGCGGCTGCCCTCCGTTTTCAGCGACGGCGAGCGGCAGCACAGCTGTGGCTGGTGCAAGCACTTCGTCGTGAATCCGTTCAGCCAGCGATGCGGCCTCACGAACAAGGAAACGCAGGCCACGGACCTCTGCGTCCGCTTCGAAAAGAAAGAGCCCGTTGCGGGCGATGCGGCGCGCCAGCCGCCGCCGGACACCTTATGAGCGCGCCCCTCCAGGACGACGGCCGCCTCTGGCGCGCCGCGCTTGAACGCCTGCGTCGGCTGGACGCCGCATGGGAAGAGGGGGACGCGCGCCGGCGCGCGTTAAGCGAATGCCGCGACTGGCTGTCCGCGCAGTCCGCGTTGCCGCGCCTCGCGGGGCTGGCCCGGCTGCTGACGCCCGACATCACGCGGCGCCAGTTCTGGAGCGCGCTGGTGCCGGTCGAACGCGAGGTCGCGCGCTGCAAAATCACCGACGTGGACATCCTCGACGCCGACCTGCCGCCGGAACAGTCGCCCGCCGCGCCGGCGCTGCCGCTGACGGTCGTGGTGGACTCGGTCCGCTCCGCTTTCAACCTCGGCGGGATCTTCCGCACGGCGGAGTGTTTCGGCGTGAGCGAGTTGGTCCTGTGCGGTTACACGCCGCTGCCTGACCAGCCGCAGGCCGCGCGCGCGGCGCTGGGCTGCGAGCGGCTCGTGCCGTGGCGCTACGCGGAAGACGTCCGCGGCGCGATCGCCGCCCTCCGGGCCGAAGGCCGGCGCTGCTTCGCGCTGGAGACCGTGCAGGACGCGCCGGATCTCGCCGCGGCCGCGTGGCCTTTTCCGTGCGGGCTGGTGCTGGGCAACGAGCGGTTCGGCCTCGACGCCGGCGTGATCAAGGCGTGCGACGGCGTGGTGCGGATCCCGCTGTTTGGCCGCAAGAACTCGCTCAACGTCGTTACGGCCTTCGCGGTGGCGGCCTACGCGATCCGCGCGCGCTTCGATGCGCTCCCGCAACGGCCAACGCCGCCTTAATTCGTGCTGGCGCGGCGGAATTCGACCTTGCGCAGGATCCGGATCTGCAGATAGGTGAAGCCGATCAGCGCGACGCCGAGGAACCACGCCATGGTCGTGGCCGTGCTGAAGCGCAGGTTGTTGTAGGCCTCTTTCCAGACCGCCAGGCTCAGCACGTTCGTGGCGTCGCCCGGCCCGCCGAAGGTGAGCAGGAAGATGCTGCCCATGCCTTGGAAAGCCGCGATGAACGCGCCCACGAAGTTGATGACCATCAGCGGCAGCAGCTGCGGGTAGGTGATGTGGCGGAAGCGGCTCAGGATGCCCGCGCCGTCGATCGCCGCCGCCTCGTAGTAGTCCGGCGGCAGCGCCTGCAGCGCCGCCACGTAGATGAGGCTCGCCATGCCCGCGCCCGCCCACACGCCCGGCAGGATGCAGCACACCATCGCCAGCGCCGGATCTTGCAGCCAGGTCTGCCGGGACATTCCGAAGAAGCCCAGCATCTGGTTCAGCATGCCGTTCTCCGTGGGGTCGTACATCAGCTTCCACAGCAGCGCGATCACCAGCGCGCTCGTCAGGTGCGGAAGAAAATAAAGCGTGCGGAAGAAGATCTTGCCCCGCGGGATTTCGGCCAGCATCAGCGCCAGCAGCACCGGTGTGAGGAACCCCAGCAGCAGGGTCAGGCTCACGTACTCCAGCGTCCGGCCCCACGCCGCCCAGAAGCCGGCGTCCGTCGCCACGAGGATGAAGTTGTCGAGCCCGGCCCACTCGGTCTGCCCCACGATCTTGTACTCCTGGAAGGCCATCACCGCGCCGCGGATCAGGGGGTAATAGCTCCACACCGCGATCGACGCCAGCGCGGGCGCCAGCATCAGCCACGCCGCCGCGTGGCGCGGCCGCTTGGCGGATGAGGGAGAAGGGAGGAGGGCGGAGTTGGAAAGCGCGGGACGGCCGGTGAGCCAGAGGCAGACGAGGCCGGCCATCAGGACCACGCCGAAGATCACCCGCGCGGCGGGCCGCTGGCGGTCGAGCACCTGCTTGGACGCGCGGAACATGAGCCCCCGGTTGGCGTCGTCGTTGATGCCCTTGAGCGCGGCCGCGTAGTCGAAGCGCTCGCCCGTGTCGGCCAGCAGCAGGCCCAGCAGGCGGCGGTCGATCAGGTCCGAGACGGCCTGCCAGAAGCCCGCGTAGGGTTCGGTGCGCGCCAGGATCTCGCCGCTCTCGATGCGCTCGTAGTTGCGGCGGATGCCGGGCGGCACCTCGTCCAAGTACTCGGTGAAGCCCAGCCGCCGCAGCTCGGAGGGCGTGCACCAGCGCGCGTGGCCTTCCAGCACCTTCTGCTTCACGGTCTCGTCGTTCACCGCCTCGCTCGCGAGCTGCTCGACGCACGCCCAGACCAGGTCGCGCTCCGCCTTCGGCCGCCGCGCCACGCCCTCGGTCATGCTGTAGAAATGCTTGTGCGCCTGGAACACCGGCTTCATGCCCGGCCGCGCGGCGGGGAACGGCATGATGCCCACCATGTCCGGCGGCAGGTTCAGGTCGCGCGTGAGCTGCTCCACCAGCTCGGCGCCGGAGAAGAGCGCCACCACCTCGCCCTGCGC
This sequence comes from uncultured Lentisphaeraceae bacterium, assembly GCA_964579865.1. Taxonomy (GTDB): domain Bacteria; phylum Verrucomicrobiota; class Kiritimatiellia; order RFP12; family UBA1067; genus DAOPZC01. The sequence continues at coordinate 438 of CAZOIS010000053.1, read as the reverse complement.
GAAGAGCTGCGGCAGGTCTTGCGTCAGGCGCGGCAGCGCGCGCACCACGCCCTTGATCACGTCGGCCTCCTTGAAAGCGACCGCGCGGCCGTCCGGCAGCGTGACGCGGCCCGCGGCCAGGTCCGCCGGCGTCAGGTCGACGGGCTCCTGCGTCTGCGGGTCGCGGATCCACGGCGACCACGCGAGGCGGTGGAAAAAGCCCGCGGCCCCGATCGCCTCTTCCGAGTCGAAGTTCGCCTGCCACGTGCCCGCGACCTTCGAAAGGTCCTCGCCGGTGTCCGGCGCGAGGAAACGCGTCTCCTCCATGGCGAAGCGGTAACGCTTGCCGGTGGTCGGCGAGACGCGCACGTTCACGACCGGCGAGCCGCCCGCGGCCTGCATCCACGGCAGCCAGCCCCACGGGCGGTTCTCCGCGCCGAACGCGCGCTGGCCGCGCTG
>CAZOIS010000052.1:0-27315 GCA_964579865.1 uncultured Lentisphaeraceae bacterium | reverse complement strand
GCTTAAGGTTCGTGCCTGTGCGGGGACCGACAATCCAATCACGATCCAAGAAAAAACAAACCCGGCTCTCCCCCCGCCCCGTTATGTCCCCTCCATCCATCGGGCTAAGACGGAGCTCCGAGTCGAGATCCGCTGCCCGATTGACGAAGCCATCAGACGGACGCTCGCTTGGCACCGGAGCGGAACGACGACGCCCGCGGATTTGGTATTGAACCCGCTTTCCTGTAGCCCTATACTGTAAATTTTTCTTGCTAATTTGGGGTGCTCTATGGCCCCGCCCGAGTGTCAAACATGATGTCCTGCCCCAGCGCCACAAAATGAGGTCTTCTTGGTTCAAGAAAAAGGTTTGACCGTCCAACGCCGAGCAGTTTGAAGGTGCACGTGCGACTGGAGGACCAGAAACTGAGCACATCACTGGAGGTTTTATGTTTTTAGGATTACGAGCACAATTAGATCGATTACAAACCGCATGGGGTTTCGGTATCCAGTGCCTTCACGATCGAAGAATACCGGCTCCTCTGCTAATAACATGTTGCCGATTGTCGCACAGGGCTTTTCCGCAGAATAATGACTATATCACCTTGGACATTACCACCGCATGCAATCTAAGCTGCAATCAGTGCAACCGCTCTTGTGCTAAAACGCAAGCGCCCTCTCAAGAACGAATGGATCTTGTGCAGATTGACCGATTTGTTGAACAGAGCATCGAACTCAAAAAGAAATGGAAGTTGATTACTGTCGCTGGCGGAGAACCGACCATTCACCCACAGTATTTGGAGATCATTGAAGCTCTTCGGCACTACCGAGACACGCATTCCAAAAAGACTCGGATTGTTGTAGTGACAAATGGGCATGGCTCACATAATAAAAGCGTTCTTCAGAAAACACCCAGCGATATTATTGTCACAAACACGAACAAGATACCCAAGGCGTTGCAGGGACATGTTTCGTTCAATACTGCGCCTCGTGATTACTCGTATTTTGACGACAAAGACTATGCCAAAGGATGTATCGTTGTTAACGTATGTGGATTGGGTTTAACTCGATATGGTTATTATGCTTGCGGACCCGGGGCTGGCATTGATCGAGTGCTGGGCTTTGGCCTCAACATACTTAATCTTTCAGAAGTCACGCCCGATCGATTAATACAACAACGAAAAACACTTTGTTGCTATTGTGGACATTTTAAAAACTGGGGAATTTACAAGTTTAATGACGACAAGGATTTATCCGACTGGGGAGCAATGTCCAAAAGCTGGGAAACCGCTTATTCGAACTATAGGAACGCTCCTCCAAAACTTCAAACTTATTAGATCCATTTAGGAGGAAGCGCGTTTGGCATTGGAACCGGCAGTCGACATTTGGATGACAACCGAGATAAAAACCAGCAAGGCCGAAACGAACATCACCTCGACGACAAAATCAAGACGGGCGGCTCGCAGCGATGCCATCCATTCGACCCAAGCGGCCGGCAGATAGGGGCTGAAAAAGCCGTATCCCGTCAGCGCCACGAGCGCGGCGGCTTCGAACAGCGCGATCGGCACGGAATAGGCCACAAAGCCGAACCGACGGCAGGCCATCTCATGCGTCGAGAAACAGGCGAAGGCCACACGGAACACGTTGGTCATGGCCATCCACCCCACCAAATAGGCATAGGGTTCATAGTCGTGCCATTTCGGGACCGCCCCGAACAGCCAACCGATCCCGAAACCGAGAACGGCGGCGACGACGGCGCCGCCGCCGACCGTGAACAACAGCACTTGAATCAAAATCCGCCGCGTGTCTTTCCCTTTTTCAAACGCTTCTGAAATGATCGGGAAAAACGCCACAGCGATCGCGGACCACAAAACATTGGGGATTTCCGAGAAGCGCGATCCGAAATAAAAGGCAGCCGATTCGACATCCGGCAAGCGTTGCCGAATGACCAATAATTGCGCTGTCGTGCTGATACTGCCAACGACCATCACCACCACAATCGGGAGCGCGTATTGCACCATCTCGCGCCAGTGCCCCAAATAGGATTCCCGTTGGACATCCCGAGAAAGGACTTTTCTCAGTCCCCAAAAGGAGATCCCCAAGGTTGCCACGTTGAAAAGGAACTGCGCCGAGAAGAAGCCGAGCAGCCCGGAAACGGGGAGCAACGCCATCAGAAAAATCAGGCGCACGGGCGCGGCCGCGAGGCCGACCACACTCATGCAGCGGAACAGCTTGAGCGCTTGAAGCCCATTGTTCAGGATCGGCAGGAACGCGGAGGTCACCGCGATGCCGCACAGCAGCCAGACCAAGGCCGCGCCGTTGATACGCAAGCGCTCAAAGACAAACGGAGCCGCGTACCACGTGTACGCGGCGATCACGACCGATGAGGCCGTCGTCAGGAAGAGCGCGTCGCACAGCAACGCCTTGACTTTGCCAAATTCCCCCTTGGCTCCGAACGTGTTGAGGAATTTCGTGAAGGGCATCAGGAGGATCGCCAGCGGCAGCCCGAGCAAGCCTCCGATCTGCCCCAGCGGCAGCAGCGCCCCCAGTTCCGCCTTCGGAACCCAGTTGGGAATGAGCCAGAGGCCCGTGTAGAGATTGATGACATCGCCGAAACGCCCAACGCAGAACATGACGGCTGCATACCACCAGAGAGGCCCCAGCCACGTCTTGACCTTTTCCTTCAGCAGCATCATGCGGCCTCTCCGATGCCGTGCGGCCTCTTCTGCAGCAACCTCGCGCCGACACACCACCCCGGCACCGCCAACGCGGCCAGAACGCTCAGCAGCAGAACCGCCGGCTGCCGCTGCGCCCGAAGAACGACGTCGTGCTCGCCCGCCGGCACCAGCGCGGCAGGCCACACCGCGTCAGCCACATACCGTCGCGCCGGCTTGCCGTCGAGCAGGACCTCCTGCTTGTCCGTCATCCGCTCGTCGAACACCAGAAGGCCGCCCCCCTTGGACGAAACGCGGACGCGGGTCGCGAACGCGCCGGGGAGGCCGAGCGCCGTCTGCACCCGGACGTCCGCCTCTCCGGCGGACGCCTCCGCGGGTGCCGGCGCATCGGAGACCGTCCGCGTGCCGCTGACGAGCAAATCCACCTGTTTTTCGGCCGGCACATCGCCCTGCCAATCGGCGGCCCAGCGCATGGCTTTCGTCCCGTTCGCCACGCTGGCCAACGTCAGCGTCTTCTCTCCCGGAACCGATGTCTGCCGCACGCTGCCCGAGCCCAGCTCGAAATTCATCAGCGGCCGCAGCGCGCCCGCCCGCTGCAGGCCCTCGACGCCCTTATGCGGCACGATCACCGCCTGCGCGTGCAACACCTGCCACAGCCGCACGGGATCCTTCTGAAGCCCGAGAAACACCTTCCCGTACGCCGCGCCCATCTCCTCCTGAGAGGGCGCCCGGTTGCGGATGCCGTTCATCGTCAAGGACGAGTTGAACCAGTCCTGCCACGTATTCTGCGTCGCGTAGTTGACCACGTTCGCCGTCTGGCCGCCGGCCAGTTTCTTGACCGCTTTGACCACCGCATTCTCGGCGTAGAACGGCGCGATGTCCATCGCCTTGACATAGCGCCGGGCGACCCAAGCCTGGTCCAGCGCCAGCACCGCCAACAGCGCGCAGCCCAGCGTGACCAGAACGCGTTCCCCTGCCCTCCGCACCGCGACAAAAGCCAGCCCCGCCACCAGTGCGGACAGTCCCGCCGCCCGCATGAGATTGTGCAGCGCGTAACCGCTCAGCGCGTCGGCCATCTGCCCCATGCCCAACTCCGTGATGCACCGGGCCACCGCAGGCCGGGCCACCAGCGCGACCAGCGCGCCGACCGACAACAGCGCCGACATGCCAATCCCCAGCCACAGCAGTTTGCGGCGCGCCCCCTGCCCCCCGGCGCGCAGAAAGGCGTCCGCGCCGAACCCCGCGAGAAAGGCCGTCGCGATCTCCACCAGATGATGGAACTTCACCGGCGCGCGGATATAATCCATGTAGGGAATCGCGTAAAACAGTCTGTACAAGGGCGTATAGCGTCCCATCGCAAGGATCAGGCACACGACCCACACCGCACACCAGAAGGGAACATCCGAGAAGGGAGAAGGGAGGGAGGCGGAATCTGAGGCCGGAGGGCAGAGGGCGGAGTCCTTGTGTGGAGCCGAAACAGCTTTTGCCCTCTTTTGAGAGACCCAAGCAAAGACCGAAAGCAACGCGAGGAGCACGGGGATCACGCCGAGGTACACGGTGTGCCCGCGGTAGTTGGGCATCATGCGCCCCTTCTGGAAGACCTCGTCGTGCGGACGCCCCAACCGCCCCCAGTACGGGAAAGCGCCCTGCATCGACTCATCGCCGAAGAGGCCCGGCACGACAAACTCAAGGACGTCCTCCGGCGGCAGGCTCCAGTTGGTCGCGAAGACCCACCGCTCCCGTTTCTCCGCCGCCGTCATTTTTCCCGCTTCGCTGCCTGACTTCTCGGCCTTTCCGGTCGCGCCCGAAATCTGCGCTTCGCGTCCCGCGATCTGCGTGGTCACCGCCGAACGGACGCCGCCGAATCCGGCCAACGCCAGCACCAGCACCGAAACCAGAAACCTCGGCCAGACGGTGAGGATTTTAGATTTTAGATTACTGATTTTAGATTTTTGGGGGGCGATTGCCGGCTGCTGATTGCCGATTGCTGATTGAGAGGAACTCTGCGTCTCCGAATCTCCGCGTGAGAACGTGAGCCAGAGCACGTAAGCGACGGCCAGCGCGCCGACGAGCAGCAGGACATCCGGCTGATACGGCACCCCCCAGGCGAACACCAAGCCCAGCATCGCGAAGTAGGACAGGCGCTTCGTCTCAACCCCGCGGGCGATCAGCCCGAACGCCCACACCGCGCACGAGAACATGTGGAAATAGCCGCGGTGCCCCGCGCAGAAGAGCGTGAACGTGTACCCGCTCAGCCCTAGCGCCAGGCCGCCGCACCACGCGGCCACCGGATGGACGCGCTGCGACCGCAGGTAGAACACGCCCGCCAAGGCCAGCACGAACGAATCGATGGCGAACGTCAGCTCATGCGCATAGAGCGGATTGAAGACGAGCCAATAGAGGCTGTGCGGCGTGAAGGTCCCGCTCGCCAGCAATTCTCCGAGTTTCACCGTCCGCCAGGGATACGGAAAAAACGGCATGGCGTCAGGCGCGATCAGCGCGGAATATTTCGCCAGGACGGGAAAGAAGACGATCCCCATACAAACCGCCGCCACCAGTCCGCCATACAGACAAAGACCAAATTTCGACAGAAACGACCCGTTCTTTTCCATTGAGCCCTACCTTTTTACAATGCCCACAATTTATCAGTTTAGCGGCTTGTTGCCTACACGGAAAACGCCCGCCGTTTTCCCTATTCCGACGTTTTCACTCGGTTTTTCCACTTTGGGATTGTTTTCCTCAGCGCGAATCGGTATAACTAACTGACTTTTTTCAAGGAGAGGTGACCGAGTGGCCGAAGGTGCAGCACTGGAAATGCTGTGTGCTCTTACGGGTACCGGGGGTTCGAATCCCTCCCTCTCCGCCATCCTTTCTGCGATTTCGCGCTTCCATCGTTCCCCCGCTCAGGTATACTCCCACCATGCCCGATGTCTTTTACAACGCCATGGTGCTCCGTGAACCGTATTCCGGAGTGGAAGTGACCGTTCACCAGTTGGCCTGCGCGTTGGCCGAGCACGGCACGATGCCATTGTGCGCCTGCGTTCCGGAAGGCCATCGCCCCGTCCCCGCCGCGCCCCACGTGCGTCTCCGCGGCATCTCAGCGCTCGTCTCGCGTTCGCGCCTGCTCCGCATCCTCTGGGAACAGACCGTGCTGCCCCTGATCCTGTGGCGCGCCCGCGCGCCGCTGCTGCACGCGCCGGCCTACGTCGCGCCGCTGCTCGCGCCCTGCCCGGTGGTCCTCACCATCCACGACCTGCACGTGATGACTCACCCGCAATTCTGCCGCAAGCGCAACCGCCTGCATTACAATCTTCTGATCCCGCCTTCGATCCGCAAGGCGGACGCCGTCATCGCCTTCTCGCCGTACACGAAGCGAACCATCCTCGACCGTTTTCCTGCGGCCCAGGACCGCATCGTGGTCATCCCTCCCGGTCTTTCGCCCACGCTCGTCCGGTGCACCGACTTCGCCCGGCTGCAGGCGGTCCGCCAGCGTTATTCGCTGCCCTCCTCGTTCCTCCTGTTCGTCGGCGACCTCACGTCGCGCAAAAACATCCTCGGCCTCATCAGCGCCTTCGCCATTGTCCAGGGCGAGCGCCCCGACCTGCACCTCGTTCTCGCCGGCGCGGCCGATTCCGCCACCACCGCGGCGATCGATCTGGCCATCCGCAAAAACGGCGTCCGGCACCGCATCAGCCTGACCGGCTACATCCAAGCCGACGACCTGTCCGTGCTCTATTCACTCGCCCAAGCGTTCGTGTTCCCTTCGCATGACGAAGGGTTCGGGCTGCCCCCGCTCGAAGCGATGGCCTGCGGCTGCCCCGTGGTCTGCTCCGGCGGCGCGGTCGTCGAGAACTGCGGCGACGCGGCGGTCAACTGCGACCCGCGTGACCGCGCGTCGATCGCCAGCGCCGTCAGCCTGCTGCTCGACCATCCCGACTTCCGCAAAGAGAAGATCGAGGCCGGCTATAAGAAAGCCGCTGAGTTCTCTTGGGAAAAAGCCGCCCGCGCCACCGAAGAGGTCTACCGTTCCGTCCTGAACCGCAAACGCGGAGGCAGGCCACAGCCATGAAAAGTTTCCTTCCGCTTGCCCTCTTGCCGGCCCTCCTGTGCGCCGCGGACTGGCCGCACCTCGCCGGCCCGACGCTCGACTTCCATTCCGACGCCACGCGCATCGGACGCGATTGGCAAAAGAATCCGCCCGCGCTGCTCTGGAAGGTCGCGCTCACGGACAACGGCCACGCCTGCGCCTCCTGCGCGGGCGGAATGCTCTTCATTACCGACCACCTCGGCACCAACGACATCGTCCGCGCCCTCGCGCTCTCGGACGGCCAAGAGCGCTGGCGTTACGCCTACCCGGACACGCACAAGTATTATCAGGGCTTCGCCCGCGCCACGCCGACCGTCCATCAGGGCTTGGTCTACACCGTTAGCCGCATGGGACGCGTCCATTGCCTCGACGCCGCCACGGGGCGCGTGATATGGCAAAAGGATTATATCCGCGACCTCGCGGGGCAGGCGCCCAACCACGGCTTCTCCGCGCCGGTCGGCGTCTGGGGAAACAAGGCCTATCTCCAGCCCGGCGGCACCAACGGCAACGTCGTCGCGGTGGACAAAACGACGGGGGCGCTGCTCTGGCGTGGCGGCAACGCGGAGAAGCCCGGCTATTCGCTGCCCGTCATCGTCCCCTTCGATAACGTCCCCACGCTGCTCTGTTACAGCGCGAACACCCTGATGGGGCTGGACCCCGAGGACGGCAAGACGCTGTGGACCCATCCGCGCACCAACGCGTTCGGCAACAATATCGTGCAGCCCGTGGTCATGGGCAACCGGATCTTCACCGGCGCGAGCGATTTCTTCGGCAGCACGGTCATCGAGATCCGCGGCGGCAAATCTTACGAGGTATGGGCGACAAAAGAAATCTGCCCCCTCTTCACCACGCCGGTGCGGGTCGGCGGGCACCTCTTCGGAACCTCCAGCGGCAAGCCCGCCAACCCCGAAGGCCTGATGTGTTTCGATCCCGCCGACGGCAAGGTGCTGTGGAAGGTCAAAGCGTTCGAGCACGGCCAAGTCTTGGCCATCGACGGCGTGGTGCTCGCGCTCGACGGACAAAAGGGCGATCTCGTCATGATCGAGCCCACCGCCGAAGCGTTTCGAGAAATCACCCGTTTCACCCCGCTCGGCGGGCGGAGCTGGAGCACCTTCTTCACCGTGGGCGACCGGCTGATCCTCCGCAACCAGCGCGAGCTCGCCTGCTATAAGCTCGGCGCCGACTGACCGCCGGCGCTCTCATTGCCAGCTCCCCTTAGCGCGGGTCGCGTATCGACCGCGCGTCAATGATCGCCTGAAGTTTTTCGGTGGGCATTTCCAGAAGCAGTTCTTTTAGCCGTTTATCCGCCAACACTTCTGCCATCGGGTCTCTCGGCGGATCCACAGGAATCGCCGTCATTCGGCCGGAAGCCCCGGCCTCAGCCCCCGGGGCCGCCACCGGCCTGGTGACAGGCTGAACGTTACCATCTGATGAATTAGCCGCCTGCAACTGGTCAATCTGCGCGGCAGCCGAGCGGGCCCGGGCCAATTTCGCGACATCCGACCGCACAATCACCTTGCCGAGCGGAGCGAACGACACTTGCGACAACTTGAAATGCGCAAGGCCGAACGGGATGCCCACCACGCTGACGCACAATCCCACACCCACAAGCGCATGAAAAAGCGCCAGCCAGAAGCCGGCCAGAAAACACCACAGGAAGTTGACAAAACCCGTTCCAGCCATCCGGTCTTTGCCCAGCAGACGGCCATCGATCAATTCCCGTCCGAACGGAAAGGCGGAGAAGGCCGCAATGCGAAACGCCGCCATGGAGAAAGGGAGGCCGACGATGGTCACCGCAAAGATGGCCCCCATGAGGAGCCACATCAGCCCCGAGAAAATGCCGCCGCCCAACACAAACCACAGCAGATTGCCGACGAACGCCATACGAACCTCCCTTTCCCCAACGCCGCACCCATCAGCGAGACGGACCGAAATGCGGCATTTTATCGGAAACGCCTGCAGAATGCGGGAAGAATCAAACCGCCTTGCAGGCCCTCACCAATCCCCACACCATCCGGCCCCTTCATCCTCTCGTCAGTACCGTAACACACGTTTTCCGAATCTTTCAAGCCCATTTTCCCGTCCCTCAGCGCCGCGCGCATCGTAACTTTGATTCATTGAATCGGACTTGCGTTTGTGGGACGGATTACGGTTCAGGCCTCTTCGTAACCGGCAATAGGCAATGGGCAAAAAGCAATAGGCAATGGGCAGGTGGCAAAATGAAAGCGCTGAGAAACTGGCTTGCAAGAAGGCAACGGACGAAGGGCCCCGCACTGCCTGGCGCGCGGTTCGTGCGGTCGGAGAACTGGACGGAAACCGACAAGGAGAACTTCTATCGGTTTCTCAAGACGCCTTCGGGCGCCAAGCTGCTGCTGACGCTGTATGCGCTGGCCACCGACCGCGCGCTTTCGGAGTGCTACAGCTCGCCTTATGAGCACGGCATGACCGGCGGCATGTCGTTCCTGCTGGGCGAAATCGAACGGCTGTCCTTAGAGGGCGAGCCGGAGGAAGTGGAGAAGTTCTAAAGTGCGGGAGTGCGAGAGTGCGTTATTGTGGCAATTAACACCCTATGCATTCTGATACTATTTTATGCGCGTAAAACGAGTCGGACCTGTCTCATCAGAAAGGATCATTTCTTCCCCTTCAAATTTTAGATCCCCCAAGACAGCTTGCGTAATACCAAGCGCAGACAGTTCCAGTTTGAGCCGGCCATCCCGAAGAACAATCCACTTTCCGCTCAAATTCTGAAAATCACCCAATTCGCCATCTTTCACTTTCACTCTAAATGAGCCGTCTTCAAAGAACTCCATTAATTGTTTCTCGCCATCTTTTGATTGCCACAACCCGACGACTTTGCATTCGGGACTCATCGTCCCGTATCCCCATTTTGTCTGTCCAGCTGTCAATGGTGATAGCGCGGAATGACTTTGGTTTTCGTTCACAATGTTGTTCCAGGACTCGTCCTTTCCACAGCCGCAAACGAAAAGTGATACTGACGCACACGAAATTACCGCCCCACAGAACCTATGCATGACGCTCCTCCTCCTTTTTACCTGCCTATAAGAGGCTCCTCGGCTTTGCGCTGTATTGTCTCATTCCGAGCGGCATCCAACAGTTTTGTCCGCATCTGCATCTGCCGCTCGCGCAAGTTCTGCATCTCTTTCGCTCCTATCACCGCCTTGACCGCAACTTCCTGATTTCGACGCTCATTCTGGATGCGACTCAAATATTCCTCTTTGACACGCTGTATGCATTTGACTTCAGCTTCTTTATACAAGGCATGCTTCTCCATTGCAACTTGCGTCATTTGCTCATAATTTGACTGACGTTCAAGCGCCGCTGTCGCCTCCGGACTACCGATAACATACGATCTCGTGTCGAACGCGCTTATGGGGTAGCCCAATTTCTGATAATCCTGCTGAAATATAGGTGGACTCAGTATCCATTTGCCATTTCGCTGTTGCACATGTACTGAACCATAGAGAGGGACCTTTTCCTTCGCCTCATGCACGACCTTGATCAGCGTCACCTTCGGCACCCCATCGGTCACGTTCTCAACCAGGTAAAGCGGCTCTTTGGGCACAACAACGACCTTAAAATTGACCACGGGATTATTCTTTGTGTCAAAAGCCTCCAACCTGCAGCCGTCAACATGCACATATGCAGGGACCGCCGCCTCGACAAGATAGCGGATGTGTTTCTTGGGCAAACCCGTACTAGCGTTGCGTCCACATCCCGCGAGAACCAAAAAAGACAACACGAAAAGATGACACTGACATGAAGGCCAAAGTCTGTTACGCATCGTTTAACTCCAGGAAGCGTTTGGCTCGAACACGGTCGTTACTGACCGGACACCTCCGCCGAGGGATATGCGCTTTCGTACTCTTTTCGAGCCTCAGCAGCGGCTTGCTTTGCCTCGATCGCGCGTTGGTTGGCATCGCGCTTCATTTGAAGCGTACTGAACCTGCTGGCGGCTTCGCGTTGTGCGTCCCGTACCGCATCTAAAGCCGTACGCTCCATCCTTTCGACATGATCCAGCGATTCCTCCTGCTTTCTCGCGGCTCGCTTTTGCATTTCTTCAAGCCGTTTCTTCTCCGTCACCTTCTGCCGCTCCGCCTCCTGTTCGGCCCGAAGTCTCTCATTCGTCTCCTTGAGTGCCTTTCGTTCCCGCTCTTCCCTCTCCGCCTTGGCTTGGCGTTCCCGTTCCAATAAAGTCTCGCTGGCAACACGTTCCCGCTCTTGGCGCTCTAATGCTGCTATTTTTGACTGATGTTGCGCTTCAGCATTTGCCTCCTGCTGTTTAAGAGCGTCCTCAGCCTCTTTGCTTCCAGTGACATAAGCCAACGCATCGAAAGTGCCACGAGGAAGACCAAATTGGCCGTTTGAGAGCTGCAGGTCGGGTGGAGATAGCGTCCATTTATCAACCGTCTTCACAGCCTCAAGACAACCATAAACCGACACCCGGCATTCGGCGGAACGAACCATAGTAAGAAGCGTTATCCTTGGCGTTCCTTCAACAACCCGCTCAACTTGATAAAGGCTTTCTTTAGTGCCAATCACGGCCTTGAAGTTGACCTTCAGTGCATTTGGACCAACAGGTATGTATTCCGCGTCAATATCGAGAAGCGTGAGATAGGAAGGGAGAACAGTGGCTACCGTCGTCAACAATTGGTTCTTTTGTGGTCCCTGACGTCCATATCGATTGCATCCAAACGCAAAAAACAAACAGGCAGTCGCGAAAATAACACAACAGAAGACAAATCGTTTCGACTTGTAAGCCATAATAACCTCGTTCCTTCATATGAACACAATAAATAGTATTTATAACATTTAATTTTTATCACAGCCCCAAGATTCCTGCAATCCTGCATTTTTTACGGTTCAGGCCGCCCCTCAGGCCTCTTCGTAACCGGCAATAGGCAATGGGCAGGTGGCAAAATGAAAGCGCTGAGAAACTGGCTTGCAAGAAGGCAACGGACGAAGGGCCCCGCACTGCCTGGCGCGCGGTTCGTGCGGTCGGAGAACTGGACGGAAACCGACAAGGAGAACTTCTATCGGTTTCTCAAGACGCCTTCGGGCGCCAAGCTGCTGCTGACGCTGTATGCGCTGGTCACCGACCGCGCGCTTTCAGTGTGCGACCGCTCGCCGTATGAGCACGGCATGACCGGCGGCATGTCCTTCCTGCTGGGCGAGATCGAACGGCTCGCCTGCGAGGGCGAGCCGGAGGAAGTGGAGAAGTTCTAAAGTGCGAGAGTGCGTTAGTTCGCTTACGGGTTATCTTGTTGTTCTAAATGAAGGTCCATTTTTTTGAGGTTCTTCATCTGCTTCAACAAAACCGCGCCTTCCGGATCACACCGACCGTACTGTAGATCAAAGACTTCCAGTTGTTTCAAGGCGGCGATTGACCGGCACATCTCTTTGTCCAGCACCGTTACCGCACCGTAAAGTTGAAGCACCTTGAGCCTATTCGCTTTTTTCAACAAATCAAAGGTTTTAACCGACAGGCCAGGATTGTCCGCACAGCATCCCAAACAGAGAACCTCCAGATTCGGAAGCGAAGTGATGAGTTCCAAATTTTCATCAACAGCATCATCCCCGAACAAGGCGACCTTATCAATCTTTCCCTCCGCGTTCCGATGAAGAGAAGAGAAGAATCCACCTTGGTGCCCTCCCTCTAAGTACGCAATCAACTTTTTAAGTCTCGGATTATCCTCAGAATTCGGGGTTCCCTTAGCGATTTGCTCCTGTGAATTAGAACGCGAACCACACCCTAAGCCCATCGCGAGACAGGACACAAGCGGCATCAGCAGAAAGAGCAGATAACGGATTTCGCGTCCCATTATTGACCGGGCCTCTTTTTGACTGTTTTGCTTTTTCACTTATGCAATCTCCTGAAGACCCTGCATTCGCTGGTTGTGGACCGGGCGCTCTCGGTGTGCGACCGCTCGCCGTATGAGCACTGCATGACCGGCGACATGTAGTTCCTATTGGGCGAGCCGGTGGAGTTGGATAAGAGCTAAAGTCTAGGTATACTCGACCTACTCGTTTGCGACCGCGCAACGGTGAGTAATACGGGAATACGCCAGTGCTGGGTTGTCATGTTATCTTGATGTTCATCTCGGCGCACTTGCCTAGAATGAAGTTCGTGAAAGCAGAACAGGTTACCAGCATGAACTTTGCATCTGCGTATGACAAGGATGACTCGTCCATCATGGCGTGTCGGATACCATCAGCGTCGCTCGTGTAACCGTAAAGTTTTGAGATCGCCTCGCGTAGCGCCGGATGCAAGGTGATCTGCGGTTCAATGGCCTTCAGGGCCTTGCCAAGGGACGCTTTAGGATCACCTGTGATACGTTGACAAAGGCCTTCGACCGCACTTATGGACTCCTTTATCGAATTCCTATAGTCAGGTTTCTTCCTGTCGGAGAGATGCGCTAGTCCCTGACGCAAGTGGGCTTGAACTCCAGTGATCGCAGATGTATCTGCGATTGCCGACTCGATAGCCTCGATCTCTTCCGCTGCTGTGATCTCTATTACTTCATCCTCCACAAAGCGATATGCGGCTGCGTCCCTCTCCAAGACTTGATTAATCATCTGTCGGAAATCGTCAGCAAAATCTTTTGGCCCGTTTCTGACGACGAATTCGACAAAGTCGTACGCTTCGTTCCATTCGCACCTCATGAAGAACTCGCGGACTCGTTTCGCCGCTGCATCGTAGTTATCCAAGTTCAGGTTGTCCACGGGCCACTTGAAGAAGTTGTGCCAGAGCATGACAAACAGCTCTTCCATGTTTGAATACCGCAGTTAGTTATGGGCTCCGTTCCAACGCTGCAGATAGCAGACGTGCACGCAACTCCATAGACCAGAGCGCAACTCATCATCCATGGACTCGCGTTGAATTTCCTTGCTGAGGGGCTTCAGCCCCTTCCTCTGAGAGAAGAGCATTTGTATTCAATATCCTTTCCGGCCCGATAGTTTAATGAGGATCAATAAAGCAAAAAATTACAGGTAGCTCGCTGCTATAGATCGTCCCTTCGACTGGAATGCAACTAGTGTGCTGAATTCAAAATAGGTTTACCAAGTGTTAGCCTTGCGGAATTGATCTTCCGCAAGATCTCCATTCCGTCTGCGTGCCATTTGAATGGCGTTGGGTTGACGTTGCGTCCTGCGATGTATTCCCTCATGGCGCGTTCGAGTTCTTCGACACTTGAAAAACTGCCGTCCCTGACGCAGTCCCTCGTGATGTCGGCGAAAAACCTTTCGACCATGTTGAGCCAGGAACTGGACGTGGGCGTGAAGTGCATCTTCACCCGTTTGTGCGCCTTGAGCCATTTCAGGACGTTGGGATGCTTGTGGGTCGCGTAGTTGTCCGCGATTATGTGGATGTCCAGCCCGGCCGGCGTCGTCTTGTTGATTCGTTTAAGGAAGTCCAGCCACTCGCTGTTGGTGTGGGCGGAGGCGTAAAGGTCTGTCACTTTGCCTGTGGCGTAGTCGAGCGCGGCGAAAAGCGTTGTGGTCCCGTGGCGCGTATAGTCATGAGTGGCCGTCCGGATGTGGCCGATCCCGAGGGGAAGCCCCGGCTGGGTCCTCTCAAGCGCCTGGCACTGGGTCTTCTCGTCGCAGCAGAACACCACAGCCTTCTCCGGGGGCGACAGGTAAAGGCCGACAACATCCCAGAACTTCGCGGCGAAGTCCGGATCGTTCGACACCTTGAAGGTCTTGGTCAGGTGCGGTTTGATCTCGTTCCTGTTCCAGACCGTGCGCACGGTGTGCTGGGAGACGCCAACGGCTCTGGCCATGCTCCGTGTGGAGTGGCGCGTGCGTCCGGCGGGCGGCGTTGTGGCCTCGGTTATGATCCGTTCCACCGTCCGTTTTGAAATCGTTGCCGTTCTGCCCCGCCCGGCTTTCTCTTCGAGGCCGGCGAGGCCTTCGGCCTGGAATCGGGACGTCCATTTCGCGACGGTTACGCACGATGTCATCATCTGCACGGCGGTCTCCCGCTGGGATTTGCCCGTAAAGCGAAGAAGAACGATCTGCGCTCGAAAGCGGTCGCGGCTCTTGCATGTTTGAGACTTGCAGCGTCGTGTCAGTTCCGCTCGGTCGCTTTCGGAAATGTTCAAGGTCAGTCTCGGTTTGCTCATGTCAAAAGAAGAATAACACAAACCATTAAGGTGTTAAATGGTAAAGTTATTAACATTTCAGCACACTAGTGACTACTTACCGACGAACCGTTCCGTTAACAATAAGGATCGTCGCATAGGCTCAAACGACCGCCGGAACCGTTGCCCCGTTCTCAAACATATCTGAACGTTAGCACACGCCCCGCCTTGCTTCAAGCCTGATTCCGGCTGTCTACATCCCATCCCCGCTCTCCTCACTCAACCAACACATTAATGCACTAACGAACTCATGAACTTCTTCCGGGGAACATTCTTTCCCCAGTAATTATGAGCGCCAATGTGAGCGCACTGGGAGACTTCATCATGACAGACGAAGAGAAAGCCGCCGCTGATAAGGCCGAAGCCGACAGGAAGACTGCCGATCAAAAGGCCGCGAACGATAAAGCGGCTGCCGACAAAACCGAGTCGGACCGCAAGGCCGCTGAGGATCAGGCCGCCGAGAAAAAGGGAGACCAGAGGTCGGAGGACGGAGACCGTAAGGCGGCAGAGGATTTGGCGCGCGTCACAGGCGAGCGCGATTCCGTGCGCACCGAGCGCGACACGCTGAAAGGCCAGGTGACGTCGGTCACCGCCGAACACGACGCGGCCGTGAAGGAGCAGGTCGGGAAGTGAGCAGTAGGCAACTGGCAATACGCAATAGGCAATGGGCAATGGGCAATGGGCAATACGCAACAGGCAACGGGCAATGGGCTGTAGGGCATTATCCGGACACTTCGGCTAACCTTCCGTTCCGGCCCTGTTGTAAAATATTTCAAAAAAGCCCGTCGGGCCACACGATAGCCACCTGTCTCTGAAAATAAAAAGCCGCGCAACGTGTTGAATCACAACTCATTGCGCGGCTTTCAAGATGGTGCTCGGGGGGGGACTCGAACCCCCATGCCTTTCGGCATATGCCCCTCAAACATACGTGTCTGCCATTCCACCACCCGAGCGGAAAAACGGGGTGTACTTTAGCCGATCCCCCCCACTCTTTGCAAGGCCAATCCGCGAAAATCTGACAAAACTGAAAATGCTGGCCGTCGGCACCGGCGCCGCATTATACTTCGCCCGCATGAACGCTCCCCTTACGACATCACAGAAGACCTTTCTGCGCAACCAACTTTGCAACGAACTGACGGAAGCCATCGTCTACACGCGCCTGGCGCAGCGCCTTCCCGCCGGCCACAACCGGGACCTGCTGACGCGCATCGCCAACGACGAGCGCGGCCACGCCGTCCAACTCGAAGCCCTCCTTGGAGAAAAAGGCAGCCCCGCCCTCTTCAAAGCCGCACGCATGGTCCTGGCCGCACGGGCCTTCGGGCTCACCTTCGGCCTCAAGTTCATGGAAAAAGGCGAAATCCGCGCGGGCGAGGCGTACCGCTCGCTCGCCACGGCCCTCCCCGACTTCGCGCGCATCGCGCAAGAGGAGGACGGGCACGAGGCCGCCCTGCTCTCTCTGCTGGACGACGAGCGGCTCAACTACATGGGGGCCATCGTGCTGGGCCTGAACGACGCGCTGGTCGAGCTCACCGGCGCGCTGGCGGGCTTCACCTTCGCGCTCAGCGGCTCCCGCCTCATCGCCATGACCGGACTCATCACCGGCCTGGCCGCCGCCATGTCCATGGCCGCCTCGGCCTTTCTCTCGGCAAGGGCGGACGGGACTGCATCAGACCGCCACCCGGGCAAAACAGCCTGCTATACGGGCATCGCCTACGTCTGCACGGTCGTCGTCCTGATCCTGCCTTACCTGATTCTGCCCAACGTCAAGGTTGCCCTGGCCATCATGCTGTCCTCCGCGCTCGGCATCATCGCACTCTTCAATTTTTATCTCAGCGTGGCCAAGGACGTCCCCTTCCGCAGAAACTTTCTCATCATGGCCGGCATCTCCACCGGCGTGGCGGCCATCTCGTTCGGCATCGGCTATCTTCTGAACCACGCCTTTGGCGCGGGATGACGCCTCGGGAAACATTCCGCTAGAGCACGAAATGCAGCCAGAGCGGGATGGTGACGAGGCACACGACGTGCGTCACGAGAATCGCGGCCGCCGAGAAATCCGCGTCGCTGTCGAACGCCTCGGCTAGCGTCACGCTCGCCATGGCGGCGGGCATCACGGCGATCAGGACCAGCACGCGCCGCACGTCCTGCGGCAACGGCACCAGCGCCAGTCCGCCGATGCACAGCGCCGGAATCGCCACGAGGCGCAGCAGGCTGGTGCCGACCATCAGGGGCGACAAGAGCCGTCCGGGATGCAGCATCGCGATGCGCGCGCCGCAGATCAGGGCCGACGCGGGAATGGTCGCGCCGCCCGCCATGCGGCACGTCTCCAACAGCGTGCCAAGGAACGCGCGCGTGACGGCCTCCGGCCCCGGCGCAACCCCATATTTCTCCGCCCACGCCCGCACGGCCAGGAGGCCGCACGAAAAGAGCAACGCCAGCATCGGCACACTCGCCAAATGTTTGAGGAACCCCTTGTCCAGCTTCTGCCCGGTGAGCGCCTTCACGCCCAGCGTCCAGACGCACAGCTCGGAACCGAGGCCGGAGAAGATCACCAGCGCCACGGCCTTCTCGCCCCACAGCGCCGCGCCCATCAGGATCGGCAGGAACGAGTAGTTGTTCATCAGGCAGATAAAGTGGTAGCACCGGCGCGTCGCTTCCGTCTGCCGTTTCAAAAGCGGCAGCGTGAAAAAGCCGACCAGCCAGCCCGTCACCAGAATGAACACGGCGCCGGCCGGCATCGTCCAGTTTCGCAGCAGCGTCTCCCACGTGAAATTGCGCACGATGGAGCTGACGATGAGGCACGGGTAGAAAACGTTCAGCATCACCAGCGACAACTGCCGGTTGAACGCCGCGTCGATCCACCTCAGCTTGTTGAGCGCGTATCCCGCGAGCGTCAACAAGACCAGCGGGAGCATCTTGATGAAAAGCAGCAGCATGATTTAGAAAAAGAGGTCCCGCTCGCCCTTGCAGATGCGGTCGTAGTGTTCCTTCACGGTCGGATAGAACTTCGGGAGGTTGGTCTCGATCGCGGCCAGCTCCTTGTTCAGCACCAGTTCGCACAGGGCGCGCGTCGCGGCGCTGGCGAAATCGTCCAGCCACTCGCGGAACGTGAGGACCGCGTTGATTTTGCAGAACTTGCCTTCTTTGCCGGTCTTGAGCGCATCCATGATGCAGCCGCCCGTCCGCCCGCAGCGGTAGCCGGCCGTGCAAAACGAGGTGATGATGCCTTCGCGCGCCAGGTGCGCGATCACCTCTTCCAGCGTGCGGTTGTCGGAGAGCACGAACTGCTGGCGGTCTTTTTCCTGGTGCGCCTCGCTTTCGAAATCGCTGTAGCCCTTGATCGCGATATTGCTGCTCGCGTCCATCTGCGTGATGCCGCAGCGCACGAAGGCGTCGCGCGATTCGGGCCGCTCGCGGCACGTCACGATCATGCCGGTATAGGGAACAGAAAGGCGGGTGATGATCAAGATGCGGCGCATCGTCGCGTCGTCGATCAGATACGGCGAAGTCGTCGGCACGTCGGTGCCGCTGGCGGGCTCAAGCCGCGGGAAGGAGATGGTGTGCGGCCCGATCCCGAACTGGCGCTCCAAGTCGCGCGCGTGGTAAATCGAAGCCATCAGCTCAAACTTCCAATCGTACAGCCCGTACAGGACCCCCATGCCGACATCGTCCACGCCCGCCTCCAGGCAGCGGTGGAAGCAGGTCGTGCGCCAGTCGTAGTCCCCCTTCACCGTGTCCGAGGGATGCAGCTTGGCGTAGGTCGCGCGATGATAGGTCTCCTGGAACACCTGGAACGTTCCGATGCCGACCTGCTTCAACACGCGGAGATCCTCGACCGGCAGCGGCGCGGCATTGACGTTCACGCGCCGGATGCCGACCGTCGTTCCGCGCGGCGACTTCACCTGGCGGTCATAGATGGTGCGGATGGTGTCCGCGAAATACTCGGTCGAGGTGTCGGGATGCTCGCCGTACACGGCGATCAGGCGCTTGTGGCCGATCTTGCCGGCCAGCACGTCGATCTCCTGGCGGACCTCCTCCATCGTCAGCATGCGGCGCTTCTGGTCCTCGTTGCCGCAGCGGAAACCGCAATAGGCGCACCGGTTGACACAGAGGTTGCTCATGTAGAGCGGCGCGAACATCACAATGCGGTTGTCGTAGACCGAGGTCTTCACCGCCAGCGCGGTCTCTTCCATCTCCTTGAGCAGCGCGGGGTCAGTCACGTGGATCAGCGTCGCGGTCTCTTCCGGCAGGAGCGTCTCGATCGCGCGGGACTTCGCCAGGATCTCCCGGACGCGGACCGGATCATTCGCCCGCTCCGCGGCGGCCCCAGACAATTTGGCGAGGATCTCGCCGTCGTCGATGAAGTGCTTGCCGCCGGGCAGGTATTTGTCGATCTGTTCCCGGATGACGAAATTCTTGCGGTAGTCCGCCGCGCTCTTGAAATGACGGATGGTTTTACAGGGTTCGTTCATGGTCTGCATGGGTTCTCTCCTTACTCGCCTGGGCCGAAAGCCGAACCCGCAGTCCGATGGCGCAACACCACCGCCATGCGGATGACGCGATGACGTCACCCGATCGCCAGAGACTCGAATTCCTTGGGTCAGAGCGACGCTCCTCGGCCTCAGAAAGTGAGAAGATCATACGCTTTCCCGAGCAAAGGCTCAAGCCGCAATCCACCCGCCCGCGTTGACCGCTTTGCCGTTGCGCAGGGCTGGCGCGGCTGATAAACTCTTTCGCAACCTTCGAAAGGAGCGCGCCATGTTCGCAAAGTCTTTCCCTGCCTTCACGCTGCCCGTCGTCCTTCTCTCGCTGTGCGCGGAGCTCCACGCCGCAGACTGGCCGACCTTCCTGGGAGCCAAGCGCGACGGTTGCTCGCCCGACACGGGGCTGCTCAAGCAGTGGCCGCAGGAAGGACCGAAGCTCCTCTGGAAAAGCGAAAGCATCGGCCCCGGCTGGTCATCCGTCGCAGTGGTCGGCGGCTGCGTCTACACCACCGGCAACGCGGGCGAGGACCAGATGCTGATCTGCCTCGACGAGAAAAGCGGCAAGGAGAAATGGCGGGCCGCGCAAGGCCCGAAGTCCAGCCACAACAAATATGGCGGCGCACGCGCCACCCCGACCGTCGACGGCGGCCGCATCTACCTGACTGGCGGCGACGGGCTTCTGACCTGCCAAAGCGCCCAAGACGGCCGAATCCTCTGGAAAAAAGACCTGCGTCGCGACTTCGGCGGCAAGGTCGGCGGCTGGCAATACGCCGAGAGCGTGCTCATCCTCGGCAAACTCGCCATCGCCACGCCGGGCGGGCAGCACGCGGTCGTGGCGTTCGACAAAGTCACGGGGAACACGGCCTGGAAATCCGACAAGCCCGCCACGGCCGGATACAGTTCGTGTGTGCCGGTCACGCTGAACGGCAGCACCGTCATCGTCAACGGTTCCCAGAGCGGCCTGTTCGTGGTCGACGCCAAAACCGGCAAGGAGCTTTGCCGTCACCCCTTCGCGGATGGCAACGTCGCCAATTCGCCGACCCCCGCTTATGCAGACGGCCGCCTTTTTTGGGCCGTCGGGTACAACAAAGGCGGCATTTGCCTCAAAATCGCCAACGGCAGCGGAAAGGTGACGTGCGAGGAGGCGTGGACGACCCGCGACTTCGCCTGCCATCCCGGAAATTACGTCGTGTCCCAAGGCCGCATCTACGGCAAAGGCAAAGGCGGGCTCGTCTGCGCAGATTTGAAGACCGGACAAACCTTGTGGCAGGAGCGCGGCGGAGCGGGTCAGGCGACATGGGCGGACGGCATGATCTATTCTCTCGCCGACTCCGGCGGACGTCTCACGCTGATCGATCCCTCCGACGAAGGCAACCGGGTGAAAGGCCGCCTACAAGTGGCGGGGACCGGCAACAGCTGGTCCCACCCTGTGGTCGTCAACGGCCAGCTCTATGTCCGATACGACACGTCCCTCTATTGTTTCGACGTGAAGGCGAAGTGATCTCGCGGCGTCCGGCGGAGCCGAGGGATCCCGCGGCTCGACTTTTGTCTTTTTTCCGCGACGCCCTTAAACCGAATTGACTTATATCCCGCCGACGATTAAGCTACTTTTAATTTGATCTTATTTGAGGTGCGTTGAAATGGCATGTCTGACTGTGATGGATGGCCCTTTAAAGGGACAACGTGTGGCATTGGATCAACCCGTGACCCGTGTCGGGCGCAGGGAAGGCAACGATTGGATGCTGCAAGACGGGTCCGTTTCTGGAACCCATTGCGAGATCGAAAAGACTCCGACCGGTTTCCTCATCCGGGATCTCGGCTCCACGAACGGGACAAAGGTCAACAACGAGCAGATCAAGGAAAAGCCGCTTTTCCGCAATGACATTGTCCTGGTGGGCGAAATCCCCATCATGATCGAGGGGGATGACGTCCCCCAGACGGACAAGCCTGAGCCCTATGCGATTCCGCGCACCACGATCATCATCCAGCAAAAGCGCACGCTCGAAACGCCGAAAGAGTTCGGCAAGAAGTCGAACTCCAACAAGATCTGGATTGGCGTCATCGTCGTGTTGCTGCTGGTCATCGTCGCGCTGCTCGTGCGCCTGCTGACAGGGTCTCCGACAACGGCCTGAGACAGACAAACGGGGCTCAGAGCATCCATCCGAGAAAGCGCTCTTTCGCAAGCGGCGCCACGGCACGCTCTTCGGCAGCAGACCCGCGCACGATTCTGACGATGACGCTGGCCTTTTCTCCATGGTCGCCGTAGGCCGCGCAGATTCCTGCCGCCAAAGCAAGGTCCGCCTCGTCCGCTCCGCATGGAATCAGCAGGGTCGGCCCTGGCACATTGACCGTGTGGACGAGCACATCCCCGTCGCACTGGCTCTTTTTCAGCGCCGCGTTGTCGTGGGCATCACGGCCCACCACACACTTCGCGCCGCCCGGAAGGCGGAAATGCCGCCCGCAGAGCAGCAGCCTCACCAGCCGCTCCGAATCGAGGCCCTCGTTGTCGCGCATATCCGCCAGCTTGCGGCAGAAACCTTTCTCGGTCAGCAGGCAACCGCCCGCGGGCGAAGGATACTCCTTGAGGCCGTACTTGACGGCAAGCTCCATCTGCGGCTTGCGCGAACGGCCGCTCAACCCCAGCAGCCGGCTGCGGTCCACCACCCCATCGGTCTCCGGCAGCGTCGGCTCGAGCAACAGGGCGCTCAGCGGCCGCAGCAGCCGCCCCCCCAGATCGGCGTCTTTTTCGACGATCCCCAGCGAATGCCGGTTCTGAGACATTGGCCGCTGGTTGAGGACCTCCCCTGTCGCCACGAAGTCGAACCCTTTCGCGGCCATCAGCTCGCCCGCCCGCCTGATCATCCGCGCATGGCAGTCGATGCAGGGGTTGAGCGCACCGCCAAAGCCGTGCGGCGGGTGCTTCACCAGCGCCAGAATATCCTGCGTGAAGTCCACGACGTGCAACACCGCGCCCAACTTTTCCGCAGCCTGTTTCGCCGCCGCGATTTTGAAGAACGGGCTGGCGAACACCACGGCCTCGACATACAGCCCCTGTTCGCGCAACACGCACACGGCGAGCTGGCTGTCCAGCCCGCCCGACAGCAGGCACAGCCCCCGCCCCCCCGGCTTCAGCGAGGCCGAAATCTCTCCCGACACGGCAAGTTCACTCATCGATTTTCACGCTTTTCAGAAAAAGTTTCCGGAGCACGCTGTCCTCCGCAACAACGCCCTGGTCAACCAGCAGACAGATCACCGCGACGGCGACGCACGCCAGCAGCACGCCCATGAAATTCGCGATCAGAAATTTCCGCTTGTCCATTCCCAGCAGAAAGGCCCCGAAAGCGCCGGTGTAGGCCCCCGTCCCCGGCAACGGCACGCCGATGAAAACCGCCAACCCCCACTCGCCATACTTCTCCACGTACGGATGCAGTTTATGCCGGGTGCGCTCAAACGAAGGCCATACCCGCCGGTCGAACCACGTCCAGCGCCGAAACGCGTTGACCACCGGCCCCATCAGCCAGAAGGTCGCCACACCGACCCCCAGATTGGCAACGAAACAGACGGCCACCGCGGCCGGCACCCCGAGCGCGCCCCGCACCCCCGCGTGAAAAAAAGCCACGGGGATGGAGGCACGCGCCTCGAGCCCGGGAAGAAAGGTCAGAAGGACTAGCAGACCGATTGCCATTGCCACACTCATCGTCACAATCACTTTCGTTTTAACAGAAAAACGGCTATGCTTTCAGCAAAAAGGTGGAGAATAATAGATGCTGCGTTGCCTGTCGATAAAGAAGCTGTTGCCGGTTTTGTTTTTTTGCGCCGCGTCCGGGCACTGCGCCGAGGTCACGGTGACGCCGATCCGCCCGTCGGGCGCATCCCTCGACCCGTCGCTGCGGAACGAAGCGGACCACGCCGTAAGCCAAGCCGCGTTCTGGCTGAGCGCGCGACAGCAGCCGGACGGCGCGTGGGGCGAATCGAACCGCGTCCGGCTGACGGCGATGGCCCTGTTCGCGCTCAAAGCTTCGCGTCACCCCGCGTGCTCCGGGCCCTGCGCGAACGCCGCGCTCTGGCTGGACGGCACGGCCACCAACCGGATCGACAACCTCGAGACTCACGCCTGGCGGCTTTTGGCCCTCGCCTTTGTGCTGCCCGAGGCGCCCTCCCGCACCAATCTGTTGCGCCGTCTGGCCGACCGGGCCGGCGCATCCGAAGCCGGCGCATCCGACGAGGCCCGCCTGTTCTGGAGTGACGTCCTGCCCGCCGCGGGTCTGGGGGGACCTTCCCTCCCGCAGCCCTCCGCCCTCTCAAACCGGCTCGCGCACGCCGCCGCTTCCTGGCCCCCTGCCCCGAAGGGCAACGCGGACGTTTGGCGGCTCGCGCGCCTCATCAACCGCGCAGGGCACGGCCAACTCGTGCGCGGCAACGCGCCGCTCGACTGGCGCGCCGATTTGGCGAGGTGCCTGATCAACACCCAGCGCAAAGCCCCCGCCGGGGGCGGTTTCTGGAACGCGGAATCGCCGGACGGGCAGATCGAGGAGACCGTCTTCGGCATGCTGGCCCTGCTCGAACTTTGAAACATTTTAGTATTGCTTCTTTTTCTAACGATTCATTATTATTCTTACATAATGTGAATTGTTTTCGGGCTGAAAGGAACGGCGGTATAAAACATGACTAGAAAAATGCGTGTTGGCATGGTTGGCGGCGGCGCGGAGTCGTTCATGGGCAACATCCATCGCGCAGCCATCGGGCAGAGCGGGTGCGTCGAACTGGTGTGCGGCGCGTTCGGCTCTACGCGGCAAAGTTCGTTCGAAACCGGGAAGCTGCTGAAACTGCCCACGCGCCGCGCATACGGCACCTACCGCGACATGTTCCGGCGCGAGGCCGTCCTCCCCGAGAACGAGCGCATGGACTTCGTCGTGGTCCTCGCGCCGAACGCCATGCACTACCCGGTCGCGATGTCCTCCATCGACGCGGGTTTTCCCGTTTTCAGCGAAAAGCCCTTCACGTGCAATATGGACGAGGCACTCAACCTCACGCGCAAGCAGCAGAGCGTCGGACTGGCCTACGGGATCGCGATGGTGTACGAAGGATACCCGATGCTCCAGAAGGCGCGCGAGCTGGTGCGGGACGAAAAAGCCATCGGCACGGTCCGCAAGATCGTCGCGACCTACTCCCTCGGCTGGCTGGCCCAGCGTCTCGAGACCGCGGGGAACAAGCAGGCCGGCTGGCGCACCGACCCGCGCCGCTGCGGTCCGGCCGGCTGCCTGATCGACCTCGGCATTCATTGTTTCCACTTGGCGGAGTGGGTTTCCGGGCTGGCCGTCAGCGAGGTGTGCGCCGACTTGCGTCCGACGGTGGCCGGACGCATTCTGGACGACGATTGCAGCGTGCTGGTGCGCTTCGAAAGCGGCGCCCGCGGCGTCTTTCTCGCCAGCCAGATCGCGACCGGGCGAAGCGACGGCCTCGCGATTGAACTCATCGGCGACAAAGGCGCACTCACGTGGTCGCAAAGCGAACCTGAACGCCTGGCCCTGCGGGGCACGGACGAGTCCCTGCAAATTTTCGAGGGCGGCGCCGCCGCAAAAGCCGCCGCGGCCGTGCCGGCGCCCTACGGCAATAACGCCGCCTACATTGCGGCGCTGGCCGCCACCTACCGTGCGTTTGCGGACAACCTCGAGGCGATTAAGACGAAGAAGCCACAGGACGCCGCGCCCCAAGGCTTCATGACCATCGATGCGGGGCTACGCTCGGTCGTGTTCGTGGACGCGGTGCTCAAAAACACCGCGGTGCCCGAAGAGGGGGCTGCGCCGTCCGCCAAATGGACCCCATTTGTCGTGCCGCCCATACCGGAACTCTAGCGCCGGGCAGAAAAACCTTTGAGGGAAAACGGCTTCGGGCTTGAGCCGCAACTGATTCCTGTTATACTGGTTAACATACTTAAATGTGTGTAGCCTTTTCAAGGCAGGGGCATTTTCGTGGTCCGGCCAAGTCAACGGGCAAAGCACAAGGGAGACGTCATGAAATTGAGCCAACTCACCCATTTGACACGCCGCAGTTTTGTCAAGACCGCCTCTGCGGGCGCAACGCTTGCCGCCTTGCCGGACATCCTCAAGGCCCAGCAGGCCCCTTCGCAGAACGTCGCCGGCGCGAACAGCCGCATCAACGTGGCTTGCGTCGGTTTCTCCAACCGTTTCGAAGACGCCCTCTTGCCTTCGTTCCTCAAGTCCAAGGACGAGCTGAACTTCGACTTGGTCGCTCTGGCCGACCTCTGGAGCGTTCGCCGCGAAGAGGGTAAAGCCAAGCTCGAAGCCAAGCTCGGCCACGGAATCGATCTTTACAAAAGCGATGACGAGCTCTATGAGAAAGCCAAGAACGTCGACGCCGTGATCATCTCCACCGCAGACTTCCAGCACGCCATGCACACGGTCCACGCCGTCAAGGCCGGCAAAGACACCTACACCGAGAAGCCGATGGCCGAGGACATGGACGCGGCCAACGCCGTGCTCGACGCCGTCAACGAAGCCCGCAAGGCCAACAACCGCGGCGGGGCCGTGGTACAGATCGGCTCTCAGCGCCGCAGCGGCAGCGCCTACCACATCGCGAACGATTATATCCGCTCCGGCAAATTCGGCGACATCACGTACGTGGATCTCTGCTGGAACGTCAACCAGCCCAACCGCTGGCGCCGCGGCGACCTGCCCAAGAAACTCAAAGAGGCCGACACCGACTGGAACAAGTGGCTGCTCGACCGCCCGAAAGTCGCTTTCGATCCGCGCAAGTATCTCGAGTTCCGCCTCTTCTGGCCCTATTCGTCGGGCATCCCCGGCCAGTGGATGTGCCACCAGATCGACACGGTCGCCTGGTTCACCGGCTTCGAATTTCCGCGCTCGGCCATGGCCAGCGGCGGCATCTACGCGTGGAAGGACGGCCGCGAGAACTGCGACACCTTCACCACCCTGCTCGAGTACGGCCCCGAGAACGACCCGACCAAGGGCTTCCAGGCGGTCTTCAGCTCGCGCCAGACCAACTCGGCCCGCGGCAACGTCGAGAACTACCACTCCACCATCGGCACGATCGACCTGATCAAAGGCACGGTTTCCAACGAGGGCGTCGAGAAGGTCAAGGTCGAGACCAAGAAGCTCGCCGAGACGGAAGTCGCGGCCACCGCCGCCAACACCGGCGCGGGCGGCATGGAAGTCGCCCACATGCGCAACTGGATGGAGTGCGTCCGCGCCCGCAAGCAACCGAACGCCCCCATCGAAGCCGGCTACAGCCACGCCGTGGCCCTCATCATGTCCAACGCCTCGCTGCGCACCGGCATGAAAGCCACCTTCGACAAGGTTGCGCGCCAAGTCATGGCGGGCGGCAAGGTGTTTAAAGGCTATTGAGACCCACCCGCGACGGCCTCTGAAAGGGCGGGACCACTGCGCTTCGGCAACCGGTCCCGCCTTTCAGGCTTGACGCGGGTCATTTAAAACGCAAGGGGAGCGACTCATGCACATCAGCCGCAGGGGGTTCATGCACACGTTGGCCGCAGCAGGTCTTTTGGGCGGGAGCACGGGAATGGCGAACGCCAAGAAGCCGGCCGCAAAAATCCTGTTCGGCCTCTGCGCCGGCCCGGACAAAGCCGCCAAACTGAAAGAGCTCGGCTACGCCTTCATCGAAGGCGGCGTCGCCGGCATGCTCAAGCCCGAGATGCCCGACGCGGAATACGCGGCGGAACTGGCGAAGCTCAAAGGCTCTGCCTTGCCGATCCGCTCCTGCAACGGCTTCATCCCCAGCAAATTCCGGCTCACCGGCCCGGAGCCCATGCACGACGCCGCCCTGGATTACGCGGTCAAGGCCTGCCAGCGCGCGGATGCGGCGGGCATCCCGTTCATCGTGCTCGGCAGCGGCGGCGCGCGCAAAGTGCCCGAGGGCACCGATCTCGCCAAGGGCAA
>CAZOIS010000051.1:0-27379 GCA_964579865.1 uncultured Lentisphaeraceae bacterium | reverse complement strand
CGCGAGTCCCGCCGCGTGCGGGGCGAGTATGTGCTGAACCAGAACGACCTGATCGACGGCGTGACGCGGCAAAAACACGGCGACCTCATCGCCATCGCGGACCACCCCATGGACAACCACGGCGGCGGCGGGCCGGGCGGCGAACTGAAGGAAGCCTACGGCATCCCCTACCGCTGCCTGCTGCCGCTCAAAACCGAAAACGTCCTGATCGCCGGACGCGCGGCCAGCTTCAGCGCCATCGCGGCGTCGAGCTGCCGCCTCTCGCGCACGATGATGCAGCTCGGCGAGGCCGCCGGCGTCGCCGCCCACCTCGCCTGCGTTCAGCGGGTCCCGCTCCGCGGCGTGGACGCGGCCGAGATCCGGCGCGTCATGGCGGAGAAGATCGATCAGGACGCAGGAATATATCGGCTAGAGAAAAGTGGAAGTATCAGGACAACAGAAAACAGGAGTGTGAAATGAAACGGTTGCCCCACGGCGTGTTCATCGTATTTTTATCAGCGCTCAGCGCGTCGGCGGTCACGCAGCCCGACGCCATCAGCAACCTCGTGTTTTGGGTCAAGGCCGACGCCGGCGTGACAACGAACGCAAGCGGCAACGTGACCGAGTGGGCGGATCAGTCCGCGCAGGGCAACCTGGCGACGAACGCCGCTTCCGGGCCGCTGTACGTGGCCAGTGAGCCGAGGCTGAACAACCGGCCGACACTGCGCTTCAACGGGTCGAGCCAGCGGATGGTCGTCGTCAACCGCATGCTCACCAACGGCATCGAGGGCTGCACCCTCATCGCCATGGCCAAGGCTGGCAGAAATGACGATGTCTCGATCGTCGGCATCCGCACGGGGAACAACAACCCCTTTGTGCAACTGGACCAGGACGCGACCGGCAAGCTACGCTTCATCGTCCGCAACGCGGCAGGCACGATGGCCAACGCGCTCAGCTCCCAGGTGCACACCGGCACCTACGGCATGTATGCCGGACGGCTCTTCAAAGGCACCGACACCGTCTGGACCAACCGGGTCTACTTCAGCAACGCCCGAACCGCGGAGGCGACCGCCTCGGCCAATTTCGGCACCAGCACCGACCTGACCTCGGGCACGCAGTACATCGGCGGCTTGGGTATTCCCTCGTACTGGCAGGGGGACATCGCCGAGATCATGATTTACGAACGCGCATTGAGCGAGGCGGAAATGGTCGGGATCGAGGGGTATCTGGCGAGCCGTTACAAAGTCGGGCGCGACGCGCAGACGGCCGACCTGCCCGAAGACAATCCCGGGCTCAAACTGTGGCTGCGGGCCGATGCCTGCACGTATGAGGACCTGTTCGCAAACGATGCCGCCGAGCATCTGGACGTGCCCCGCCTGTGGAGCGACGCGACGACCAACAGCCACGACGCGGTCGCGGTCGAGACCCCGACGCTGGTCACGAACATGGTCAACGCCCTGCCCGCCGTGGGCTTTTCCAACGGCGCAGCCGACCGTTACTATCTGGACGAGCCCATCGCGACGAATCCTCGCCAGCTCGTCGCGTACTGCGTCTATCGCCAAGCGCCGGGAGACACGAACCAGAACATGGTCATCACGCACCGCAAAACGGACACCCAGCTCATCCAGGCGTCTTTTCAGAACGCCACCAACGCGGTCCTTCAGATACGTGGAAGCGGCAACGTCATCCGCACCATCACCGCGCCCGGCCTGCTGACCAACGGCGCCTTCAACGTGGTCATGTATCAGTTCGACACCGTAAATGACCGGCATGCGATCGCCGTCAACGGCGGCGCCGAGGTGGTCGACACCTACGATTTCGGCAACCAGACGTTCATCGCCGACACGCAGCGGATCGGGTGTTACCACCTGAACGGCAGCGAGGCCCTGTTCCTGCACGGCCATCTGGCCGAGCTGCTCGTCTACGAGGGGGTCACGCTCACGCGCAAACAAAAGAACAGGATCGGCTTCTATCTTGAAACGAAATATGGCCTCGACACGGGTTATGCGCCGTCCGGCACGCTCATCCAGATTTATTAACGGTGCGGGTGTGGGTGCGTGGGTGTTCACTGCCAGAAAACGACGATGAGAATGGTTTCGATAGTAACGGCGCTGCTGCTGTGCGGCGACGGCTACGCCGCCGCCAACAATCCTGCGACCGATTGGTTCAGCCGCGCGGGCTTCGGCGTCTTCGTGCATTATCTGAATGAGCTTCAGAACAACGCGAACACGATCCAGAGCCTCGGCCGCTCGACCAGTTGGAACGCGTGCGTCAACGAATTCGACACGGAGCGTTTCGCCTCCGCGATGGCCGAAGCCGGCGCGGGTTATGTGATCTTCACCACGCACCAGCGCACGCGCTTCCTGATCGCGCCGAACGCGGCCTTCGACCGGATCACCGGCTACAAACCCGGCGAAGCCTGTGCCACGCGCGATCTGATCGAGGATCTCTACCAGGCGCTGCACGCGCGGAACATCCCGCTGATGCTCTACTGGACCGGCAACGGACCTTCGTCTGACGCCAAGGCCAACGCCGCCATGGGATGGCAGACGCCGGTTTCAAACGCGTGGCTGCTCAAATGGGCCGAGGTCACCGAAGAGTACGGGCTGCGCTACGGCGAAAAAATAGCGGGCTGGTGGGTCGACGGCTGCTACGTCCGCCACGGCAACCTGCACTACGACGACGAGAAACTCGGCATCCTGGCGCGCGCGCTCAAGGCGGGAAACCCCAAGCGGATCATCGCGTTCAACCCGGGCGTAGAACTGACGGCCTACTCGCGGCACGAAGACTTCACGGCCGGCGAGCAGAACCGTTTCCACGAGCAGCCCACCGGACGCTGGCTCAACGGCGAACAGTGGCACATCCTTTCGTATCTCGGGGCGGACCGGCCCGGCAACTACCTGTCCGCCGGATGGGGCGAGCCGGGCGTGCGCTACCCCAAGCAGGAATTGGCGGAGTATGTTTTCGCCGTCAACCAGGCGGGCGGCGTGGTCTCCATCGACGTGCTGCTCTACCGCGATGGCGGCCTCGACCGCTCGCAACGCGAGGTGCTGAGATCGCTGCGCCCCGCGCTGGCCGCGATGAAATCCCAGCCGCCGGTGCCGCCGGGCAATCTGGCCTTCCGCAAGCCGACGCTGCTGCTCAGTCTCGACGGCTCACACGAGCTGCCCGTGAACGGCGGCGGGGTTCACCTCTCCCGTCTGGGGGTCGACGGCGACCCCGCGACCTCCGCGCTGGCCAGTCAAGAGTGGCCGTGGACCTACGAGACGGACCTGTTGCAGCCGTTCAACGTCCGGCGCATCAAGGCAACCTTCGCACCCGGAAAATACGCCACGCGGCTCCGCATCCAAGTCTCGGCGGACCGGTCGAGGTGGCAGACGGTCGCCGCGGCAGAAGACCTCGCCGGGCAACCGTTTGACGCGACCTTCGCGCCGGTCGCCGCCCGCTACGTGCGCGTGAGCGCGCTCAAGCCCAACGGCCCGGAGCAGCCAGGCCAACAAATGGCCGTCGCGGAGCTGGAAATCTACGAATGAACCGCCCATAACGGGGAAAACCATGACCAAGAAACGGAACAGGAAACAACTGATTTTAGAAACCCTGATGGAAGCCCCCGAGCTCTCGGTCGGCGAGCTGAGCCGGCGCTTCGGGGTCTCGGAGGTAACGATCCGCAGCGACCTCAAAAGTCTGGAAACGGAAGGGCTCGTCTTGCGCCAGCACGGCGGCGGGCTGCCGACGCTGCACGCCAACGTGGCGGAACGTCAGCGGACGCACACGGACGAAAAACTCCGCATCGCGCGCGCGGCGGCCGAGATGATCGCCGACTGCGACGACGTGATGATCACGGCAGGCACGACCACCTCTCTGATCCCGCGTTTCCTGCTGGGACGGCAAGGCGTCAACATCGTCACCAACTCAACCCTGCTCTTGCCCCACGTCCGCAACAACCCCGGCGTGACGGTCACACTCGCCGGCGGCGAGTTCCGTCCCGCCATCGAGGCGCTGACCGGCCCCGCCACCATCCGCGAGCTCGGACAGTTCCACGTGGCCAAAGCGTTTCTCGGCTCGGACGGCATCTCATCCGAAAAAGGCACCACCGCCGACAGCGCCGAGATCGCGGACGTGTGCCGGCTGATGTCCGAGCAGGCCCGGCAGACCATCGTGCTCGCCGACTCCTCCAAGCTGGGCCGCGCGGGCTTCGCGCACATCATGCCGGCCGCGCGCATGGACATCCTGATCACCGACACCGGCGCTCCCGCCGCCGAGGTCGCCAAACTGCGCAAAAAAGGCGTGGACGTGCGGCTGGTCTGAGCCGTCCCGTATCCTGTCTATACGCTGATCCGCGTGAAATGAGGACGACCGCCATGACCTGCTCACCCCACCCTCGTGCCCGGGCCGCGCTGCTGGCGCTCGCAGGCCTCAGCGCCGCGGCCGCCCAGGCCTCAGTCTACTGGACCTGCGAAACCGCCGCGCCGACGCCCTGCGCCGCAGGCGCGCTCGCGGACGCGGCCGGCACCCTCGGTCTGGAGGCGCGCCGCGCCGCCGGCGCCCCCGCGTTCAGCCCCGAGGTCGTCCCCTCGCCGACCCGCCAGATCGCGGACGGTAGCGGCGGTGCGGTCGTGAACCCCGACAACCGCGCGTCGCTGTTCTTCGACGGCCAGTCGCGCCTGACGGCCTCCGGCGCGTTCAGGCCCGCGGCCTTCACGGTCGAGGCCTTCATCAAGGTCAACGCCCACCACGACTACCCGCTGATCGTCGGCAAGGTGCGCGACCGCGCCCGCAACTCCGCCACCTGGTCGCTCTCGGTCAGCGGCCGCAAGCTCCGCACGCGCTTCGACACCTATCCGGAAAACGCGGCCTGGCCGTCGCCCAAAGGCTTCAACCAGAGCTTCAGCAGCGGCGTGGACGTCGAGGACGGCCAGTGGCACCACGTGGCCTTCTCGTACGAGAAACAGACCGTGCGCATGTACGTCGACTACGCGCCGTGCGGCGGCGTTGGCCGGACCGCCTTCCCGCTCGTCTACACCGACGGCGAGCTCTGCCTCGGCGACGGCGCGGGCGAAGGCCCCTTCAACGGATGGATCGACGAAGTGCGCATCACCCCGCGCGCGCTGGAGCCGTCGGAGTTCCTCCGCGCCATGGCCTTCAGCGCGCAGGTCCGCGACGAGTGGCTGCTGCAGCGCGGCACGAATGCCTTGCCCGCCGCCGCAGCCTGGGAGGAGTGGGCGCGGACCGAGCGCCTCCTGCGGCGCCAGACGGCCGAAGGCCAGCCCGGCGCGGCGGAGCGGCGCGCCCGGCTCACCGCGCTCAAGCAGCGCCTCGACGAGGTGACGGAGCGGAGCGCCCCCGGCCTCTATCTGGAGATCCGCGCCCTGAAGCGCGACAGCCTGCTGGGCGACGCGCAGGTCGACTTCCGCTCGGTCCTCTGCATCGACAACCCCTACGCCGCCGGCTCGGAAGCCTACCACGAGGTCCGCCACCGCACCGAGAACTGCGCGTCCTACGGCGGCCGCCTGCTGGTGCTCGACGGGCTCGGCCCCGACGCCGAGGCCCGCACGCTCGCCCCGCAGGACGGCGCGCCGGCCGCGTTCTGGCGGCCCGACCTCGACTTCGACGCCGGCCGCGTGCTCTTCTGCATGAAGCAGACCAACGAGCCCGCCTACCACCTCTACGAGACCGGCATCGACGGCGCCGGCACGCGCCAGATCACGAAGGGCGACTACAACGACCTCGACCCGATCTACACGCCGGACGGCACCCTCGTCTTCTCCACCTCGCGCTGCAACCAGTTCCTGCGCTGCGGCGACTCCAAGTTCCGCATGTTCATCCTCGCGCGCTGCGACCGGGACGGAAAGAACATCTACTTCATCAGCGCCAACAACGAGGCCGACTTCACGCCCGCGCTCCTCCCCGACGGCCGCATCCTCTTCACCCGCTGGGAGTACGTCGACCGCGAGGTGAACCGCATCCAGAGCCTCTGGACCGTCAACCCCGACGGCACCGGCGCCTCCGCCTACTGGGGCAACCAGAGCTTCTGGCCCGACATGCAGCTCAACGCGCGGCCGATCCCCGGCACGCTCCGCCTGCTGCTGCACGCGCCCGGCCACCACAACATCTACGACGGGCCGCTCGCCGTGGTCGACCAGACCGAAGGCATGAACTACCCCGACGGGCTCTACAACCTGACGCCGCACCTGCCCTGGTCCGAAGTGGGCCGCGGCCCCATGGACAAGCCCTACAACGCCGAGTTCGCGGCGCCGAAATGCTATCAGGCGTTCCAGACCCCCTTCCCGCTCGGCAAGGACCTCTTCCTCGTCTCCGCCCGCACCGGACAGAGCAGCGTGCTCGCGCGCGACCCCGCGCCGGGGCTCTTCAAGCTCTACCTGATGGACTACGACGGCAACATGGAGCTGCTCTATGCGGGCCGCCACAACGTCTTGCACGCCCAGCCCGTGCGGCCCCGCAAGCGGCCCCCGGCCCTGACCTCCTCCGTCAAGTGGCCCGGCCAGATGGTGACCCCGGACCAGAAGCCCGAAGACGCGACCCTCTACAGCGCTGACGTCTACGAAGGCACGACGATCCCGCGCGGCCTGGTCAAGGCCCTGCGCGTCCTGGAGATCAGCTCCACGACCTTCAGCGACTGCGCGGGCTGGCGCTCCTCCATGCGCGAGTCCGAGCCGTACCGGAAGTGCGGCGCGGTCCCGCTGAGCGCGGCCCAGCTGCCGGGCTCGCCGGCGATCTCGTTCGTCTACGACGAAGGCGTCAAAAAGATCCTGGGCACACTCCCCGTCGAAGCGGACGGCAGCGTCTACTTCAAGATCCCGGCCGTCCGCTCGCTCTTCTTCCAGCTCCTCGACGGCCAAGGCCGCTGCCTGCAGACCATGCGCTCCTTCACCTACAGCATGCCCGGCGAAATCCGCGGCTGCGTCGGCTGCCACGAGACCCCGCGCGTCGCGCCGCCGCCGCCCGCCTCGACGCTCGCGATGCGCCGCGGCGTCAGCACCCTCACGCCCCCGCCGTGGCAGGACGAGACCGTGAGCTTCCCGCGCTTCGTCCAGCCCGTGCTCGACGCCTACTGCGTCCGCTGCCACGGCGCGGAGAATCCGAAAGCCGGCCTGAACTTCACGCACCGCGCCGAGCCCGGCCGGACCCTCAGCTGGCCGTATGTCCAGCTGGTGTACGGCAAAGAGCCCAAAGACCTCGCCGACGCGGTGAAGAAAACGATCGCGGGGCCGCTTTTCCCCTACTACGCCTACCCCAACCCCGCCTGGAAAGTCGTGTCCCAAGACACCGTCCCGCCGCCCATGACCGCCATGTCCTACCGCAGCAAACTCATCCAGATCGCGACCAGCGGCAAGCACCACGACGTCAAAATCACGCCTCTGGAGGAGGCGCGGCTGGTGGCGTGGGTCGACGCGCTCTGCCCCTACCTCGGCATGGAAGAGCTGCTGGAACGGCCCGACATGGACACGAACGTCTACTACGCCGTCGGCATGTACAAAGGGCTCTCCTATCCCGCGCGCATGGCCACGGCGCCCGTGGTCCACAAGGCCTTCTGCCAGGACGGCTTCGAAAGCCAGGAATCCCGCCTGCCGAAGGACGCAGCCGGCAACGTCCTGCCCTCGATCTATTTCGAAGGCACGAAACAACGCTACCGGATCCCGGGGGCAGAGTAGCTCAGTCGCCGGTCTCTGCGCGGCGCGCAAAGCGGCAGACATAGATGTCGTCGACGGGAATCAGCTCCGCACCCCACCCGTTCTTTTCCATGCCGGAAACGAAGAGCGGCAGGTTGTCGCGGCCGGGGTCCGCGATGACCGCGTGACCGTCCTGAGCGCAGAGCGCGTCGATCGCGCAGACCAGCGCGGGGATGTGGCGGCGCTCGTACAGCAGGTCGCTGCCGACGACGAGTTGAAACGCGTGACGGAGTCCGTCGGCCTGAGCCTGGTGATCCGAAGACTGAGGCGCGAGAAAGATGTTCCAGTCGAGCCGGGCGTAGTCGAGCCCGACGCCGTTCAGCGCGGCGTTGTGCCGGAGCCATGCGCCGTTGTCGGGATGGAAGTCGGTGGACAGCACGCGGGCGCCGAGGCGCGCGGCGAGCATCGAGGGCAGCCCCAGCCCGCAACCGAGCTCGACCACGCGTTGCCCGGCAACCCCGGCGCGGTGGTCCCAAAGATATCGGGCGAGGCCGCGAGCGGCGGGCCACAGGATCGCGTAGTAGGGAATGGCATCGACCGCTTGCGGATCCTCTGCCGCGGCGCGGTCCAACAGCGCGTTGAGGTCGGGCGGCGTCTCCACCGTGAGGTCGACGTCGCCGACCGTGACCGTCTGGCGGCCTTGCGGCGAGATGGGGTCGCTCTTCATGCGTCCGCGTTCGCCGCACCGACGTGGGCGATCCACTGGCGCATGGCGTCCAGCGTCTTGGGCCACTGGGGCCCCGTGCGCAGGTCGAGGAAGCGGTCATAGAGCGAGAGCCAGGCGGTCCAGAAGGTTTCGATGAAGAGCATACGCTCTTCGAACTTGCCGGCGGGCTCGGTCTGTTCGCCCTTCGGCAACTTGAGCGACCGGAAGGCGAAGTCCGAGTCCATCGTGGCCGAGAAGACCTCGTCGTTGTGGGCGATGACGACCTTGGCGCGTTTCAGCTTTTTGCCGCAGTAGAGCGCGGTGCCCGCTTCGCGGCTGTTGAGGGGAGAGCCTTTGCGCAGCACGGCTTCGTGCGCGCCCTGGCCTTCGCGGAAGAACGTGAGCGGCCCCTCGAGCATGATGCCGAACTCGCGCCCGTCGGGCAGGTGATAGACGCCGCCTTCCTTCTCCCACGCAAACCAAAGCCACGTGAAGAAATCCATGCCGAGCGTGCCCTCGACAGGCGGCTCCAGCGCGGTGTCGGGGGAAAAGCTCACAGGCTCGAGATCGTTGGCGTTGACCTGCTTGCGGCGGATCGCGGCGGTCTCGGGCGTGAGCAGGATAGGCAGCGTGCCGGCCGTCTCCTTGAAGACCGGAGACAGGACATCGATCTGCTTGTCAGAGAGCGCGCCGGCGAGCAGCATATCGTTGCGGAAATCGACGACGACCGGGATGCTGCTGAGGGTCGGCGGCATGGAGGGCAGGAGCGATTCGGTCACGCGCTGTTTGACTTCCGCCTTGACGGCGCGCGGCAGATAGTCGGTTTCGCGCGCGCGCAACTCGACGTCCTCCTCCATTTTCACGTAGGCGCGCAGCAGCGAGGCGGGCACCTTTTTTTCGGCGCGCATGAGCTGGGCGTGGAGGTACGGCCCGAACAGGCACTTCTCTTCCACGATCTCGCGGTCGAACAGGTGCCGGCCGGTGACCCAGCCCGCGATCGGGTCGCGGTTGAGCGAGGCGATCGGCGGCGCGGCATGCTTCGCGAACGCGTCGATGAGACTCGAATCGTAGGATTGCTGCAAATAAAAAAGCCTGAAACTCAGGCTGCCACTGTCGAAAGCCATAGTCGCCTCACTTGAGTGAAAGAAGGCCATTAGGATACCTTCTCCCGTAGTCGATGTCAGCCGCAAACTCGGAAAATGAAGCGTCCGGGAGAATGAGCCTTGACACCTCGGCGGGGTAAGCGAAATACTTCTTACAGTCTAAAAAATGTCTAGCCGGATCGCAATCGAGGGGGGGAAATCGGAATGGGAACTTTTAATTTGTGTAATGCGGCCTTGTCCTTGGCGCTTTTTGCGGTTTCCGTGGTCCCCACTGCGGACGCGGATGCTGTTCCAGTGCAGGTGCCATCCGTCGCGTACAACGGGACGGTAGAAGCCGTGGTGACCAATGAGGAAGGCGTGGCAACGGGGCTTGTGGCAGGAGGAACGGTCCGTAAACTTGGCGCCGGTTCTTTGTCTATTACCAATGCGTTCTTCACCGGCGGTGCGATCGAGGTGGAACAGGGCCTGCTCAAGCTGCGGGCCGACAGTTCCCTGGCGGCATTTCCTCTTCCGCAAAGCGTCCTGACCAACACGCTGCTGCTTTGGGTGGATGCCACCACCAACGTGGTGACTGACGGAGGGTCACCCGCGCGGGTTCTGCGCTGGCACGACGTGCGCGAAACCAACACCGCAGCGCCGCGATATCTTTATGCGGGGCAGCACGATCCCGAACCCGGCCCCGTGGTGTCCAGCAACACGTGGCTGGGCGCCCAGGCCTATCTCGACTTCGGCAACATGAAAAGCAACGGCTGCTGGCTGTCCCTCATGCAGCCCGGAGCCGGCGGCGCAGTCACCAGCAACACGTATCTGACCGCCAAATCTTTTTTTGCCGTGCGCGGCACGCAGGGCGGCAACGGCTATCACGGGTTCTTCTTCGGCGACTGGACCGGTTCGGGCAACGGGGGCGAACGGAATTTTCATCCGAAATCTTCAGCGGCGACACCTGGCGAGCTGTGGGCCGAGGAGGCGGCGGACGGCCTGCGGAATGGCGCGAGCTCTCTGGACGGCCGGCGCGTGAACGGGTACATGGAGTGGCCCAACGACTGGCACCAGTTGGTCGGCATCCATCTGCCTTCAGGTACGGCCAAGTTCTCGAATTTCTTCAACGACCGCAACTACAGGCCGACGGTCACCAACTTCCGTCAAGGCGGCGGTCAGCTGAGCGAAGTGTTGCTTTTCGGCAACGCCCTTTCCGAGAATGACCGGTTGGCGGTCGAAGGGTATCTGCAGTGCAAATGGTTCGGCCGCCGCACGCAGGACGGCACCGTGCGGGTGCGCTTGGATGCGTCGGCGGAACTTTCGGCCGCCGTGGGCGAGACGCTGACGCTGAGCGGTGTGGAGGGCGAGGGCGCGCTGACCAAGGCCGGCGACGGCGCGCTGTGCCTGCGCAGGAATGCGGGGCTGGCGCCGCGCGTGGGAATCTTGCTGCAGGGGGGCACGCTGACGCTGGGCCCGCTGGTGACGCGTTCCGACGCGCTGGTGGAGGTCTCGACCAACGCCGCCGCCGATTTCGCGGCAGGCGGCAAGCGGGTGTCGGTTGCGGGCGGCGCGTACACCTGCGCCACCAACGGGGAGACCGGCGTGTTGACGAAAGACGGCGCGGGCGAGTGGGCCGTGGCGCGCGTGCCCGCCGGCGTGAAGACCGTGAAGGTTGAGAACGGAACGCTGCGCGTGATGCCTCGGCCGTCCGTGGCGCGTGGGGCGTTTGCGACGGCCACGGTGCCCAATCCGAGTTTCGAGACGGTCGGTTCAATGGGGACAGCCTCGTGGGCCTACAGTCCGTCAGGCGCCCTGTGGACGTTTATGCCGCAGACCAAGATCACCGAGATCGGCCTCACAAACCAGGTGGACAAGGGCTCTGGGCTGGTCAAAGCCGGCGACCTCGGCTCGCCGTGGCTGAGCCCGACAATTCCGACGTGGGACGGCGGCCGCTACGTGGCCTTCGTGCAGCGCTCCGGCTCAATTCAAGGGAGTGTCACGCTGCCCGAGAACGGATGTTATAAGCTGAGCTTCGCGCTGGCGCGCCGGACCGCCAATTCCCCGCATCTTTTGGAAGTCTGGTTCGACGGCCTGGTTGTCGGGATGGCGGAAGCCAACAACGACAATTTCGCGCGGCGCGAGATCGCGTTGCCCTATCGGACGGCGGGCGCCTACACCGTGATTTTCCAGGGCTTGCACCGCGAGGCCGGCGACCGCACCTCCCTGATCGACGACCTCAGGATCGAGCGCGTGGCGGACGATGGCAACATCGTGTCGGACGGCTCATTCGAGGGGACGGGAACGCTCTCGCTGCGTCTCGCGGGACAGACGCGTTACGAACTGGGTTCCGTGCTCAACGGGCGCGGCTGGACCTTTTCCGCCGCGATCACCAACTTCTTGGCGAACGCGAACAACGTATACGGCACCAATGTGGCCGCGGCCGGCGTGGCCGAGGAGCTGGGCGGCTGGATGGTGACGCCGGCGGACGGCGGGCGCGCGGCCTGCATCTTTGGTGACGGAAAGCTCGGCGTGACCCTCACCTTCCCGACCGCCGGCGTCTACCGCGTCTCGTTCCTGGGCGCGGGCGGGGCGGGCGGTTCGACGCTTTCGCGCGCCGGGGCATACACAAGCGTGAATGCCATGCATAAGCTGAACCTCCAGCTGGACGGCGTCACGGTCGCGCCCATCACGCTGGGGCCGCCCGCGTTCCAGCGGTACGATGTCACCCTGCCGCCTGTAACGAACGGACAGGTTTCGGTGCTGACCTTCGCGGGCAACACGGGCGCGAACACCTATTCGCGGATTGGCCTGATCGACGACGTGCGGGTGACCCGCGTGGGACCGACGGTGGTTTTAAACGGCGGGTTCGAGTCCGCTGGCGACTGGACGTTCCTTTCTGCTGCCGAAAGCGGCTATTCCGACGTCAAGAGCGGCCGGACCGCGGCCCGCTCCGCCTTCGCGGTCCTGGTGCCGCAAGGAATGACGGCCGGCTATCTCCAGAAAACCGCCTACATCCGGCAGAATGTGACCTTCCCCGAGGACGGCTACTATACGGTGTCGTTCATGGCGGCGGCGCGCACCGAAGGGAATTACACGCACACCGGCCACGACTTCGCGCTGCAGTTGGACGGCGTGACGGCGGGAACGGTGACGACGACCGACTACCTGTACGACCGTTACACCTTCAGGCTGCCGTACGTGAAGGCGGGCGCTTCCCATCTGCTGGCGTTCCAGGGGCTGAACACGGCGGGCGGCGACCGGTCCTCGGCGATCGACGATGTGCGGGTCGAACGGCTGGAGGTGGAAGACGCGGCGTATGAGCCCTTTGCCCCCCACCTCGTGATCGAAGTCGCCGAAGGCGCGAAACTGACGCTGGACTATGTGGGCACAAAGGGGGTTCATGCGGTCAGGTACGGAACGTCCCAGCTGAGCGGTGAAATTTCGGCTCAGACATATCCGGCGCTGGTGACCGGTCCGGGCGCGTTATTCGCACCCAATCTCGGCACGGTCTTTTCCCTGCGCTAGAAAGTCGAAAATCCGCTACTCAAGGGGGCCGGGTTTTGGTAAAGTGAAGCTCATGAAACTGAAGAAATCTTCTGTTGAAGAGGCTGAGGCTGCGGCGCCTGCCGCGGGCGGGGCTTTTATTTCCGAACGGCTGCGCAATCCGGCCGACGAGATTGCGCTGACGAATCAGGGCTCCGGCGACAAAATCGGCGGCATTTGCGCCATCGTCGCGACGGCGTTTCTGGCCATCATCGCCGTCATGCTTTACGTCAACTGGAACCTGATCAAGTCCGCCTGACGCCGGAAACGGAGGCCGGTTTTGATCACCACGGTACGCAGATGGCTCTGGCGTCTGCGGGGTTTGTTTTTTCTGGCACCTGCCGCGACAGCGCTCGCAGCAGTGTGTTTTTTTGTTTTTCTGGTGCAGCAAGTGGCCGGCCGTGTTGATTTCGTCTACGGCTACAGCTTCGGACAGGCGCTCGTCTCCTGCTTCGGCCTGAACTGGCCCCTGTTGAGCCACGGCTTTTTCTGGCAGCCGTTCACCTACATGTTTCTGCACGCGGGCTGGGCGCATCTGGGGCTGAACCTGCTGACGGTGTTGCTGTTCGGCTCCGCGCTGGAGATGGAGATCGGCGGACGGCGTTTCTGGCGGGTCTTCCTGACCGGCGGCGTGCTGGGCGGCCTGGGCTGGCTCGCGGTGACGGCGGCCCTGCCCCACCTGCCGCCGATGGAAGCCCTCACGCGCTGGATGCCGCAGGCGCTGCGGGCGTGGATCGGCGCGGGCGATACGGCGGGAAGATCGCTGGACGGCGCGCTGTGCATCGGCGCCTCGGGCGGCGTGTTCGCGCTGATCGGCGCCTATGCCGCCTTGTTTCCGCGCCGGGAAGTCTATGTGCTGCTGATTGTTTTTCCGCTCCGGCTGAAAGCGCGTACGCTGGCGTGGCTGCTTGGAATTCTGACGGTCGTCGAAGCGGTGTTCGTGCAGTCGCAGGTGGCCTACGCCGCGCATCTGGCGGGCGGCGTGGCGGGATATCTCTGCGCGCGGCGCATGCCAGAAGCGGACTCGGCGGATTAACCAGTCAAGTAAGGATAGAGATATGGGCATTCATGATCTGATGCGGGATCCGCGTGCGGTCCGGGCCGTCGAAGCGGCCTTGGCGGAGGACATCGGACCGGGCGACGCCACCACGCTGGCGCTGGTCGATGCCACCGTGATGGCGACCGGCGAGATTCTGGCGCGTGAGGCGTGCCGCGTGGCCGGCGTGACGGTGGGCCAGAAAGTCTTGGAGACCGTGGACCCCTCGCTGCGGGTCGAGGTCGTGGTGCCGGACGGCCACGACGTCGCCAAGGGCGGCACGATCCTGACGATCCGCGGCAAGGCCGCGTCGATCCTGGTCGCCGAGCGCACGGCGCTCAACTTCATGCAGCGCATGTGCGGCATCGCCACGCTGACGGGGCGGTTCGTGGAGGCGGTCAAAGAGTACGGCACGCTGATCCTCGATACGCGCAAGACCACGCCGAATCTCCGCCTGTTCGAAAAATACGCCGTCGTCTGCGGCGGCGGCACCAACCACCGCTTCGGCCTGTACGACCGCGTGCTGGTGAAAGACAACCACCGCAGGCTGTGGCTGGGCGGCGATCCCGACCGGCTGGACTTGGCGGTGGCCGCGGCCCGCAAGGCGTATCCCGAGCTGGCCGTTGAGATCGAAGTCGAAAGCGTCGCGGAGTGCCGGAGCGCACTGCGCGGCAAGCCTGAGTGGATCATGCTCGACAACATGGGGTGCGACATGATGCGCGAATGCGTCGGCCTGTGCAAAGGCATCTCGAAAACCGAAGCCTCGGGCGGCATTACGCTGAACCGCGCGCGCGAGGTGGCCGCGACGGGCGTGGACGCGATCTCGCTGGGCTGCCTGACGCATTCGGCGCCCTCGGTGGACCTCTCGCTGGAATGGAGCGTGGCCTAGGGCGCAGGAAGAGACACGAATCCGAAGTCGGGAGACGGGAGGCGTAGCAACGTGCGTTGTATCGTTATCGATGTTGGCAACACGTCAACGGGCATCGGCCTGTATGACGGCGGCAAAATTTCGCGTGTCACGCACGTCAAGGGCGGCATCGCGAAACAGCCCGCCGCGTGTGAGGAGGCGGTCCGCAAAGCCGCGCGCGGCATGGTCGGCGGCGCGGTGCTGGGCTCCGTCGTGCCGCGCGTGAACGCGGCCTGGCAGCGCCTGATCCTGCGGGCGCTGGGATGCAAACTGCTGGTGGTCAAGGCCGGCCTGCCGATGGACGTGTCCGTCGACTATCCCGCGCCGGAAACCATCGGCGCGGACCGCCTGGCGGACGCCTGCGGCGGCGTGCGGCGTTACGGCGCGCCCCTGATCGTGGCGGATTTCGGCACGGCGCTCACGTTCGACATCGTGACGCGGGACCTCCGCTACGTGGGCGGCGTGATCACGCCGGGGCTGCCGCTGATGACCGACTATCTGTACGAGCGCACCGCCCTGCTGCCGCGCGTGGAACTGGAGGGCCCCTGCCCGAAACTGGGACGCAGCACCCTGCAGGCGATGCGCATCGGCGCGCAGATCGGCTACCGCGGCATCGTGCGCGAAATCGTGACCTACCTGCAAGGCTCGATGCGCTGCGAGTTCAAGCTGGTGGCGACCGGCGGCTATGCGGGCTGGGCGCTGAAGGACAGCGGCATGGATTTCGTGATCGATCAGGAGTTGACGCTTTTCGGGCTCGGCTGTATTTTTGAAAAGAGTGTGTAACAGGTGACGCGAAAGCGGGGACTCGGAGTTGAACGCAGAAATGAAACCGACATTGGTGATTCTGGCGGCGGGCATGGGAAGCCGGTACGGCGGGCTGAAACAGGTCGATCCGGTCGGGCCTTCCGGCGAGACGATCATGGACTATTCGGTCTTCGATGCCGTGAGGGCGGGCTTCGACCGCGTGGTGTTCGTGATCCGGCGCGACTTCGAAGAGGTCTTCCGCACGGCCATCGGCGCGAAATACGCGGGCGCGTTGGAGGTCGACTACGCGTTTCAGGCGACGGACGATCTGCCGCCGGGCTTCAGCGTGCCTGCGGACCGCGCCAAGCCGTGGGGCACGGCGCACGCGATCCGTGCGGCCCGCGGCGTGGTCAAAGCTCCCTTCGCCGCAATCAACGCCGATGACTTCTATGGCCGCGACGCGTTCCAACGCCTCGCCGGCTTTCTGAAGTCGCCCGGCGGCACGACCGCGAAGCCGCGCTTCGCGATGGTCGGCTACCGGCTGGACCAGACGTTGTCGGAGCACGGCAGCGTCGCGCGCGGCGTCTGCCGGGTCGGCGCGGACGGGCAGCTGGTGACGGTGACGGAAATGACCAAGCTGGTGCGCGTGGCGGGCGGCGCGGAGAACCGTGAAAACCCCGAACGGCCGGTGGCGCTGACGGGCGCAGAGCGGGTCTCGATGAATCTGTGGGGCTTTACGCCCGAACTGTTCGCGGCGCTGGAGGCGCGCTTCCCGGCGTGGCTTGAGGCCAACGCGAAAAACCCGAAGGCGGAGTGGTATATCCCC
Source organism: uncultured Lentisphaeraceae bacterium (assembly GCA_964579865.1). Taxonomy (GTDB): domain Bacteria; phylum Verrucomicrobiota; class Kiritimatiellia; order RFP12; family UBA1067; genus DAOPZC01. The sequence goes on along the minus strand of CAZOIS010000051.1, from coordinate 10,925 downwards.
TTCGTGGTGGACGAGATGGTCGGCGAGGGCTCCGCCGAAGTCGCGGTCCTGCCGACCGAGAGCGCCTGGTTCGGCGTGACGTACCGTGAGGACAAGCCGCTGGTCACGGAGGCCGTCAGGCGGTTGGTCGATTCCGGAGAATATCCCGCGAAGCTGTGGTGACGGCCGAGGACGTGCGGACGTCCCGGCACGCGCGGGGCACGGGCCGGGCCGTCCGCCCGGCCGGGAGGAAGGAAACAGGCCGTATGCTCGGATGGCTGACGACGGCTACGGAGCAGGTGTCGGACTGGCTGTACCCGCGCATGTGCCCGGGCTGCGGACAAGCATCCGACCGCCCCGGACGCCACCTCTGCTGGAATTGTCTTTCCCGCGTCGACCTGTACTCGAGCGGACTGTGCACGCTGTGCGGACGTTTCGCGGAAGGGCAGGTTTCTCACGCCTTCGTCTGCGGCACGTGTAAGAAAGCGAAACCGTGGTTTGACCGCGCGCGGGCCGCGGGGCACTTCTCGGGCGTGCTGCGCGAGCAGGTCCACCAGTTCAAATACAACCAAGCGCTTTGGCTGAAACACGATCTGGCCGATCTTCTGCTGGGCTGCCTGACCGCGCATTTCGATTCCGCCGCGGTCGACCTCGTGGTCCCGGTTCCGCTGCACCCGGTGCGCCAGCGCGAACGCTCCTATAACCAGGCGGCTCTGCTGGCGGAAGAACTCGCGCGGCGGATCGACCGGCGGTATGACGGCAACGCCCTCACGCGCGTCCGTACGACCGGCTCGCAGACCCTGCTCGACGCGGCGCACCGGCGCGCCAACATGCTCGGCGCGTTCAGCGTGAGGCAGCCCGACTGGGTGCGCCGCCGGTGCGTGCTGCTGGTCGACGACGTGATGACCACCGGCGCGACGCTCAGCGAGTGCGCCCGCATGCTCAAGAAATCCGGCGCGCGCACGGTCTGGGCCGTGACCGTCGGGCGCGGCATCTGAGTCGGGTGCCGGTGAACGGGCGGCATCAGGCGTTCTTCAAGATCGTGCGGAGCGTCGAGTAGGTCGCCGCCGGCCAAGACCGAGAGAAGCGGCGGCAACGCTTCTCACAAGCGGTTCAGCATCTCCACGACGATGCGCCCGGTGACGAGAAGGCTATCCGCGGAGAGCTTGTCGAGCGAATCGTTCAGGGTGTGCCAATACTCGTTTCCCTCGGGCGTGCTGCCGTAATAGAAGTCGATCAGGTCGACGGCCGGATAACCGAGATCGTGAAACGCCTGATGGTCGTCATAAATGATGCCGTCGAACAACCCGATCTTATCGCGGTCGCCGGTGGCCTCTGCCGCATCCAGCGCCAACACGCGCAGCGCGGCGGCGCCGTTGCGGGGAAGGGTGATTTTCAAGTTGCGGTCCCCCACCATGTCCATCAGAATGACGGCCTTGATTTTCTTCTGCTGCCGCTTCATCGCCTTCGCCAGCCGCTTGCTGCCGTGGAAGCCGTCGCGGTCGCTGTAGCCCAGCATGCACTCCTCGCCGTCCATGAAGCCGCAGAGGACGTTATGCTTGAGCGGCGCCGACGCGTTCAGCGCGGCGGCGAGCTCAAGCAGCAGCCCCGTCGAAGAGCCGCCGTCGTTCGCGCCCTGGAAGCGCTCGCCGATGCCCCGCATCGTGTCGAAGTGCGAGAGCAGGACAATCCACTCGTCGCTTTTGCCCGGAATCGTGGCCAACACGTTGCAGAACGGTTTCTCGCCGCGCGGGGTCGGGTCGGTGAAGCGGTCGAGGACCGCATCGACGCCCTGCTTCCGCAACTGTGCGTGCAACCAGACCGCGGCGCGTTCCGCGCCCGGCGTGCCGGCGTCGCGCGGCGTGCAGTCGGCGATGAATGCGGCGACGTGCGCGAGCGCGTTCGAGGCCTGCGCCGCCGTGAAGGTGAGCGGAACCGGGGTGACATCGGGCGCGCGTTTTTCACCGCACCCGGCGATCAGCGCGGCCGAGAATAGAAAAGGCAAAAGCATTTTCATAAAAAGGGCAGGCGCGTTTCCCCGACAGGTCCGCGGACGTGTCGGGGATGTCCTCCTGCCGGGCTGGGCGCCGGAACAGGTCAGTCCAGCGTAATCCCGAGCACGTTCAGCACGCGGTCGAGATCGTCGTTGTCATAAAAGTCGATTTCGAGCACGCCCTTGGTGTGCTTGCCGTTGGCGTGGGTCATGCCCGAGGTGAGCCGGATCGCGGTGCCGAAATGCTTGTGCAGGCGGTCTGTGAGGTCGCGCACGTAACTCTCCGGCAAGTCGGGCTTGCCGGGGCGGCGCGTGTCGACGCCGGCGGCCTCGGCCTTGCGGCGCAGGATGATCTTCTCCAGCGTGCGCACGGTCAGGTCTTCCGTCACGCATTTGCGCCCGAGCAGCGTCTGCTCCGTGGTGTCAGAGAGGCCGAGCAGCACCTTGGCGTGGCCCGTGGAGAGCAGCCCGCTGCCGACGAGCTGTTTCACCTCGTCCGGCAATTCGAGCAGGCGCACGGCGTTGGCGACGCTGGCGCGCGCCTTGCCGACGCGGTCCGCCACATCCTGCTGGGTAAGGTTGAAGTTCTCGGCCAGCGTGCGGTAGCCCTCGGCCTCTTCGATCACGTTCAGGTCCTGGCGCTGGATATTCTCGATGATCGCCATCTCCGCCGCGCGGCGGTCCTCGGCGTCCACCAGAATCACCGGCACTTTCGCGAGCTTGGCCACAAGGGAGGCCCGCAGGCGGCGTTCGCCCGCGATGAGTTCGTACCGTCCCTCCGCATTCTTTCGGCAGATGAGGGGCTGGATCACGCCGTTGGCTTTGATCGACTCGGCGAGCTCATGCAGCGCATCCTCGTCGAAGGTCTGCCGCGGCTGCCACGGCGAGCGGGTAATCTCCGCGACCGGAAGCTCGAGCACCGTCTGCCGGGGATCGGCAGCGGGCACGGCAGGTGCCGCGGCGACAGCGCCGGCGGACGGCGCCGGATGCGGCGGCGGCGTTTGTGGCTGCGCGGCGGCGGGCTGGGCCGCGGGCACAGAAGGCGTGATGAGGGCGTTGTAGCCCCGGCCGAGGCCGGGCCTGTGGTGCTTGTGCGCGTGCTGTCCCGGTGCGGGCTTGCCCGTTTTCTTCGGCTCTGGCTTTTTGGTGTTGCTCATGGATAGATCCCCGGTCTGTCGAGCCCCGCGTTCTCGGGCAGCCCGAACATGAGATTCATATTCTGGAGAGCCGAACCGGCCTGGCCCTTCATGAGGTTGTCGATGTGGGCGACGACGCGCAGACGGTTGACGCGCGCATCCACGCTGACCATCAGGTTGCAGAAATTCGTGCCCCGCACGTTCAGCGTGCCGATGCTCGCGGTGCTGCCGTACACGCGCACGAAGGGGCTGTCCTTGAAGAAGTCGCGGTAGAGCGCCACCAGTTCGGCTTCCGTCACCGGGCGCGTCAGGGACCCGTAGAGCGTCGAGAGAATGCCGCGGCAGACCGGCACGACCTGCGCGGTGAAGGTGATCTTGATGTCGGTCCCCGCCTGCTGGCTGAGCTCGCGCTCGACCTCGCAGACGTGCTGGTGGCCGGCGAGCTTATAGGCGTTCATCTGCTCGTAGCGGGCGGGATAGTGGTAGGTGGCGTTCACCTTCTTGCCCGCGCCCGAGACGCCGGTCTTGCAGTCGCAGATGATGCTGTAAGGCTCGACCAGGCGGTTTTTGGCGGCGGGGGCCAAGCCGAGGATGCAGCTGCACGCGAAGCAGCCGGGGTTGCCCACGAGGTCGGTCTTGCGGATCTCGTCGCGGTGCAGCTCGGCCAAGCCGTAGACGTTGCGGCCCAACAGCTCCGGCGAAGCGTGCGTCGGCTCTTTTCCGATGCGCGTGGCGTAATCGGCATACGCCTCGGCCGAGGTGAAGCGGAAGTCGCCGCTGTAATCGATGACCTTCGCGCCCTTGGCGAGTTCCCCGCCCGCGTCGGACATGCCCACCTTGTCGGGCGTGGCGAAGAAGACCACGTCGGCGGGCTCGGCCGCGCGGGGGTCGTCGGCGGCCAGGATAGGCAAATCGCAGAAGCCCTCGAGATGGGGATAGACTTTGGAAATGGGTGACCCCACGTCTTCGCGCGCGACGAGAGAAACCAATTTCGTCTCCGGATGCTGCAACACCAGCTCGGTGATGCCGACACCGCCATATCCCGTGGCGCCAACCACTTTGACTCGGATCATAGACAGCCTTTCGTGATTAAAATGGGAGATTACTATACTAAAAAATCGGAGCTGGTTCAAAAGGTGTCTTTGATGAAATTGCGAAGGATGCTATGATGAGTTCCGATTTATGGGGATCTCGCGCCTGTGGTGCGGGTTGCGAAACGAGAGTGTTATGCGTATAGAGTCTTGTGATTTCTTTGTGGTGGGCAGCGGCATCGCGGGCCTGATGAGTGCGTTGAACCTGGCGCCGCACGGACGCGTCATGCTGGTGACCAAGAAGAGACTCGACGACTGCAACACGAACCGGGCGCAGGGCGGAATCGCCTGCGTCATGGAGTCGGGCGACAGCTTTGAGCAGCACGTCTCGGACACGCTGATCGCGGGCGCGGGGCTCTGCGACGAGCAGGTCGTCCGCAAGATCGTCTCGAACGGGCCCGCGCGGATCGCCGACCTGGAGGCGCTCGGCGTGCGGTTCAACCCGCGCGCGGACGGCGTCCCCGGGTACGATCTGGGGCGCGAAGGCGGCCACTCGCAGCGCCGCGTGCTGCATGCGGGCGACATCACGGGACAGCGCGTGGAGTCGGTCCTGGTGGAGCAGATCCGGAACCACCCCAACATCCAGGCGCTCGAGTACACGATGGTGATCGACCTGATCACGACGCGGTGGCTGAAGATGCCGGGCGAAAACCGCTGCGTCGGAGCCTATGTGCACGACCAGTCTTCCGGCGAAATCTACGCGGTGCGCGCGCCGAACACCGTGCTGGCGACCGGCGGCTGCGGCAAGGTCTACCTCTACACCTGCAACCCGGACATCGCGACGGGCGACGGCGTGGCGCTGGCGTGGCGCGCGGGCGCCGACATCGCCGACATGGAGTTCATCCAGTTTCACCCCACCTGCCTCTACCATCCGCAGGCCAAGCGCTTCCTGATCAGCGAGGCGGTGCGCGGCGAGGGCGCGGAGCTGGTCGACGCCGACGGCCGCCCGTTCATGAAGAAATACGATCCCCGCGGCGCGCTGGCGCCCCGCGACATCGTGGCCCGCGCGATCGACTCCGAGATGAAGCGCACCGGCGCGCCGTACTGTTGCCTCGACATCCGTCACAAGCCCGAGGCGTTCCTCAAGGAGCGCTTCCCGAACATCTACGAGACCTGCCACAAGTTCGGCATCGACATGGCCAAGGACCTGATCCCGATCGTGCCCTCGGCGCACTACTGCTGCGGCGGCATCAGGGCCACCGTGGACGGCGTGACCTCCCTGCCCGGGCTGTATGCCGCAGGCGAGACGGCGTGCACGGGCCTGCACGGCGCCAACCGCCTCGCCAGCAACTCGCTGCTGGAGGCGCTGGTCTGCGCCCACGAGACCGCGGGTCACATCGTAAACCACCCGACACAGCTGCCCGACCCCCTGCGCATCCCGGACTGGCAGTACGGCACCGCGGTGGCGAGCGACGAGGCGGTGATGGTGGCGCACAACTGGATGGAGGTCCGGACCTGCATGTGGGACTACGTGGGCATCGTGCGCACCGACAAGCGCCTGGAGCGCGCGCTCCGCCGCATCCGCAACCTGCGACGCGAGATCCGCGAGTACTACTTCGACTATCTCGTCACGCCCGACACGCTGGAGCTGCGCAACCTCGCGCTGGTCGGCGAGCTGATCGTGCGCAGCGCGATGCGGCGCAAAGAGAGCCGCGGCCTGCACTACACGCTGGATTATCCGAACGCCAAGCGCATCGCCCGCGACACGGTGCTGCCGGGGCGGAAAGTATAGGGGCGGCCCGAGAGCCTGTTATGCTGACAAGCGATTTCGATTACGAACTGCCGCCCGAGCTGATCGCGCAGGAACCTCCCGCCGAGCGCGGAACATCGCGCATGATGGTGCTGCACCGCGCCGACGGCCGGCTCGAGCACCGCAACGTCGCGGACCTGCCCGAATATTTGGATTCGAAAGACCTGCTGGTCCTCAACGACACGCGCGTCTTCCCCGCGCGCATCCAAGGCGTATGGGCCGATACGCGCGGCGCGCTGGAACTGCTGCTGCTCGACCCCTTGCCTCCGCCGCCGGGCGCGGGCAGCGCGAAAGAGCTGGCCTTCTGGTCGTGCATCACCGGCTCCGGACGCCCGATCCGGCCGGGGCAGAAGGCCTCGTTCGCCGAAGGGAAGCTCGAAGCGGAGATGGTGTCCCGCCGCGAAAACGGATCGTGGAACGTGCTCTTCCGCTCAGAGGCGCCGCTGATGAGCCTGCTCGACCGCTACGGGCTCACGCCCGTGCCGCCCTATATCCACCGCCATGGCGACGAGCGTCAGACGCGGCTCGACCGCGAGCGGTATCAGACGATTTACGCGAGAGAGACCGGCGCGGTGGCCGCGCCGACAGCCGGGCTGCATTTCAATGCGCCGCTTTTCGCCGCGCTGGCGGCGAAGGGGGTGCGCCGCGCAGCGGTCACGCTGCACGTGGGGCCAGGCACCTTTAAGCCGGTGAAGACCGACACGGTCGAGGCGCACCGCATGGACCCCGAGCGTTACGCCGTGCCCCAAGAGACGGTGGACGCCATCGCGGTGTGCCGGGCGCGGGGCGGGCGTGTGGTGGCCGTCGGCAGCACCAGCGTGCGCACCTTGGAAAGCGTGGCGGCGGCACATGGCGGGCAGGTGGTGGCGACGGCAGGCTCCAGCACGATTTTCATTTACCCGCCGTACCGTTTTCAGGTGACCGGCGCGATGCTGACCAATTTCCACCTGCCGCAATCGACGCTGATCATGATGGTGTCGGCGCTGGCCGGGCGCGAGCGGATCATGGACGCCTACCGCGAAGCGGTCCGCGAACGCTACCGCTTCTTCAGCTACGGCGACTGCATGCTCATTCTGTGAAGCCAGGCTAAAGGCTGGAAAAAACCTTGCAAAAAGAACAGGGTTCGGCCTTCTGGAAAAACCCTGTTTCGGAAATACCGCCGCGGGAACGGATGATGCGCCGCTACTGCGGGTTTCTTTCCAAGACAAGAAGGAACGTGCTGGATGCCAGCGTGACGACGGCGTTTTGCTGAAACTTAAACGGGCCGTACGTTTTGTTTTCCTTTTTCGACTCCAACGTGAACGAGTCCGGTTCGACAATGTGCAGGATATACGGGTTTTTATCCGGCCCGACCTGCGCGTCGTTGACAAACGGATAAGGGCCGAACAGCTGTTCGTTTTGGGTCCACTGCAAGAAGAACTCGGGGGGTTTCTTTTTTGTCGAATCGTCCGCCTCTGTTTTGTCGGCGGCCGTCAAGATGTCCTGGCCAGCCCCGCCGACAGCCGCGGCATTTCCGTTGGTCTGCGCGGATTGCAGGGATGCCGCGGGCGAATCCGTGTTGCCGAAGATCGAGTCGCCGTGTACCGCCGACAGCACGTTGCGGCCCGCTTCTCCGCCTTTCAGCCACAAAGCGCGCTGAACGTTGGCAGCGATGTGTATGGCGTGTCGACGCACCATGCTTTTAGCGACGGCCGTCCTGACGCTTCTTATCGTGTTTTGGAAGTTGAGCGCAACGGCCGCGAGATCGATCAGTGTCACTTTGCCGCCGCAGGCCGGACACACCTGCGTGCGCTGGCCCTCGCCGGCACATGTTTTGCACTTTCCCTCTCCCAGGCAATCCGGGCACTTGTGTTGAACAACAGATTTTCCACCGCTCGGTTTGTTGGGGGTTCTGGAATTGACGAGCTTGGCAGTCAACGGGAAAGCCGACGTTGATGTCGACACCGTTAACGTCCCCCGCCCGTCACAGCGAGGGCATTTTCTGCCTCCCCCGCACGTTGCGCACTTCTTTGAGGTCTTTCCGTTTTGACATTGCTTGCAGGTCTTTGTGATTTCTCCAGTGCCTGGAAAACCCGGTATCGAATCCCTTCCGGTCCTTTGGTGCAACCGGTCGAGTTCGCTGATGCCGCGGGGCGCGTTGCCATGCTTAATGCTGCCTAAAGACAGCAGCTGAATCAGCCCATAGCTTGCGTCATAGCGTTCGAGCTGAGCACCTTGATACCATTTTTCCGGACGCGCGCCGCTGGGCTGGCTCCACAGAATATTCGCGGCTTCCGCTGCGGCCAGCACGTCCCGCAGCACAGGAAGGGAATCCGGCTGCGCCTCGAGAGCGGCCACGGCGTCCTGAATTTTCTGCCAGGCGGCATAATCATCCCAGCGCCGGAACGGGATGGCCAGAAATACGGACGCGGAAACGACCACGAGGGCCAACACCAGCCCGAACCGCTTGACGGCAGCGCCCAACCGCTCAAGCACAGTCGGGGGCCGCGGCTGGGCATAACGGTTCTGAAGCCAGTCCTTCGCGGCGACGGGTTCGGCAGGCTGTTCCTTGAGTCTGAGTTTGGGGACTCCCGTGACGGGTGACAGCGTGTCCGATGGCGTGCCCTCGGCACGCGCCCGGCTGTCTTGTGCGGTCAGGGTGAGCGGATCGGTGAATTTCGTTTTGTCGATGCGGCCCATGCCCGGCAGCGGCTTCAAGCCCCGGCCGGAGTTCCGCTGTAAAAATCGCCGGGCAATCAACATGAGCGGCAAGACGCAGACGAGCGTTGCCAGCCCGATCAACGGCTTCCGGACCAGCCCTTTCTTCGTCCGTTCGGCGGCTATTCCGTCCAGCAGAGACTGGAGCTCTTGGCGCGCGGGCGACTGGGGGTGTTCCGCCAAATAGGATCGGAGCGCCTTGCCTGCTTTTTCAGGGTTTTCTGTGCTCGCGAGTTTGCGCAGCTCGGCAACGTCGCGCCCGGACTGGGCCTCCGCGTCCTGCTCCGGCGTGGCGCCCGGACTGTCGGCGCGCGTTGCGAGCGCCGCGCCGAGAAGGCTTTGCGCCTGCGCCACGTCGGCTCGATGTGCAAAGCTGTTGGTCAGCGATTGGAGCAGACGGATGCGCGCGTCGATGTTTTTCTCGTTCTCGGCTTTTTTGAGCAATTCAGGGTAATCGGCGTTTTCTTGGCAGACCGTGACGATGCCGGACAAGAGGCTGAGGTAATTTTCCCGAACGGCCGCTCCCAACATAAAAAGCTGCCCTTTGCTTTGGCAGGTCGCGCACACGCCCTCGGTTCTCCGTGTGCCGTTGCACGTTTTACACGCCCCCGCCCCCCGGCATGCGGAACAGGCCGTTTCTCTCCGGCCCTTTCCGCCGCAGGCTTCACAGGTGACGATATAGTCCTTTGGCGTGACCGTTATTAAAGGGGCCTGATCGGGAAACGTGGTGCCCAGGATCTGGGTGACGCGAGTGAAGGCGTTGGTGTTCCCCTGCATCAACAGCGTAAGGGCGTAGACGGCCAAGGTCCGGCTCCTGATCTCAGGAGGGGCCGAGAGGTCACGCGAAAAGGCCAGCATCGCCTGAACACCTTCGGCGTCCGGCTCCGCCTGCGCCGACGCGATCAGTTTCATTGCGGCGGCTTTGAGCTGGGCTTCGGTCGGCCGGGCGGGTTGCGTTGAGGAGGCGGACTGTTCGGCGATGGCCACGAACCCCAGAAAAAGAGCCGCGATGAAAACGAGTCTAGCGGGCATTGTTGATTTCCCATCCTTTCACGATGTCTTCGAGCGTCGGCTTTTTTTGCAAATCGCGCGGCAACAGCGGCAACAAGCGCTGATACAGATCATTAGCCTCTTGTTGATGATGAGCGCTGTCCTGCAGCCGAATCGCCATAATTAAATATTTAATATACACATTTATAAGCGTATGTGAAGGAAAAAGAGCCGAAGTTTCGGCCAGAAAGTCGGAGGTTGCTCGCGCGATCGCCGGGTTGCTTTCGGTTTTCCATTCCCCCTTCGCCAGATCGCCCGTGAACCTTCCTTTGAACACGCTGACGATGAGCGGCTGATAGACACCCCGGCGGCACATGAGCCGCTCCGGCCCCGTCGCGAACTCCAAGCCTTGGCTTGCCCAATAAACCGCATGCGACTCCGCCAGCCGCCAGTCGAGCGGGCCAAAGCGCTTCTCCAGCGCGAGCATGCGGTCGGCATCGAGACGCAGCGCGGACAGCGCGGTCCGGGTTTCCGCCGTCGCGTTCACGGTGCCGTCGGCATGGACGAGCGGCGCCAGAGTCGAGGCCAGCTTGAGCTTGTAGGCCAGATGCGCGCTGTCGAGCGAATCGCCGACCTTGTTCTGATAAAGCCACGCCAGCTCGCGGTAGAGGATGGCCTCGCGCGGATTGAACCGCAAACCTTCATCGCGCAGCAACGCGATCCCGTTCTGCACCCAGCGCAGGCGGTCTTCGTCGCGGACCATCATGATGCTGACGTTGTAGGCGAGGTTCCACGCATTGTAGACCCACGCTTCGGCCGCGTGCGGGTCGAGCATGGTGAGCCATTCCGCCAGCTGCACGAGCTCGAGGTAGCGACCCTCTTCCTGCAGCCGGTTGACGCGGAACCAGAGGATTTCGGAAACGATGCCGCGGAAACCGCCAAGACCCGCGATCACGAAGTTCAAGGCCGGCGGAACGTCGGACGTATAGCCGACATAGGCTTCTGGCATGCCTTCACGCCGCACCCCCGCCAGCCGACGGCTCTGCCACGCGGTCAGCAGCACGAGCAGGACAAAAACGGAAAGCCATCTGCACGCTTTGAAACGCATGGCTTCTTCTTACCAAAAAACGCGCGCGAAGTGAATCGGATTCACCCCTGCCCTGAAAACAGAAAAGCCGACTGCGAACAGTCGGCTTTCCAGGTTTTTATGGTAGGGGTGCAGGGACTCGAACCCTGGACCCAGTGATTAAGAGTCACTTGCTCTACCAACTGAGCTACACCCCCATAAA
>CAZOIS010000050.1:0-28116 GCA_964579865.1 uncultured Lentisphaeraceae bacterium | reverse complement strand
CCATGCTGCGGCAGCTCTTTTTCGCCGCCACGGACATGGACCTCTACGCCCGCTACCCGCGCCCCGAATGGCCCGACGCCGACGCCGTCAAACGGGCCGACGCCGCCAAGTATTCGCCCACGCCGCTCCTCGCCGAGGACCGTTTCCTGTGCTCCTTCAGCCACATTTTCGGCGGCGGATACGCGGCCGGCTATTACAGCTACAAATGGTCGGAGGTGGTTTCCGCCGACGCCTTCGCCGCCTTCGAGGAAGCCGGGCTCGCCGACGACGCAGCCGTCCGCGCCACGGGCCGACGGTTCCGCGCCACACTCCTCGCCCTCGGCGGCGGCGCCGATCCGGCCGAGGTCTTTCTGCTCTTCCGCGGCAAAAGCCCCTCCGCCGACGCGCTCCTGCGCCACTCCGGGCTGAGCCGGACGGACGGCGGGCCCACCCCTCCGAGCGAACCATGAAGCCGATCTCCATTTTCAGACGTTTCCACGGCCTGATCGAGGCCGCCGCCTTTCTCGGCGCGCTCTTCACCCTCGCCGGGCTGCTCGGTCGCTACGTGTGGTTTTTCGAAATCTTCACCCACTTCAAGCCCCACCTTGCCTTCTGTTTTCTCGCCTATGCAGGGCTCGAAATCGCCGCCCGGCGCCACCGTCATGCGGTGGCCAGCCTCCTCCTCGTGGCCGTCAACGCGCTCCCCGTGTTCCTGCTTTCCTTGCCGAGCGAGACCCACGCCGTCCCGTTGGCCGCCACGCCAGCGCGGCTCCGCATCCTGCAGGCCAACATCCTCACCAGCAACACCAACTCGGCGGCCCTGCTCGCGCTCGTCAACCGCGAAGACCCCGACGTGGTGGTGCTGCAGGAGCCCGACGTGTGGTGGCTGCGCCAGCTCGCGCCGCTCACCAACAGCCACCCCGTTTTCGCGACGTTGCCGCGCGACGACAATTTCGGCGCGGCCATCTACTGCAAAACCAACGCGCTCGCCGCCGAGATTTTCCTGCTGAGCGACCCCGAAGGCGCGCCGTCCTCGCTCGCACGCATCGCCGTCGGAGGCAGGACCGTCACGGTCGTCGGCACCCACACGCTGGCCCCGTACAACGGCACCATGTGGCGCGGACGCAACGCGTTCTCGCTCGAGCTCGCCAAAACCCTCCGCAAAGTCGGAGGGCCTCTGGTCGTCACCGGCGACTTCAACAACACCCCGTGGTCGGCGCATTTCCGCGCCTTCCTCAAAGTCAGCGGCCTGCATGACAGCGCGCAGGGCCGCGGCCCGCAGCCCACCTGGCCCACGGCCACCAGCCCGCTGGTGCGCATTCCGCTCGACCACTGCTTTCACAGCGACGGCGTACGGGTCCTCGCCAAGCGTACCGGTCCCCACATCGGATCCGACCACCTCCCCCTCATTCTCGACATCGCGTTCTGATCCCAAGCCCGCCCCATTTTCAGGGAACAGCCACTTCGTTCTTGCCCGATTCGCCGATTCCCGCCATTATTACCTCATGCGATATTCACTCTTCTTTTCGCTCCTGTTGGGCGTAGCCGTCATCTGCGGATGCCAAGGCATCATGAATCCCTTTTTCAAAGTCAAGGATTCCGGCCTCAACTGGATTTCCATCCGGCACTACAACTACCGCACCACGCCCGTCCAACGCGTGAACGTGCGGATTGACGGAAACGGCATTGTCACGGTCCGCGATGGCACCAGCAAGCTCGTCTCCAACCCCTTCGCGAAGAAAACGGAGGATTCGAGCTGGAACGACTGGTCCGAGACGCGCATCACCATTCCGCACGAGGAGGTCGTTCCGCTGTTCCAGATGCTGGTAGACCAGGGGCTGTTCAAAGACCGCCGCAAGGGTGACAGCGTCAACACGAACGAAGCGATTTTTGTCTCGGCCAACATCGAGTGCAAGACGTGCGGATCCGAGGACGACATCTTCGGCAGCGACCCCGAACTGGCCGAAAGCCTGAAAAACGTGGTGCTGATGTTCTATCACCCCCAGCCCAAACGCCGGCGTTCAACCGGGAACCCATGACACCCCGACACCTCTCTGTTTCCGGCAGGGCCGCACTCGCGGTTCTGGCTCTCTCTTGGGCCCGCGACATCCGGGCGGAGCGCCTTTTTGTCGGCATCTTGGAAGCGGACAGCTACCAGAGCGTCATCTATGGCGCATCCGCTTTCAGCCGTGTGGCCGACTTGCCGCTCGCCCTCGATCTGGTCCAGACGACACTGGCAAAGAACCTGTCGCTGCCGTCCTTCGCGGGCGTCTCGGCGACGGAACCGCTGCACATCGTGCAGACCCTCGACCCGGCCCTGCCGGTGGCCGCGGACAACCCCGCCAACGTCGCGCTGATCCCGCTGGCGGACGACGGCACGGCCACGCGTGAGGCGTTTGCCGCTGCCTACCGGACGCAGACGCCGCTGGAAACGGGCACCCTTTTCGAAATCCCCTCCGACACGAACCTCCCCCCCCGCGTCGCGATCGCGGTCGCCGACCGCCACCTGTTCACTTCCGTCTCGCGCGATGCGCTCGCCTGGGCCTGGCAAAACCGGGCGAAACTGATCGGTGCCCCGCCCCAAAGCCTTCCCGGCACCTTCCGCGTGCTGGTCAACCCGCAGCGGCTCGCGGACCTGCTGGGCTCGCGGGGCGAAAAGGCCTCCGCGTTTATCAACGCCGACAAGCTGATCCGCGACTTCGACTCGCTCGCCTTCTCCCTCACGCTGGACGGCCAGGCACTGGCCTTCGCCGTGCGGGGAAGCCCCAAGAAAGAATCCGCGCTCGGCGCGCTCACAACAGCCTGGCGCCAACCCTCGGCCCGGCTCTGGAACGGTTCGCCAGACGACGCCTTTTTCATGTCGCTCACGGCCAGCGGCAACCCGGGCCTCTGGGGCCCCTACCTCGGCGCGGCCCGCTCCCGCCTGTTCGACCCGCTTTCCGGACTGGCCCCGCAAACGGCGTTTACGGGTGAGAAACTGACCTACCTGGCCCCCACCAGGAACAGGCAGGGACTCTGCTTCGTGCAAATCGAACCGGTCACGAACGCCGCGCCCGTCCGCGATGCGATCGGAAAGCTTCACACCTCAGAAAAGAGCGGCGACCTCCTGCTGACGCCGAAGCCGCCGCGCCGCATCGCCGACACGCCGGTCGAGACTTACGCGATCGCGCTCCAGCCTCCCGCGGACGGCTCCGACGGCAAGCCGGCCGAGCCGTCCATCCTGTTCACACTGCTCTCGCTTTTCCTCAAGCAGGCCGTGCTGGAAACCGCCGTAGCCGACGGACACATCATCACCGTCATCGGGGCGCCGCAATCGATCGAAGGCGAGCTGCCGGCCCTCGCCTTCCGCGAAAAGACGCTCACCCTGCAGCGCAAAATCAGCGCGCAGGACCCGTCCTTGAACACGAATTTGACGGCCGGCGCCTCGCTTCAGGTCGCAAGCCTTTTGCGATACGTCGTGTCGATCATGCCCGATGTGAAGCCCGAGCAGATACGCCTGCTGCCGACCGGCGGCGACGGCGCGACGTTCGGCATCAGCCTGACGGACGAACGCACGCTGACGGCCTCCCTGCGCTTTCAGTCCAATGAGATCGCGGCCCTGCAGCGCATCAACCGCGACGGGCGCGAAGTGCTGCAGGAGCTCTTCTTCCAAATGTTCGCGAAACAGATGATGAGGCAGTCCGCGCCGCCGGAAAAGAAATAACGTCTCGTCACGCGGCCAGGCCGGCGGCGGTCACGGCTTCACGACGCCTTCCAGCGCGTCGGCCACGCGGGCGGCGGCATCGGGCACGGCCAAGGTCTTCACCGCCTGGCTCATGCGCGCGAGCAGGTGCGGGTTGTCTTTCTTGTTCTGCACGTACCGCATGAGCGAGCGCCCCGACAGTTCCTGCTGAATGCCTTCGTCGGCACCGCCGCTCCGGACCAGCGCGACCGCGTTCAGGTGCTGGTGGTTGCGCACGGCGGTCGGCAACGGAATCAGCAGCGCCGGCTTGCCCAGCAGGCACAGCTCGAAACAGGTGGAGGCGCCCGCGCGACAAATCACGAGGTCCGCCGACGCATAGGCCTTCCCCATCTCCGGCAGGAACGCGCACACCCTTGCCCGGATGCCGGCGGCCTCGTAAGCGGCCTTGACGCGCGCCTCGTCGGCAGCCCCACACTGGTGGATCACGAAAAAATCGTCGCCCACGGCCTGCTTGAGCAGACACATGGCCTGCGACGCCAGCTCGTTCACGCGCCGGGCCCCTTGGCTACCGCCGGTCACAAACACGGTGAAGAGTCCTTCGGGTATCTCCGCGAAGCGGGGCTGTCCCGCCAAGTCGCCGCGCACCGGGAGGCCGGTGCAGAGCACCTTGCGGCCCGGCAGCCATTTGGCCGTCTCCCCAAAGCTCACCGCCGTCAGCACGGCGTAGCGCGAAAGGAATTCCACCGCCTTGCCGGGCACCGCATTCGCCTCGTGCAGCACCACCGGCACATGGCGCAAGCGCGCGGCCAGCACCGGCGGCAGGCTGGAGTAACTGCCCATGGCCAGCAAAGCGTCGGGTTTCAGGCGCCGCAACCCCTTCAGGCTCGTGTAGAAGGCGCGGCCCAAATACGGCAGATTCCGCGGGGAGAGCGGTCTGGCGCCGGTCGAAAACACGGGGCCGTCCCAGCTGCTCAGCGTGGCGCCCTCAATGTCGCGCCCGGAAAACCAGACCTCCACGGCGTGGCCGCGCCGCTTCAGCTCGTTCGCCACCGCCAAGCCGGGGAACACATGCCCGCCGGTACCGCCGCACGCCACAACAAATGTTTTCCGCTCCATCTCACGCACCCTCCCGTTTCCGCCGGTGGCGGAAGTCCCCCGCCATCTCGAGAAGCTCAGGCCGGCTGATGAGCGCCATCAGCGCGCCGTAAACCGCAGCGGCCAGAACTACGGTCACCCCCATCGACAAGACCTGGGCCAGCTTGACGTGGTATCCGCCGCCGCTCAGAAACCGGTAGGTCGCCGCATAGGCGGGAACGGCGGCACCCGCCATGGCCAGAGCCGAAAAGGCCGCCTTGGCCACGGGACGCAGGACCGCCGACACCCGCGGCGCACCGATCCGGCGGCGGAGAAGGACGGCCAGCATGAGGCCGTTCACCGCGCTGGCCAAAACCGTCGCTCCGGCAATGCCGACATGCTTCCAGCCGTGCGGCAGCAAAACGACGCTGGCGATGTTCAGCGTGACGTTCAGCACCAGGCCGAACAGGCTCACCCGCACGGGCGTGCGCAGATCCTGCATGCCGTAAAACGCGGGGATCAGCGCCTTCTGCAAGCTGAAGACGAGAAGGCCGGGCGCATACGCGGCCAGCGCGCGCGCGCTCAGCAGCGCCGACTCGTGGTCGAAACGGCCGCCCTTGATGCCGTAGATCAGCTCAATGACCGGCAAGGCCAGGAACGCCAGCGCGGCCGAGCACGGGGCCATGATCACCGCGAGGTTGCGGATCGCCCGCTCCAGCGTATCGCGCATAACCGCAAAATCGCCGCGCGAAGCCTGGCGTGAAAACGTGGGCAGCAGCACCGTCATGAACGCCGTGCCGAACATGCCGAGCGGCAGATACACGATGCGCTCGGCGTACTCCAGCGCGGCCGGCGCCGCGGGGTCCGCCCAGAACGCGAGGAACTTGTCGACGCAAACGTTGATCTGGATCAGCCCCATCCCCAACGCGGCCGGCCCCATCAGCGTCAGCACGCGGCGCAGCTTCGCGTCCTGCAGCAGCCCCGCGAAGCAGAGCCGGAACCGGAAGCCGTGCTTGGCCAGTTCGGGCAGCTGAAACAGGATCTGCGCCACGCCCGCAAGCAGGATGGCCCAGCTCAACACGAGAATCTGGGTGCCGGGCGCGTCGCGCAGAAACGGGCAGACCGCAAACAGCGTGGCGATCCAGATGAGGTTCAGCAGAAACGGCGTCAGTGACGACACGGCGAAGCGGCCCAGCGTGTTCAGCATGCCGGAGACCAACGCCGCGACGCAGATGAGCAGCGCGTACGGCAGCATGATGCGCAGCATGGGGAGCGGGATCAGCCAGCGGCTGTCCGGCGGCAGCACGCAGGCGAGCGGATACGTGGCCAGAATGCCCGCCACGGTCACCACGCCGAGCACGGCGACCAGCAGGCTGATGACGCGCACGGCGAAGCGGTGCGCGTGTTCGGGCCCCTCTTTCACCAGCGTCTCGCTGAACACCGGCACGAACGCGCTCGACAGCGCGCCCTCGCCGAACAGGCGGCGGAAGAGGTTGGGCACGATGAACGCGATGTCGAAGGCGGACTTGAGGGCCGACGTGCCGAAGAAATAGGCCATCACGACTTCGCGCACCAGCCCCAAAACCCGGCTGATCGCGGTCATGATGCTGACCACGGAGACTGAACGCAACACACGCGGCGGGGAGGAATCTTCGGTCTGTGTCGGAGATCGGCTCACGGCAAATCACGCTTTCGTGGCGGCGGGGATTTTCGGCAGCCGGCCGTTTCGGTTCTTGCGGAAGCAAATGTGCTCCACCGCCTCATGGAAGTTTTCGGCGCCGTTGATCAAATCGATGTCCACCCGCAGATAGAAGACCGGCACGGGCGTCTTTTCCAACAGCGGGAAGCGGACCGCGTCTTTCTCGGTGGTCAGCAGCGCGTCGGCGTGAAGGTCGGCCGACTTGTTCAGGGCGTCGATGATCTCCTGCGCGTGATACCGGTGATGGTCCGCGTAGCGCTCGCAGTAGATCACCTTCGCGCCCATCAGCCGCAGCGAATTCTCGAAGCTCTGCGGCACCGCAATGCCCGACAGCGTGGTGACCGTGCGGCCTTTGAGCCACTCCAGCGGCACGTGCTCCGCCGTGTAGACGTTCTGCAGGTAGCGCGGCTTGTGACGGCACTCGATGATTTCCGCCGTCGGGTTCAGCTCGCGGATACGCGCCCGCAACGCGTCGGAGTTCCCGTCCGATTTGGTGATGAAAATAAAGTCCGCCCGCTTCAGGTTGCGGATCGGCTCGCGCAGCACGCCGCGCGGCAACATGTTGGCGTTGCCGAACGGATTGGTCTTGTCGACCAGCACGATCTCCAGCCGGTGGCGCAGTTTCTGGTACTGGAAGCCGTCGTCGAGGATCAGCGTGTCGCACCCGAAGCGTTTCACCGCGTAGCGCCCGCTCTTCACGCGGTTCTTGTCGACGAGGACCGCCACGCCCGGCAGGTTGCTCGCCAACATGTAAGGCTCGTCGCCCCCCATCTCGCTGTCGAGCAGCATCCGCTTGCCGTCGCTCACCACGCGCGGCGGCTCGATCGTCTCGCGGAAAACCCGCTGGTACCACGGCAGCTCTTTTTTGCGGTAGCCGCGGCTGAGCACCGCCACCTTGCGGCCCGACTTCTGCAACTCGCGCGCAAAGATCTCCACCACCGGCGTCTTTCCCGTACCGCCCGCAGTAATGTTACCCACGCTGATCACCTGGCAGCCCAGCGGGTACCGCCTGAAAATCCCGACGTTGTACAGGAAAAGGCGCAGCAGCACGACGCCGGTGAAAACCAGGGAAACGCCTTTCAGCAGACACAGCAGCGCGCGGATCGGCCACGGATGCCCCTGATCGGCGCCGGGCTGCTGGATGATGCGGACCAGATAATGTTCGATCCGCTCGATTCGTTTGATTTTCGCTTTACGCATAACGTCCGGTGACAGACAAGAAAGCGATATGATAGGCGATTGCCGGTGCGATGACAATCTCACAGGATGCAAAAATCCGTCTCGTTTTCTGATCGGGGCGTGCTAAAATGAGGCGTTTCAATTCGGAGCTCTGCGGGGCATGACGCGTGCGGAGCCGAGCCGGAAGGAGATTCATGATCACACGGAACGACGACATGGCGACGGAGCTGCGCGAAAACATGCGCGGCGGCACGGGAACGGTCAAACTGCAGCACTGGTTCAAACCCGAGGCGTTCGGCGCGAAGATCCGGCTCTGCACCCGCATGACCCTCGCGCCCGGCTGTTCAATCGGCAGCCACACCCACGAAAACGAGGACGAGATTTATCTGGTCCTCTCCGGCAGCGGGCGGATCGAGGAAAACGGCCAGTGGGTGCCGATCGGCCCCGGCGACGCCATCCTCACGGGCAAAGGCGGCACGCACGGCGTCGAGAACAACGGCACCGTGCCGCTGGTGATCGCGGCCATCATCGTGCTCTACTGACGCGGCACGTTCCCCTCGGACGGACCACACCGGAATTCCCTATGAGCCTTCTCCCCTCTTCGCTTCTCCTTCCGCAACAGACCCTCGCCAAAGCCGGCGCCGTGCTGGGGCTCACCCAAGCCGCCGCCGCTTACGGCCGGAACGGCATCCTCGTGCACGGCCGGTCGCTGCAGCGCTCCGGCCTGCTCGACGCCATCCTGGCGGATCCGCCTTTCGGCGTATCGGTCCGCGCCTGGTGCCACGCGGGCGACGAGCCGACCGTCGGCGCGGTGGACGCCCTGCGCGCCGAGCTGCGCGCGAACCGTCCCGACTGGGTGGCCGCTGTCGGCGGCGGCAGCGTGATCGACCTCGCCAAGGCCGCGGCCGGGCTGGTGGACGCGCCCGAGAAAACGGCGTTCTATCAGGTGAATCCCAAGGAGACCCCTCCCGCCGGCCTGCCGCTGATCGCCGCGCCAAGCACCGCGGGCACAGGTTCGGAAGCCACCGTCGTCGCGGTGCTGACCGATCCCGAGCACACGCTCAAGCAGTCCATCCGCCACCCCTCTTACATGCCCAAGCTGGTGATTCTCGATCCGACCCTGCTCAGAAGCTGCCCGCCTGCGCACATCGCCGCCGCCGGGCTGGACGCCTTCATTCAGGCCTACGAGTCCTACACGAGCCGGCACGCCACCCCCTTCACGCGGTCGCTTTCCGAAATGGCGCTGGTGCGCATCGCCCGCGCGCTGCTGCCCCTCTACCAGGGGAACAGCGACGCGGCCGCCGACATGCTGGAGGCCAGCTACCTGGCCGGCATCGCCCTCTCGCACGCGCGACTCGGCGTGATCCACGGCCTCGCCCATCCGCTCGGCGTGCGCTTCCACGCGGCCCACGGCCTGGTCTGCGCCTGCTGCCTGCCCGCAAGCCTCGCCTTCAACCGCGACGCCATCCGGAACGATCTGGCGGACCTCAAGGTCCGGCACGGTCTCGACATCGAGGAACAAGTCGGGGCATGGCTGTCGGCCATGCGGCTGGAGAACCCGCTGTCCGGACAGACCGTGGCCGACCGCGACGCGTTCATCCGCGAAACCCTGGCGTCCGGGTCGACCGCCGCCAACCCGCGCCCCGTCACGGCAGACGACGTCTCCGCCTTGCTCGACGCGCTCCTCGTCTAGCGGCACGACAGCCCGCCGCCATCTCCGCCGCTCGGCTGCAACCCGGCCACCGATTTTCGGAGCCTAGCGCACGCGGATGCGGAGCGTCGCCTCCGGCAGCCGCACGCTGTCGCTGCGCACAGTCAGAACGCCCGTGCCGGACTGGCCCGGACGCCCCCTCAAGACCACTTGGCAGAGGCCGTTGTAGGCGTGCTGATACGGCATCTGGAAGCCGGTCAGGTCCGTTGCGTCGCCGTTGCAGACGCCCGCGATCTCGACGGGGCCCGACACCGCGAAGCGAAGCAGCGGCATGGCCCGCGGCACCAGTACGCCGTGCGCGTCGAGCACCCGGATCGTCACGTAGCTGAGATCCGCGCCGTCGCCCGCGATCGGATCGCGGTCAGCCTTGACCTCCAGCCGCGACGGATCGCCCGCCGTCCGCTGCACATCCTCAGCCCACCTCTGACCCTTGCGGTAGGCCGTCACGCGCACCTCGCCAGGCGTATACGCCACCCCGTTCCATTGCAGACGGAACTCGCCCGGCCCTTTCTTCTTGCGCCCCAGCGAACGGCCGTTCACGAACAATTCGGCCTCGTCGCCGCTCGTGTAAACGTGGACGGGGATCTTTTGTCCTAAGCGGTCCGGCCACGTCCAGTGCGGCAGGATATGCGCCATTTTCAGATCGGGCCGCCACTGCGCCTGATAGGCGTAGAAGCGGTCCTTCGGGAAACCGCACAAGTCAACGATCCCGTAGTAGGAACTGCGGGCGGGCGACTGCCCCGGATACTTGGCCAGGAACTCGGCCCACCGCGACCGGTCGGCCTCGCTCTGCCACTTCATGGACGGCGGCATCCGCTCGTAAGGGGACGGCTCGCCGAGATAGTCGAAGCCCGTCCAGACGAATTCGCCGAAAACCTGCGGATTGCGCGCCTGCCACATGAACTCCACGTCCGGCGCGCAGTTGTTCGGGCGCTGTGAAAAAACGTCATAGCCGCTCACCTGAAAATTGAAGTAGCCTTCCGGAAACGGCATCGGCGGCGTCGCAAAATCCTCCGGCACCGGAAAAAAGAACTCGCCGCGCGAGCTGACCATCGAAACCGTTTCGCTGCCGATGATGCCCCGGGCCGGATTGTTTGCCGCAAACTCCCCGTACCGCTGCGGCAGATAGTTCGCGCCGAAAATGTCGGCCACCTCCTGCATGCCGTTCGTCATCGTCTCCGCGCGCCAGTTGCCCAGCACCGTCGGGCGGGTCGGGTCCTCGCGGTGCGCGATTTCCGTCAGCCGTTTTCCGATACGCACCCCGTTCAGAGGGTCGGTCTGCTCGTTGACCTCGTTGCCGATCGACCACATGACCACGGACGGGTGATTGCGGTCGCGGCGGATCAGATCGGACAGGTCGCGCTCATGCCATATTTTGAAAAAGCGCGAATAGTCGTCACGCGTCTTGGCCTTCTCCCACATGTCGAACGCCTCGTCCATCACGAGAAAACCCATGCGGTCGGCCAGGTCCAGCAGCTCCGGCGCAGGCGGATTGTGCGAGGTGCGGATCGCGTCACACCCCATTGCACGCAGAATTTCCAGCTGCCGCTCGAGCGCGCGACGGTGCACGGCCGCACCCAGCGCGCCAAGGTCGTGGTGCATACACACGCCTTTGATCTTCCTGTGCTTGCCGTTCAGGAAAAACCCGTTCTGAGGATCGAACCTCAGCGTGCGGATGCCGAACGTCTGCGGGTAGACGTCGAGCGTCCGGCCGCCCGAGCGCACCGTCACGTCGAGGCGGTAGAGGTAGGGCGCGTCGGTATCCCACACGCGCGCACGCTTGAGCTCAGCCGCGAGCGTCACCCGGCCGGAGCCCGAAACCGTCAACGGCACGGAAGGCGCCGTGGCGACGCTCCGGCTCCCCGCCGCCGATCCGCCCAGGCCCAGATCGTAAAGGGCGGCCGAAACCTCGACGGGCACGTGCCCCGTGGCACTGCTTTCGAGCGTCACGTCTGCCGCGACGCGCGCCCCGGGGCCGTCGGTTTCGGTCCGCACGCAGACGCCCCAGTGCGCCACGCGCACCGGGGCGGTTTTGACCAGCCACACGTTGCGATAGAGGCCTCCGCCCGGGTACCAGCGCGCGCTCAGACGTTTGTTGTCAAGCCGGATCGCCAGCGTATTCTGCAACCCGGCGCGGCGCAGGTGCGGCGTCAGCTCCACGCGGAAAGAGGCGTACCCGTAAGGCCGCCCGCCCAGCGGCACGCCGTTCAGCCAGACGGTCGAATCCGACATCGCGCCGTCGATGTCGAGGAACACGCAGCGTCCCTCATCCTCTTCGGGCAGCGCAAAGCGTTTGCGGTACCACCCGACGCCGAAGTAGGGCAGCCGCCCCTGCGAGCCGTTCACATCCATACGGAAAGGCGATTCCACCCCCCAATCGTGCGGCAGGCGGACGCTCCGCCAGGACGCGTCGTCGAACGTCTCGCTTTGGGCGGCAGGCTCTTCGGTCACCGTCCCGTCCGGCTGCTCGCCGTACTTTGCGAACCGCCACCCGTCGTTAAAACAGATGACGTCCCGCTGCCCCAGAGCCGCCGACACGCCGAAACCGGCCAACAAAAAGAGGAGAATGCTCTTTTTTATTATCATGCGGTCAGCATACCAAAAAGCGCATTCGGCGGAACATGCGAAAAACACCGCGCCTCGCATTCGGTGGGAGGATATGGTACAAAACTGGCGATGCTTTATCTGCTCACAGCCTCCGCCATCTGGAGCTTTTCCTTCGGTTTGATCGGCAACCTGCTCGCAGGCCTTCCGCCCGCCTGGCTCGCCGCGGTCCGGCTCGCCATCGCCGCCGCGGTTTTCCTGCCTTTCATCCGACGCGTCCCGATCAAAACCGGCGCGGCGCTGATCGGCATCGGCGTCGTCCAGTTCGGGCTCATGTCGCTGGCCTACATGAGCAGCTTCCGCTATCTCAAATCCCACGAGGTCGCGCTTTTCACCGTCATGACGCCCGTCTACGTCGCCGTCTTCAACGATGTGCTGAACCGGAAGTTCCACGGCACCAATCTCCTCGCCGCCCTGCTTGCGGTGTGCGGCGCAGGCGTAATCCTCTGGAAGGGGGTTTCCTCGGACGCGCCCTTGATCGGCTTTCTGCTGGTCGAAAGCTCCAACCTCTGTTTCGCTCTCGGGCAGCTCGCCTATCGCGAGGTGTTCGCGCGCAGCGCGGGCGCGCCGGCCGACCGGCACGTCTTTTTCTGGCTCTATCTGGGGGGGCTCTTGGCCCTTGCGCCACTCGGCCTGCGCGACGCGCTCGCGGCCGCGCCGCATCCGACCGCGGCACAGCTCGCCGCGCTGTTCTACCTCGGCGTGGTCGTTTCCGGCGCCAGCTACTTCCTCTGGAACAGCGGCGCGCGGCGCGTGACGGCCGGCGTGCTTGCGGTCATGAACAACCTCAAGATTCCGCTGGGCGTTGCGGTCTCGCTCCTGGTCTTCGGCGAACGCGCCAGCCTTCCCGGACTGCTGGCGGGCGGCGTGCTCATCTGCGCCGCGCTCATTCCGGTCCTGCTGAAAAAGAGCTGAAACTCCCGCATTGTTCCGCCCGGCCTTTTTTACTAAACTCCCCCTATGACCGTCGCCCTTCATCAACGCTTCACGCCACAGCCCTAACCCGCTCCTTCCATGGATCGACTCTCGTATCTCATCCGCCGCCTGCTGCTCGTGATCCCCACCTTTCTGGGCATCACGGTCGTCTGCTTCGCGCTCACGCGGTTTCTGCCCGGCGGCCCCGTCGACATCCAACTCATGAAGATGCGCAACCTGGGCGGCGCGGGCGACCGGGCCGCGGCCAACGTGGCGCAGGTCACCGAGGAATACCGCCAAGAGCTCAACAGGCAGTTCGGTTTCGACCGCCCCCTCCACGTGCAGTATTTCGACTGGCTGATCGCCCAGCGCATGGGCATGCGCATCGCCTCGTACGACTATCCCAACCGCTCCGCGTGGCAGCTCATCTCGTCCCGCATCCCGGTCTCGCTCTGGTTCGGCATCACCAGCTTCGTGCTGAGCTATCTCATCTGCATTCCCCTCGGCATCGCCAAGGCCCTGCGTCACCGGCAAGCATTCGATGCGGCCTCCAGCTTCGTGGTTTTTGCCGGGTACGCCATCCCCGCCTTCGCCCTCGGCATGGTGCTCAAGATGCTTTTCTGCGGCACGGTGGAAGGCCTGGGCGACCTCTTTCCGCTCGGCGGCTTCGAGTCCGACTTCGCGGGGGCCGTCCCGGCAAGCCAGCGCCTCGCCGACCGCGCCTGGCACATGGCGATCCCCGTCGCCTGTTACGTCGCCGGGAACTTCGCCGTGCTCACGCTCATCATGAAAAACTCATTGCTCGACCAGATCGCCAGTGACTACGTGCGGACCGTGCTCGCCAAAGGCGCCACACGCCGGCGCGCCATCTGGGGCCACGCCTTCCGCAACGCGCTCATCCCGATCGCCACAGGCTTCGGCTCGATCCTCGGCGTGCTCTTCGCCGGCTCCATCATCATCGAAAGCATCTTTGAGATCCCCGGCATGGGCCGTTTAAGCTGGGACGCGCTCATCGGGCGCGACTACGCGGTTTTCCTGGCGCTGCTCGCCCTCACCTCCGTCATGCAGCTCGTCGGCAACCTGCTCTCCGATTTCTGCTACCTGCTCATCGATCCGCGCATCCATTTCGGCAAATCATGAACCCCTTTTCCGTCATACGCCTCTCGCCGCTGACGCAAAAGCGCCTGCAGAACTTTCTGCGGATCCGGCGCGCGCGCGTGTCGCTCGTGCTGCTCGCCGCGCTCTTCGGCGTCAGCCTCGTTTCGGAGCTGCTCTGCAACAGCCGCCCGCTCTATTTGCGCGTCAACGGCAAAACCTTTTTTCCGTTTGTCCAGAACCTCACGCAAAGGGATCTCCTCGGCGAGGGCGCCGACGCCACGCGCGTGAACTACCCGGCCTTCACCGCGTCGGACGCGTTCCGCTCCGATCCGCGCAACCGCGTGATCTGGGCGCCGGTCCCTTACAGTCCCGGCGACGTGACCGACGCCGCCACCCTGCGGGGCTACCGCACCGTCAAGGTGTCGGTCGTGCCCGAAGTCCATGCGGGCCGCATCAACCTGCGGCCCGACCAGACCGTGATCAGGCCTGAAAGCGTCGCGCCCTTCTTTCCGGACGTTCCGCGCGTGGAGGGTCAAAGTCTCGGCAAGCACTGGGCCTTGCCCGACGACTTCCGCGCCGCGCTGGCCGATCGGTTTGCGGGACGCGCCGCCCCTTCGCAGGTCTTCACGCTCACGCACGCGTCGCAGCCGGGCCTCACCGCGCGCGTGACCCTGCCCGAAGTCCACGCCTCCGCAACGCCGCCCGCCTCGGTACGTCTGATGTTTCGGCAACCCGCCCCGCCCGACCTTCCGCTGCAGCTCCGCTTCCGCCGCAGTGCGGAGGGCACCGTCTATCCCGTCACCGAGCACATCTGGCGGAAGGTTCCGGACGTCCACCGGCCGGACGTCCAGAGGCTCGCGGCCGATGCCTTCCGTGGCACCGCCCCGGCCGAGCGGATCGCGTGGAAAACGCGCCACGCCGACGTGGCGTGCGCCCTGGGCGAGATCGCGTGGCCCTACCCTCCGGTCAAAGGCCACTGGATGGGCATCGACGCCGCCGGCCGCGATGTGCTTGCGCGCGTGCTCTACGGCCTGCGCACCGCCATGATCTTCGGCCTGCTGCTGGCCTTCTGGGCCATGTTGTTCGGCCTGGGCATCGGCGCGGTGCAGGGCTATTTCGGGGGATGGGTCGACATCGCCGGCCAGCGCCTCACGGAGGTCTGGAGCGCCCTGCCCTTCCTTTACGTCATGATTTTCATCGGCTCGGCGCTCGGCCGGAGCTTCCTGATCCTGCTGGTCTGCTACAGCCTCTTCAACTGGATCGGAATCTCCTACTACATGCGCGCCGAGTTCCTGCGCCTGCGCTCCCGCACGTTCGTCGAGGCCGCGCGCTGCCAGGGGCTCTCTTCCGCCCGCATCATCTTCGGCCACATCCTGCCCAACGCGCTGACCCCGCTCATCACCCTTTTCCCGTTCAGCCTCATCGGCGCGATCGGCTCGCTCGCCGCGCTCGACTTCCTCGGCTTTGGCCTGCCGCCGCTCACGCCGAGCTGGGGCGAGCTGCTCCAGCAGGCGCAGCAGTTCCGCTGGGCCTGGTGGCTGATCCTCTTCCCCTCCCTCGCGCTCTTCACGGTGATGCTGCTGACCGTCCTGATCGGCGAAGGGCTGCGTGACGCCTTCGACCCGCGCCAGCAGACGAAAATGGAATGAAAACAAACTAACGCACTAACGAACTAATGCACTAACGGACTTCCCCCTCCCATGCTGCTCGAAATTTCAGATCTCCACATCCAGTTCGAAGCCGAAGGGCACGTGACCCGCGCCGTAGAAGGCGTCTCGCTCGGCCTCGACCGCGGACAGGTGCTCGGGCTCGTGGGCGAATCCGGCTGCGGCAAATCCGCCACCGCCATGAGCGTCCCGCGTCTCCTGCCGATGCCGCCGGCGCGCATCACGCAGGGGCGCGCGCTGTTTGACGGCCTGGATTTGCTCCGGCTGCCGCTGCCGGAGCTGCGCAAGATCCGCGGCGCGAAGATCGGCGTGGTGTTTCAGGACGCGATGACCTCGCTCTCGCCGCTGCACCGCATCGGCCCGCAGCTGGAAGAGGTGATCCACCTGCACCGCGCCGTATCGTCCGCCGCAGCCCGCGAAGCCGCTTTGGAGTGGCTCGGCCGCGTGGGAATCCCCGCGCCCGCCCAATGCGCCCGCGCCTATCCCCACGAACTCTCCGGCGGCATGCAGCAGCGCGTCATGATCGCCATGGGGCTCATCCTCGAGCCCGACCTGATCATCGCCGACGAACCCACCACCGCGCTGGACGTCACCATCCAGGCGCAGGTGCTCGGCCTCATGCGGAAGTTGTTCCGCAAGAACTCGGGGCTGCTGCTGATCACGCACGACATGGGCGTGGTCTCGCAGATGGCCACGCGCATCGCCGTCATGTACGCGGGGCAGATCGTCGAGCAGGCCGACGCCGGCGCCTTTTTCGCGAAGCCGCGCCACCCCTACTCGATCGCCCTGCTCGAAGCCATGCCCTCCGCCGCCACGCGCGGCAAGCGCCTCAAGGCCATTCCCGGCCAAGTGCCGTCCGCCGGGAATTTTCCGCCCGGCTGCCGCTTCCACGACCGCTGCCCCGTGACCCGGCCCGACTGCGCCACGACCTCTCCAGAGCTGCGCCCCTGCGGCGACCGCTTCGTCCGCTGCCCTTACGCGGCCCCGTAACGTTGAGCGTTGGAGGTTCCGCGTTGCTTCAGCTTGCCCGCAAGAACGCCTTCAGGACAAGCCACATAAAGAGCCCCACCACGACGATCAACGGCACGGCCACCATCCATTTCATCCCGCGCTGACGCGCCGCTAGGCCGTCCCGCCGCCGCACGGCGACAAACGCGATGCCGCCCGCCTGCGCCAGCACGGCCAGCCCCAACAGCGTCCACCGGAAAGCGCAGCCGCCATCGAGACTCCCAAAAAACAGGCTTATCCAGAGAACGGCCGCCGCATAGTGAAACAGCCCGACGCCGAGGCCCGTCAGCGGAGACAATCGGCGTGCGCCATCACGCGCGGCCGCATAATACCCTGCCGCCAACAACACATAGATCATTGCGAGAAGCCCGCCCGCGAGCCGCGCGACGCGCTCAAGCGCCGCGAGATCGCGCCGCACCCGTTTTCCGATGCCGCCGCCGGACGGCTGCGCGACCCGCACAGCACACGCGGCGCACGCCTGTTCACCGGGCACGACCTTGCGGGTGGGCGTCAGATACTTCAGCGGCTTGGCGACGGCATGCCCCTGCGCGTCCACCGACGCGTCAAACGTCTGCCCTTGATAGACCACCTTGTACGACACATACTTCTCACGTGCCCTGAAAACCGCGCCGCCTTTGCGGATTAGTGCGAACCCCCTGTCGCCGAACGGCGTCTCCCATTCCGGATCGAAGCGCAGCGCCTTGCCCCAATCCTTGTCGGTCACCTTGGCTGCCAGCGACGCGGCGTCGATGTTCCTCGTGATCAGGACCGGAACGGTATCGTCCAAGTCTTCCGCAACGTTCATCGCGATCGTCCACATGTTGTTCTCGGCCGTAGGTTTCCCACAGGTACAAGCCGGCACGCCTGCACCAGCCAACCAAGAGTAGAAGCCCATCTTCGCAACGGGATTTCGGCGGTCTGCGCCCAGATACTCATTGTCGTAAAGATAGTTGAAATAGTCCGTGCTGTTGGAGAAGTTAAAACATTCCGTCTCGTACGGGCCATTGATCGCGACCGGCGGGTTTTCCGACGGCCAAACCGGCGGCAGCCCCAATGGTTCGCGATCGCAATTGGCACCCGCTATAGCCACGAAGATTTCTCTGCCGCGGACGCCGACCGGGGTCATGTCACAAGACAAAAGTTTGTTGCCGATAGCCGGTATCAGCGCCAGCACCAGCAACATCACCGCGGCCGTCACCGCCGCCAATTCGATCACGTTGAAACCGCATCGGGAACCCGCACGCATCACGACCTCCGTTTTCCAACCATAATGTTTGACAGTATGTCGCACGGCAGGTTTTAATGCAAGGGTACAAACGGTCCAAGCTTGTCGCCTTTCCTCAAGTTTCACCCAAACAAGGGTCTGCATATGCCCGTGAAATACGCTGTCTGCACACTTCTGCTGGTCCTCGGCTGTGCCGCGTTTGCCGGCGATCCCGCCCCGGTTCCCCGCGAACGCATCCTGGCCGATCTCGTGAAACGCGCGGATGGCACCTACAGGAAGATCGGGCGCCCCAACGCCGGCTACGGCTGCCGCGAACTCTTCACGGCCATGCTGGCCTATGCCGCGGCCGGCACAAACCTCACGCGCGTGGCCGAACTCCTGACCGTCGCGGAACAGATGCAGAACCGCGATCCGGGCCACAAGGCCTTCGGCAACTTCCGCTGGTACGCGCGCGACGCGGAGGTCATGGATTTCAACGCCGTAGATTTCTGCATGCAGCACGGCGCGCTGCTCTGGCGATTCCATCGCGAGGCCCTTGATCCCGCGACGCGCGAGCGTCTGCGCGTGATGCTTCGCCGCGGCCTGACTGGGCTCGTCAACCACCGGCCCAGCACCACATACACCAACATTGCGCTGTTGAACGCCTCAGACCTCATCCTGCTCGGAGAAGCGCTAGGCGACGCCAAAGCCGTGGCCGAAGGCGAACTCCGCCTCAATCTCTTGATCAAGACGCTGTGGGAAGAGGGCACGCACGAATACGTCAGCCCCACCTATTACGGCGTGGACGTCGAGTCGATGATGCTGCTGGAAACGCTCTCGGAAAAAGCCGCGACACGCAGCCTCGCCGACACGCTGCTCCGGTTTTTCTGGACCGACATCGCCCTCAACTGGTTCGACCCCTCGCAGCGCTTGGCCGGCGCGCACAGCCGCACCTACGACTACGTGTACGGTTTCGGCGAACTCGACCAGATCCTTTCCGCCTGCGGGTGGCTGCCGCTTGCCGGAAAATTCGGCTTCACCACCTTCACGCCGCTCTATGCGCGCTGGCAGCCTTCGCCCGAACTGCGGCGGCTCAACACGGCCGCTGATCCGCGCCTGATAGAACAGACCTGGGGCGCAGAGCCCTTCTGCAGCCGCACGCATTACGTCTGCCATGACGTCACACTCGGCACCGCCTGGAAGGCCTATCACGGCCGCATGGACATCGCGCTCAGCGCCGACCTGCCCGGCACGCGCGAGGAACGCCTGCCGCGCATGTCGTTCATACCCGACGGATGCGGCGACCCCTACGGCAAGCTCCGCGTTTTCGATGGCAAGACGCACGCGAAAGCGTTCCACCTCAGCCCCTGGTGGGCCGCCGTGCAAGACCGGGAGGACGCACTGGGCGTCGCCGTCTACCGCGACGCGGACTTCAAGGACGCGACCGGCACGCTGGAGTCGCACCTGCTCTTCCGCAAAAAACTGGACGGCCTCTGGATCAACGAGACGCGCGTCGCGTTCGACGGCAAAACCAACAGCGTGATCGGCGTCCCGCGCGACGCCGCCGTGTTCCTGCGGCAGGGCTCCGCCGTCATCGGCGTCCGCGTGCCGTGGACACGCGGACAAGACGGCACGGCCAGTCCGGTCAGCCTCGTGGACGACCGCAACCCGTTCGGCGCTGCGCGACTGACCGTCTCACACGCGTGGCTGAACCCGTCAAACCACACGTCGCGCGTTTTCGCCGGTGCGGCTTTCTGGCTGCGGGCCGGAAGCGGCATCGGAAGCGACGACGCGTTCGCCGCCTTCCGCAAGGACTTTGTCGCGGCGGCGGCCGAGGCCGGCATCAGTCCGGACGGGCTCCGCCTTCAGGTGGCCGGCCTTCATCAGCCGCTCCGCATCACCGCGAAAGCACCTTTCGACCGCGACCCAGTCACGTCGCCCGCGCCGCCGCGGTCCGTTCTCGGCATGGACGGCAAGGATGTCGGACGCCAGATCCTCGAGCAGAGCCCCGTGATTCAGGCGTATCTGAAAACCCGGCGGCCGTCAGCCCGCATCTCCGTCGCGCCCGGACATCCGACCGTGTGGGAAGCGGAACAGGGAAGTTTCACAGTCCCCTACGAGGCGGCAACCGATGACGCCGCCGCCGCGGGCGGCGCATATCTCTGGGTGCCGGAAACCGACGGACGCAGCGGCGGCGGAAGCGGCGGGCGCGCAACGTACGCGATCCATGTGGCCGCCGCGGGACGCCACACGCTCTCAGGGCGCGTGCTCACGCCGACTCCGGAAGACGATTCGTTCTTCGTCTCCATCCGCTCGGAAGCGGGCGAGATGCTGTTTCCCGAGACCGTCTGGTCGCCGGGCGTCTTCAAAACGTGGACGTGGCGCGACATCCCCCTCTCCAATCAACGCGGCTCCGTCGCGTTTGACCTGCCGCAGGGCAACATCACGCTGACCCTGCGCCCGCGCGAAGCCGGCTCCAAGATCGACCAATTCCGGATGACGCCGCTCGGTCCATGAGGCTCACTAGACCGCGTGATGGTGCGGCGCGAAGGCGGACAATCCATAAATCTCGCGACGGATGGTCTCCACCACCTGTTCGCGGGACTCACGATCCAACGCCATCGGCCAGGACATCAGGTTGGACGGTCCGGTCGTCTTGCCCTCGTAAGGCGGCAACGTGACGGATTTTCCGCAATAGTGAAACCCCAGCCGTGCATAGAAGGTCACGCGGCGTGCGGCGTCTCGGTCGAATCCGAAAGGTTCCACATCCAGAAGAATCGGCCCCTGGACATGTCGCTGCAGCAACCGGATCACGCGGCGCCCATAGCCGCCGGAACGGTGCGCGGAGGAAACCGCGAAATGCTCGATGAAACAGAAGCCGGGCAAATCCCAATAGCCCAGCGCGCCCAGCACGTCGTTGTCGAGCCGGATGGCCGAAAAACGGTAACGCGGATGAGCCATCACACGCATCTGCTCGAAGTGCGAACGCCGCTCGAAATCGGCGAAAGCCTCATTATAGACGGCCCAAGCCTGATCGAACTCCGCGTCCTGTTTGCCAAGGTGTGAAGAAAGCCACAGCCCCTCTTTTTCAATGACGGGAAGCGCTTTAAAAGCGAACCGATCAAAATCCGGCAACGAGTCCGCACCCATCCTCTGGGCGGCCCCGACGCGGAAATCTTTTCGATGCGAACTTTCAGTCAGAACCGGATCAGCGAAGAACTTCGCGTTGTTAGACGTCAGGCCACTGCGGCCTGTCGAAGAGAAGACCCGTTCGGGTCTTTCGCATTGTGCAATATTCATAGGCTCGCCGCCTCGCAAGCGATGCGGCGATGTGCCAACTCACTTCTCATCGTGTCGGTTTGAATCCGGCCAAAGCCGGAACCAGCAATCGGCGTCATCGGTCAACGACCTTGAAAAGACGCCTTCCAGTTGCATCACGACATCAATAGCGTACGAAATCGTCCCCCGGTTTGACAAGCTGGAAAAAAATTGGGCCGATAACGCGAAAGGGAAGCTTGCCTAAAAACAATATACTATCTAAACTGACCACCGTATTGAGTTCTTAATTTCAGGCCGTTTCGCCAGCCCGAATCCGGGCATCGCAACGGTCAACAAAAAAAGGGAGAAAAGACACATGACGAAGAAACGCCTGTTGGCACTCGCGGGATGCGTCGGCATCGCCGGTGCCGTTTCTGCCGATGAAATCCTTTTCAAGTCGGGCGACCGGCTGACCGGCACCGTCAAAGCCGTGGTGGGCGGGAAGATGACGTTCGACTCGAAAGTCGCCGGCACGCTGACGCTCAAGATGGACGACATCAAAACCTTTGCGACAGACGAGCCGATCGAGATCGCCATGGCGGACGGAACGATCCACAAGCAGAAAGCGGTCGTGTCCGACGAGGGGTACGTCAGCATCGTCCCGGGCGGCGCCGCGCAGCCCCAATCCATCCCGCTCGCCGGCGTGGCCAAGATCAACCCGGAGAAGCCGCGCTGGAAAGGCGCCGTGATCGCCGGCGCCACCCTGGTCCGCGGCAACACCGAGAGCTCCACGGCCAGCCTCACCGCCGACGCCACCCGCCGCACGGACTTCGACCGCATCACGCTCGGCGCGGGCTATTATTTCTCCAACCAGCGCGACAACGGCACGGGCGAGAACAGCACGAGCGCGGAAAACTGGTTCCTCAAAGGACAATACGACTACTTCTTCTCGAAGAAGTTCTACGGCTACGGCGGCATGAAGTACGAGAAGGACCGGATCGCCGATCTGGACATGCGCCTGACACCCGGCATCGGCGGCGGCTACCAATGGGTCGAGAGTGCGGATTTCAACTTCTCGACTGAAGGCGGCGGCGCGTGGGTCTACGAGAAGTACACCGACCCCGACGAAACCCGCACCTACATGGCCGGCCGTCTGGCCTACCACGCCGACAAATCATTCAACAGCTACGTGAAGGCGTTCCACAACCTGGAATACATCCCGAGTTTCGAACGCGTCGACACCTTCCTGATCAACACGGACGTGGGCCTGCGCGCCGCGCTGACCTCCGCCTTGGCGCTCGAAGCCAAAGCCCAGCTGGCATACAACTCCCAGCCGGCGGAAGGCCGCGACAAGCGGGACACGCGCTACATCCTCGGCCTCGGCTGGACCTTCTAACGTCCCGGCGACAGATCGCTGATCAGAAAAAGGACGAGCCCTTTAGGAGAGGCTCGTCCTTTTTTCACCCCGCCGCCCTCAGGCTGACCGCCTACCTTCTTTTTTCCGGACCGGCCTTCAGCACTTCGGTCGCGTGCAGCGCGTAGACGCCGCGCAAATCTTTCGCGTACTCCCGCAGCACGCGCTCGCCTAGGCCGTCACAGTCGCCGCACCGGTAAAGCGCCCTCGCCAGCGCGATTTCCCTCAGGCACAGGTTGCGCTCAATGCCGCTGCCGGAGCCGTATCCGCCGGCCGGGGTCACCGCCGCGATATCCGTCAGCGCAAAGCCGCCGATGCCGGGCCTGCGCAGAAGTTCCGACAGCGGCCGTGCGGCCGACGGATCGCCGAGCGCCTCCAACGCCAAGGTCACAGCCCGGAAGCGGCCAAACGCCGAGCGCCCGTCCATCTTCTCCACAACCGCCAGCAGCGGCGCCAGAGCCCGCTTGTCGCGCGTCCGCCCCAGCGCCACGATATAGCTGTCCGATTCGTCCATACGCCGCCCGAACGCGGCCTCGTCCTTCAGGTTCAGGTTGAGGGCCGGCATGCGCCCGGACACCACATCCGCCAGTGTTTCCACTCCCGTCGGGTCGCCCAAAATACCGAGCACATGCGCATACACCAGTTTGGCGGACGGGGCTGTCGCCTCCTGGTAAGCCTGCCGCATCTGCGGCAACGCCTCTTCCGCTTGCGCCAAAACCAGGCTGACGTCCCTGTAGCCGTCTCCCAGATGCTTGACGGCCAGCGCGAGCCGCTCGCGGCCCACCACGGCGCTGTCCTTCCACTTCAGCACCTCCGGCAGCAGGTTGCCCTTCTCGACCAAATGCCGCTGCAGCGCCTTCACGTCAATGGACCGGAAGGTCTTGCCCTCGCGCGCTGCGGTCGCGCCGGCCACGCCAGCCGCGTAGCCCATGTTCTGGATGTCCGGCTGCATCCGCATGATCGGCATGGCGTCGCGGTGCGCGCTGATGCCGAGCCCGATGACGGCCACCCCTTCGACCCCCTTGGGCAACAGGGCGCCGTAAGGGACATTGGCCTCGCAGATCTTCTTGCCCGTCGGCTCACTGACGTAACAGATATCGGCGACCGAGTAACCGTGGCTGTCGAAGTTGCTGCGCGCCTGCACCACCGTGTCGGGGAACGTCCGTCCGTTCAACAGGTCCAGCGGCGTCACCCAGCAGTCGCCCACGATCCGCTGCCGCTCACGGCTCTCGACGAGCTGCGACACGTCCCACGCCTTGCCCGCCCCGGCGCGTCCGCGCACGCCGAAAAGCCACAGGTCCGCCGCATCGCAGTCGTTCACGTAACCGAAGTCCGAATTGACGTAGCTGGCGCCCAACTTGCGGGGCGATAATCCGACGCCCTGCAGGGCGATCTCGTCAGCGCCCTGGAACACGCAGGCCGCGCCGGCCGCAGCCGCGACGTCCGCGTTGCCGGTCGCGTCCACCACGCTCTTGGCCAGCACCGCGCCGCGGCCGCCAGGCGTCGCCACAACCACGCCGACCACACGGTTCCCCTCCACCAGCGCGCCGCACCCCAGCGCGCCGAACCACACGTCCGCGCCGGCCTTGCGGTTCTCGCGCCGCCACCATTCGCTTTTGCCGACCACATGGACCGCCGCGCCGAGTTCCGCCACGCCCTTGTCGTGTTCGGCCGTGAACCCGCACACGTTGCCGTACCAATACTTGCCGATCATTCCCAGCGTGCCGACGCCTCCCAGGCCGTACAAGTGTTCGATCACCAACGTCTTCGCGCCCTGGCGGCCCGCTGCGATGCCTGCGGGCGCGCCGCCGGTGCCGCCGCCGACCACGACGACGTCATACGCGCCCAAAACCGGCAGTGACGCGCGTTCCGCGCGCACAACCGGCAAACCGCTCAGGTAGGGACGCGGCCCCGCCAGCGCCTCGCGCACCTCGCCCCTCACGACCGCCAGGCCCGCATCGCCCCTCCGCGCCACGCCTTCCGGCGCGGGCAGAGTCCGGGCTTCGGCCGCGGCCGCCGCCCCAATGCGTTCGCCGGCCGCCATCAGCGCCAGCGGCCGCAGCAGCTGCGCCGCCGCCTCGCGCGGCATGTCCGCACATCCGCCCAGCACGTAGACCCGCCGCACCCCCGCCGGACGGAAACAGCCGAGGTCCAGCTTTTCCGCCCCGGGCCAGGACGCCTTCAAAGGCACCGCGCCGGCCATCGGATCCGGCGGCACTTGGAAGAGGGTATCCGCGCCCTCCAGCAGCGTCTTCACGAAGGTGCGGTCCCGCGCCACCTGTTCCGCCTCGGCGAACGCGCGGAACGTCCCGTCTGCCATCCCGATCCGCAGGACGCATTCATACGCCTTGCCCGCCACGCTCTTGACGGGATCATTGCGCGATCCGCCGGTGATCGGCACGTCATACTCGCCGGGCAGGATTTTCACGTCCATCTCTTTCGAGGATGGCGGTTCGCCCGCGATCAGCACACGCGTGAACCGCTGGGGTCCTGGCGGATAAGGCTGAAACTTCGCGCCCGCCAGCCGCGCCACCAGCCCGCGTTCGGTCGCGTCGACGACCACCTTGGCCCTCACCGCCTGCCGCCCGCTGCGGTTGGCCAGGACGATGCCCGCCACCTCGCCGGCCTGATCGCGCAGCACATCCGTCGCATACGAGCCAGTCAGGAATTTCACCCCGCCCGCCAGCAGCGCCCGGTCCAAAACCTGCTTCACCTTCAGCGGCGTCGGCACCGCCACGCTTCCCACCCCCGTCTCGGCCCGCAAGACCAGCTCGCCCAAAAGGAGCCGTTTCGCGCCCTCTTTCTTGCGCACCGCGACCTTGACAAGCCGCACCGCCCGGTTCAGCGGCGCGGAGTACCGCACGCTTCCAGACCCGTCCGGCTCTGCGCGGATCAACGAGATGGCCTTGCTCCAGCCTTTCCCGTCCGAACTCACCGACATGCGCATCGCCCCGACCTCAAAATCTCCGGGCCGCGCAAAGGCGATCATATCCACGGCGTCCACCGTTTTCAGACGGCCGAGGTCAGCCAAAACCGCGACATCGTCAGCGAACTCGACACTTTGGGACTGGACGTCCTGCCACTGTCCATCGCAGAGCATATCGCCCGAATCCCTGTGTTTGCCGCCGCTCGGCTGGTCCGCCTTGTAGCTGAACGGCAGCGCCGTCTCGCTTTGCACGAACAGAGCCTTCGCCAGCGGCGACGTCGGCACCTCCCCCTCTTCCAGCCACAGCCGCAGCGAGCCCGCCACATCATCGCCCAGATACGGACGCGGCGCGGCAAGAAAGACTTTCGCCCCCGTCCTGGCCGCGGCTTCCGCCGCCGCCACCGCGCCGCACGTACCGCCCACCACCACGACATCGACGTCCTGCGAAACCGGGATATCGCGCACCGACTCCACAACGGCCGCCGCCCTCGCGAGCCCGCTCACTCCCAGCGCCACTGCCAGCCACCGTCCGTCCATGTGCACCTCCCGCATCCGCCCCGCCGCAGCGAAATTTTCTTTCCGTCGTTCAAACCACAAATTGGTAGTGCAACTTTTTCACATTTACCGCCCTCTTTCAAGCGGAATCGAAGCCTTTGCGGGAACCGGAATTACAGATTGTGCCAAGCTCAAAAACGATGATAGTATAAATTTTTGGGGGCCAAAAAGTCCGTGTTCGGGCACCAGCGAAAGGATCGACGATGGCACACTCTTTCCCCCGGCGGAATTTTCTCCAGAGCGCCCTTTGGGCGGGCGCGGGGCTCGCAGCCGAAGGCGGGCCACGTTTCAGAGCCGGCGAGCCCGGAGAGAAGGCCACGTCGGCGACCGCGGTCAGCGTCAAAACCTTGGGGACCGGCGCGGCGGACCACGATTGGAAGCGACTGGGGACGCCCGGGGTGCGGGGTTCCGCCAGCACGTTGCTCGACGGACAGGTCCTGATCGACTGCGGCGCCACGGGAAGCGCAAACCTCGCCCGTTTCGACATCGATCCCCGCGCGCTGACCGACCTCGTCATCACCCATTCGCACGGCGACCACTTCAGTCTCGCCGAGATCCGCTCGGTGCTCGACAGGCGGGGCCCAGACTTGACACCGATGGGCATCTGGGCGTCTCCCGAAGCCGTGGCGGCACTGGCGCAAGCGTTTCCCGGGCGGTTCACCGGCCACGCGCTCGTTTCCGGCACGGTGTTTGAAATCGGGCGTCTGCGTTTGACGGCGCTTCCCGCCAACCACCGGCTTGCTAATCCGGCGGAGCAATCCCTGCATTTTCTGATCGAGACGCCGTGCGGCAACCTGCTCTACGCGCTCGACGGGGCCTGGATGCTCAAGCCGGCGCGGCAGCTCATCGGCAAGCGGCGGCTCGACATGATCATCTGGGACGCGACGATGTCCAAGCCCGGCGACTACCGGATTTTCGAGCACAACGATCTCGCGATGATCGGCCTCATGATGCAGTCCCTTGAGACGACCGGCGCCGCGGACGCCAAGACCGTCTGCGTGCTGGACCACATGGCCCGCACGCTCTGGCCTGAAGATCTCCGCCAGGCGGAAACCCTCGCCGCTGAACGGGGCTGGATCCTCGCGGCAGACGGAATGGACCTCGAACTGCGGTAACGCGGGCCGCAAACGCGCGATTGACAAACAGCCTTTCGTTCCACAACAATAGCACGGTTAAAGTTCGGATCGGGGAAATCGCCTCAAATATCGGGGAAAGGAAGCGCGTATGTTCTCGCATGGAGATAGGGCCGTATTGCTCACTTCGCGGCGGACACTGCTCAAGGGCATGGCGGGGGCGGCGTTTGTCGGTTCGGCCTGGCCTTTCGCCATCCCGGCCAAAGCCGCCGAGGCCGCAGGAAAGATCAAGCAGTCGGTCTGCCTGTGGTGTTACGACGGTTTCATGAAGCGGGAGAAGATGGACGTCGATACGTTTGCGGCCGCCTGCGCGGCGATGGGGATCAAGTCGATCGAGCTGGTCCGGCCCGACCAGTGGCCCACGCTGAAGAAGCACGGCCTGATCTGCGCCATGACGCCCAGCCACAGCATCCCGAAAGGCCTCAACCGGACGGAGAACCACGACGCCTGTCTAGCCTCGATCCGCAAAAGCATCGATGCCACGGCAGATGCCGGATTCCCGAACGTCATCACCCTTTCGGGCAACCGCGAAGGCATGGACGACCAGCAGGGCCTCGACAACTGCGTGGCGGCGCTCAAGAAGATCGCGCCCTACGCCGAAGAGAAAAAGGTCACCGTCTGCATGGAGTTCCTCAACTCCATCAACCACAAGGACTACATGGCGGACACGACCCGGTGGTGCGTCGAACTGGTCCATCGCGTGAACTCTCCGCGCGTGAAGGTTCTCTACGACATCTACCACGCCGCCATGATGAAAGAAGACGTGCTCGCCGACATCCAGAAACACGCCGACTGCTGGGGCCACTACCACACCGGCGGCATGCCCGGCCGGAACGAGATCGACGAGACGCAGACGCTCGATTATCCGAAGCTGATGCGCGCCGTCGCCGCAACCGGCTACACGGGCTACATCGGGCAGGAATTCATTCCGAAACGCCCCGACGCGCTCAAGAGCCTTCAGCAAGCCGTCACGCTCTGCAACGTCTAAGCGGGCAGCGCCAACAAAACCG
>CAZOIS010000049.1:0-28172 GCA_964579865.1 uncultured Lentisphaeraceae bacterium | reverse complement strand
ACTCCTTCTTCTCTTTCAACAGCGTGCCGCCCAGATTGTATTTTTGCGGCGGCTGTTCTTTACCCAACCCGACCCCTTGGGTCATCAGACCTTTGAGCTCGTCGAGATGAGCGGCGTACACGTCGCGCGGCGAACAAGTGTACTTCTTGCACAGCGACGCGGCCATGCCGATCACCTCGCCCATCATGCCGCCCGTGCGCATCACGCGCACCGTGCCAAGCGCCACGTGGGTGACGCTGATGTTGCGGCCTGCCATAAAAAGGTTTTCAATGTTTTTGGAGTAGAGGCAGCGGTATGGGATCGGATAAGGATAAATGGCTTTGTGCTTGGCGATCGATTTAAACTCCGCGCCCGGAAAGTTCTTGGTGTTCTTCGGATCGGGATAATGCAGGTCGATCGTCCACGTCGTACAGGCGGTCGCATCCGGATAGCTCACCTTATCAACGAGATCCTGCTCCTTCAGGACGAGATCGCCCATCAGACGGCGCGACTCGCGCTTGCCGGCCACGTAGGCGACCCACTCCAGACGGCTTTTCGCGTACTCCGCCTTGTGGGCCGAGTGGTTCTTGAGGAACGACCAGTTGGAGAAAACCACCAGAAGCCCGTAATCACGCACGCGCTCGAACTCGCTGATCTGATGGTAGTTCATCCCGGTCTCCCAAGTCCACTCGCCCATCTTTACGCGCTCGCAGTTCTTATCGTTGAATGCGATGCCCCAAACAATGTCGGGGAACGACACCGGCGTTTGTGCCTCGCGTGAATACCATTGCACAGACGAGCCCATGGTCTGGCTATCTGCCTTATCGGCAGCGGTGCTCTCGCCCGTCTCATCCTTGCTCTCTCGCCCGTACCGGTATTCCGCGCCCGCCAGCATGCCGATCACACCGTCGCCCGTACAGTCTGCTACCAGCGGCGCGACAAATCGGGTTTCCTGACCTGTCTCGATATTACGCCCGACGACTGCGGTGATCCTTGAACCTTCCTTTTCGACGCCCAACGCGCGCGTGTTCAGGAAAAGACGGACGTTCTTCTCCGCCTTGACCGCCTCGATCTTACGCGCGTCCTCATAATAATCGCCGGGCTGCGCATTTCCGCCGCGCCGAGGGCCGATCTCGCTGACCACGTCGCCCAGTTTCGGATAAAGCCCGAGGTTCATGCGGCCCGCAAGATGGACACGGACCTCCGAACTGTTGTTGCCGCCCAGCACAGGCCGGTCTTGAATCAACGCGACCGTCAGTCCCAACCGAGCCGCCGAGATCGCCATGCACACGCCGGGAATACCGCCACCCGCGATAATCAGGTCCACGCTCTCTGTCGCGTGCGCCGCTTTGATCGCTCCCATCTTGCGGCGGAATGTCTCGAGCTTGGCCACCTCGTTTTCAGGCGTGAACGCCGGATCGGTCGTCAGAATCAGCGCATCGCAGCGTCCGTTGAAGCCGGTCAGGTCATGCAGCCCCAGTTTGACCTCACCTTTTTCGAGTGTGACGAGACCGGCCTCGTGCCACGCCCACTCCGCCCCTTCCGCGCCGAGCACCTTTGCAAACGGCACGCCGTTCACGAGCACCTGGAATTTTCCGGGCGCATCTTTCTGCGACCACGGTGCCGCCCAGTTGCGTGTCCGGGCCAGCACGCGGTATTTCCCGGCTTCGGGCACATCTAAAGAAGTCGAGGCATCCGCAACCGGCGTGCCCACCCCGTGGGCCATCAGGAACGGCGACCCCATCTGGTCCATGAACTGCTGGTCCACCACCCATCCGCCTTTGTCGGCAAAAGTCTCGGTTTCCACCATCATGGTGGCGGCTTGCAACGCGCCCGCGAAAAGTGCGATCCCGGTGCTCAGATACGTTTGATTTAATGACATGTGGTGACTCTCCCGATTATTTTCCAAAACAGGAAGTGTTTATACCACATCTGACCTTGAGCGGAAACCCTGAAAACAAGCGCAGGTCAACCGGAAGGCGCCGTGAACACGAGCGGATACGGAACCGGGACGTGTATACCCTGTCCGGCGTCGGCACAAAAAAGGATGCCCGCCATAGGGGCATCCTTGCGCGAACCATTTGACCTGTGGATCAGTCGATCTCGCCGCCCAAATCCATATCGTCCAGCTCGATCTCGCCGGTGAACACGAATTTCACGGGCCCGTACAACGTTAACCCCGTGCATTTGTGATGGCGCCAATCGCCAGCCACCGTCAAATCATATCCCGAGGGCGTTTTCACGACCGACGGCAACGAGAAGCCCGCCGTCTCGACCGCCACCACGACGCACGCGACCGCGCCCGTCCCGCAGGCGCCAGATTCCGCCTCGACGCCGCGCTCATACGTGCGCATACTCATGCGGTTCGGCGCACGGAACGTCACAAAGTCAACATTGGTGCCGTCGGGCGCGAATGCGGGGTGCAACCGCAACGCGCGCCCCATCCGCTGCACTTCGACGTTGCCGATGTTGGGCACCTGTACCACGAAATGAGGCACTCCCGTATTGATGAAGTCGCCGCGAACCGTCTCCTCCCCAACCTTGAGTTCCAGTCCGTAAGTCCTCTTCGTGGGTTCCGGCATCCAGACGCAGACGCCGGTATCCGTGAGTTGGGCATCGACCAGCCCGCACATCGTCTCCATTGTGAGCGCCTTGCCGCTCGCACCGATCGAATGGGCAAAAGCCGCCGCACAACGAGAACCGTTGCCGCACATTTCAACCTCGGTCCCGTCGGGGTTCAGAAAACGCATCCGGAAATCGGCCTTGTCGGACTTCTGCACCAGGATCACGCCCTCACAACCGATCCCCGTTCGCCGCGCAGCCACCGAGGCCATCAGAAAATGATCCTCCCACGGGACTTTTCCCTCACGGTCATCAATCAAGACAAAATCATTGCCTGCCCCATGCATTTTCGTGAACTTGATTTTCATCAGCCCCGTCCTCCCAAACACCGGTTAAGGCATATCCCGTCCGAAAATGCGCATCATACGCGTCCGGAGGTCGCCCTCCGTCTCCATCGGCAGATCGGCTCCGCCGGAAAGCGTCACCAGATCGGAAAGGATGTTCTGCGCTTCCTCGAGCACGACATCGTCTGTGGTACCGCTCTTCTGTTCGGCTTCCAGCTCGTCGTCCTCCAACTTCCGCATTTCGCTCTCGGCTTTCATGAGTTTGCGGCGGGAGTTGATTTCCAGGGGGACATCCGTTTTCTCGCTCACCTCTTGCACATGCCGCACAAGCGTACAATATCGGGAATACCGTTCATTCTTGGCGAGGCGTTTGGCGGACAGCTCTTTCAGCTGTGGCACAAATTTGACCACGTCTGAGACGGGGATATAGAGCGCCGATTCAATTTGCGTCCACGGCAAGGCGCCGGGCAACTGATCCTCGCCGATGTCCAAGCCGTCCAGCGTGGAAGGGATGACGATATCCGAACTGATCCCTTTGAGCTGGGTTGAGTAACCGTTGATCCGGTAGAAACTGGCGGTGGTCACTTTCATGGAGCCAAGCTTTTCGGAGCCCAGCGGCATAACCGTCTGCACCGTCCCCTTGCCATGTGACTGCGAATCGCCGACCAAAACGGCCCGTCCATAATCCTGAAGCGCGCCAGCGACGATCTCCGAAGCGGAGGCAGACGTGCGGTTGATCAGCACCACCATAGGCTTACGGAACGCCATCGCGGGATCCATGTTCGGGACCGGCAGCACCACAATCTGGCGCGGCTCGCGCACTTGGACGGCGGGGCCGCTGCGCACAAACAAGCCGGCCAGGCTCACCGCCTCGCGCAGAGAACCTCCGCCGTTGTTGCGCAGGTCAAGGATCAGTCCGGAGACATTTTCGCTGTTGAAGGCCGCGACCAGCTTGGCCACATC
This sequence comes from uncultured Lentisphaeraceae bacterium, assembly GCA_964579865.1. Classification (GTDB taxonomy): domain Bacteria; phylum Verrucomicrobiota; class Kiritimatiellia; order RFP12; family UBA1067; genus DAOPZC01. Next base: position 24,324 of record CAZOIS010000049.1, on the reverse strand, counting down.
CACGGTGGCACTGCGGAATCCCGGCTGGTTGGGGCGCTTGTCCATTGTGCCGTAGAACGTCGGCAACTTCACCACGCCGATTTTGCGCGTGGTGCCGTCAGCCTGCGCGACGCGGGCAACGTGGCCGGTTGCCGCCTGCTCCTCCAACTTCACCTCGTCACGGATAAGGTCAATCAGTTTCGTTGTCGTGCCGCTGGGATCCGAAGCGGGAATCACGTTCAGCACGACCTTGGTCCCCTTTTCGCCACGGATTTTCCGCACCGCTTTATTGAGCGGAAGGTGGATGATGTCTTCAATCGGGCCATCCCCCTGTCCAACGCCGATGATTTTGTCGTTCTTTTTCAGCCGGATCGCCCGCTTGTCGCGGTCCGCGGGACCCCCGGGAATCACCTCCATGATCATGGCGGTTCCATCCTCTGAGCGCAGTTGCGCTCCGATGCCGCACAAGGAAAGATTCATGTCGATGTCAAAATCCTCTTTGCGCATCGGCGACATGTAGTCGGAGTGGGGATCATAGGCCATCGCGACCGCGCTGAGATAGCGCTGCAGGACCGCCTCCTCATCCATGTCCTGGATCACGATCAAAAACTGTTTGTAGCGCTTGGCAATATTTTCTTCGATCGTCGGGACGGGCGGCGCATTGGTCGATACGGCGGCGCCCGGAGACGCATGTTCCAGCGCCGCGACGTCGTTCGTGACAGAAACGACCTTGTTGGAGGCCGCCGCCTGATCGAGCTCGCGGCTGATCAACTGCACCAGATATTCATTCTTGATCCGCTTGCGCCACAACTCGTCCTGCTCGGCTTGCGTCGCCGGCCAAGGCACGTCTTTGCGCTTCCAAGTGTAAGTTTCATCCTCCGTGAGCGAAAACCCTTTTGCGAGCAGATTGGTCACGAACACATAACGCTGCTCCAACCGTTCGCGGAATACGCCGTAGATTTCATAGGGGAACGAAACGTCGCCGGATTTCACCGCATCGTCGATCTGGAACTGCATGTTTGTGAAAGCATCGACATCGCCCTGAAGAAAATAACTGTGGTCGAAATCAAATGAATTGATCAGATTCGTCCACGCTTTCTGCGAAATCTCATCGCTCAGCGGGCGCTGCAACAGGTGCGTGGCCGGCAACACGCGAGCGACCTTCTGTGCCACATCACCGTAATGGGGCTGCGGCAGCGGTAGTTGCGCTTTATTTTCGACCGCCGCCTGAACGGGAAAACCTAAGGCTAAACTTGCCAGCCCTGCCAATAAAAAACGCGTCATCATGAATTCTTCTGCTCCATTACTTTTACGATCCGTTCAACATCATCGGCCGACAAATGGCAAGCGCGTGTTGCGATCAACGGAGGCAATGCCGACGCGTTGCAGATCAACGCGTCTTCATACGGCAGCAGGTCGGGCTGGAACGTGTCGCTCGCGAAACAGACCACCGGCAGGCAAGCCGGTATGTCTCTTACGCGGTCAACCAGATATGACGCCAGCGCGCGCGCCGACGCGCGCGCCTGCACCAGAGGCGGCCGGCTCGGCACAGCACCGTTCACGAGGATCGTGCCGTTCGCAAAGGTCACCTTGCCAGACCAGCATTTTGTCTCGATGGCAAAAAGTCCGGTTGGCCCGACGACCACATGGTCGATCGTCGTCAGTGGCTCGCAGGCGAAATCGTGAAACACATGGTAGCCGCGCGGCAATGAGGCGAGCAGAACGGCCACGCTCTCCTCTCCCCTGGCCCCTTTGAAAAAAGCGTCGATCCCTTTCAGCCCATCGCGCACAGCCCACACGAGAAAAAATGCGGCCGCCAAAAAGCCTGCGCCGGAAACGCCAAGCGCCAGCCGCGGCATGGACGCGCCCGCGAAAAGGCCGCAGGCGAAAAGCGCTGCGAGGAGCGGCCAGATCGCCCGCATCACCCCGACGGCACGCGCATGTTCGCCCGGCACGCCGTGAACCGTCGCTCTGTTGCTTTCATTCATTGAAATGCTTTGATTTTCGCTTATTCACGCCTCTGATGCAATCACGATGTTCTGACCCGCCGGGCAATCTCATCCGCCAGGCGCTCGGGAACGAGGCCGGCAGCCTCCATCAGCTCTCGCGTCGTCCCTTGACCCACGAAAACGTCTGGCCAGCCGCAGGTGCAGACGGGACAGGCGAAACCACCCGCACCCAAGGCCTCGCGAAGCGCCGAACCGAAACCGCCGGCCACGGCTCCGTTTTCGAGGGTCACGAACAACGCGGCCGCCCGAGCTTGGGCATAAAGTCGCACCGTGTCGATCGGCTTGACAAAACGCGCGTTCACAACGCCGGCGCGAAAGCCCTCCGCATTCAGTCGCGCCGCCGTCGCGCAAGCCAGAGGGACCATGTCGCCCAAAGCCCACAGCCAGACTGGATGCGCCGAAGGAACATCAGGAAGAGGCAGAACCACTTCCGATTCACCGAGCGGAATGGCCTCGACATCCGGTTTCAGCGTCACCTCCGGTCCGGGATCGCGCGGATACCGGATCACAACCGGTCCGGACTGCGCAAACGCGGTCTTCATCATCGCCGCCAGTTCGGACGCGTCTTTGGGCTGCATGACCGTCAGGTTGGGCAGCGAACGCAGCATCGGAATGTCGTAGATGCCGTGATGGGTCGGACCATCGCCACCGACCACGCCCGCCCGGTCGACGCAGAACAGCACCGGCAAATTCTGCAGACACACGTCATGCATCACGCAGTCCACCGCCCGCTGCAGGAACGTCGAATACACGGCAAAAACAGGCCTGAATCCGGAAGCGGCCAACCCCGCCGCAAACACGACCGCGTGAGACTCGCAAATGCCAACATCGAAGAAGCGGGAAGGGTAGCGTGCCGCAAAGGAATCCAGCCCGGTTCCCGAGCACATCGCCGCCGTGATGGCCATGATCCCGGGATTCTCCTCGGCCAGCGCGGTCAACGTCTCGCCGAAGACCTGAGAATAACCGTGCCGACCCTCGGGGGGATGCTTATCCTCCAGCTCAAATGCACCGACCCCGTGCCAAAGCCAGGGGCTGCGTTCAGCGGGCCTGAACCCGTGACCCTTTTGTGTCGCGACGTGGATCAGCACGGAAGTCTTATATTCGCGCGCGGAACAGAGAGCGTTCTCCAGCGCATCGAAATCGTGCCCGTCGATCGGCCCCACGTACCGCAACCCGAATTCTTCAAAAAAGGCGTTCTGCAGCCAGAGGCTTTTGATCGCCTGCTCAATCCTGTGGTAGACCCGCCGCAACGGCGTCATGTGCAGGCGATGGCCCGCCGCTTCAGCCGCCGTCTTGATCCGGTTGTAGCGCACGTCAGCCAGCATCCGCCCGAGCCGGCGCGACAACGCGCCGACGTTTTCCGAGATCGACATCTCGTTATCGTTGAGGATCACGATGACCTTGCTGTTGGCGTCATCGATGCTGTTCAGAGCCTCCAGCGTGATGCCGTTGGTCATGGATCCGTCGCCGATCACGGCAACCACGCTCTCCGAGCCCTTGCGGCGGTCCCGCGCGACGGCCATGCCCAACGCCGCGGAGAGAGCCGTCCCAGCGTGGCCAGCCACAAACGCGTCGCACGGGCTCTCTTCCGGCTTCGGGAATCCCGACAAGCCGTCGCGCTGCCGCAGGGTGGCGAAGCGGTCCTGCCGCCCCGTCAGCAGTTTCCAGGTGTAGGTCTGGTGCCCGACGTCCCAAATGATCTTGTCGTCCGGCGGAGAAAAGACCCGCAGCAATGCGATCGTCAGTTCCACCGTGCCGAGGTTCGACGCCAAATGTCCGCCGGTCTTGCTTACGGTATCCAGGATGACACCGCGCACTTCCTCGGCCAAGTCCGGCAGTTTATCCGCCGACAAGGCTTTGACATCTTTCGGGGTCTGGACATCTTTCAATAAATCAGGCATGCGTCTCTCTTAGGGCTTTTTCTCACCGACCGGGGTCCGTCGCTTCATGATCTGAAGTGTCGTGCAGTTCTGCCCGAAATCCGCCACTTCCTGCACGCGGTCATAGTGCATTCCCAAAAGGCTCAAAAAAAGCTGCCGGTCTTCCTGCGGCACCTCGTCCGTCACCGGCGAACGGATGGCCAGCCCGTATCCGCTGTAGGCGGCCACGCTGCAGGGTGCCGACTTGAGCAATGCGGACAGCGACGCTTTGTTCATCACGTGAAAACGGCCCGCCGCCTCATCGCTCAGGTCCTGAAAATAGGAGAACGGCCCCATTTCAAGTCCCGCCGGCACGCGCAGTCCCGTCTCCACGGCCAAATAGGTGTCTTGCGTCAGCAAAACGTCGTCTTTTCCAGCGAGCGCCTTCACATCGCGCCCCGTCATTTGAAGAAGCGCCAAATCCGGCATGGTTTTGCGTATGACCCAGAAACGGTCCTGCCGCGCCACAAACCATTCCTGAGACAGCGGAGAGGCGAAAGAAGCCATGAGGGAACACACCACCCAGAACAGGCAAATACACCCTCGCAACGTCCCGGACGATGTTCCGTTCGCAGTCCATCCCGCCAGCGCCGCCACCAGCAACCCCATCACAGGAACCTGATAATCGTCGTATGGGAACGGGCTGGCCAGCTGCACCAGAAAAACGGCAAGAAACGCGGCCATCCAAAGTCCCGGCCAAACCCTCCCCCTGTAGACAACGCCGGAGGGTTCTTCCTGCGACACCTGTTGCGCGGAACCGTGGCCGCGAAACAACCCGAAGACCACAAGCGCCGCGCACAGCAGGCCTGCAGGCAGATATGCTCGCACCGTCCGGGCCAGCGACCCTGCCATAAAGAAAAGATCACGCCCGCCGCGGGCGACATGATAAGTCTGGCTGAACGCGAACTGCTCGCGGGCCTCCAGCAGGAAGGGGCCGTACACCAGCGTCAGCCCGACTCCGCCCCCCAACGCGAACCAGAAGAACGCCGCGCCCGTCTTGCGGAAAGTGATCAGCAGCCCCAAAACGGTGACCGGCAGCAACGCGCCCAGCGACAGCCGCGTGCCTGCGGCAAAAGCCACCAGCAGCCCCGCGGGCAACGCCCACATGCAGGACATGTGCGACCGCGTTTTCTTGCGACGCGACAGACACAGCGTCAGCAGCAGATAGCCCCCCAGCAACAGACATGACGCTAACGCATAGGTTTTGGGGATCGTCGTGAAATACACATGATAGAGATTGCAGGCCGTCATCGCGAAAGCCATGATTCCGGCCTCATCGGCCCGCTGCGAGGGCACCGACCGGCGAGCCAGACCCGCCGCAAGAACGCAGCTCAACAGGCCGAAAAAAACCGTGACGAGACGGCCGCCCAACACGCCGCAGGTGGACCAGAGTGGATACAGCAGCCCGTACACATACGGCAAGACGGGCCCCTGCGTGAAAAAGAAATCGCGATAAGGCATCCGTCCCTCGGAAACCAGCCGCGCGGCATACAGATACCACCCCTCGTCCTGATTCAGATTGCCGAACCAGACGGAAAACGCATACAAAACCAAAGCCGCACTGAAAGACAGTGTCGCGGCCCCCCAAATGCACCACTGATGACCCCGAGTCCGAAGCATGAAACATTCCCCCGCACATCCGTTTTTAATAGATGTGATTTTACCACAAACGGTTCTCAACGCAACAGCTCGTTACACGGCAGACGAGCTCACTTAAGCGCGCCGCCTCAAAATCTCTTGCAGCCGTTCGACCGGGACCTGGTAACCCTTGCCACACATGTGGCAGAAAATCTGCGCGGGGCGGCCTTCGACGATGAGGGTTTCCAAATCCGCGTTCGGCATCCCCGCCAGCATCCCTTCGACCCGTTCTTGCGAGCAACAGCAGCCGAACCGCAACGGTTTGGGAGACGAAAATGTGCCGTCGGCTAGACCCAACGTTTCGCATATCGTCTGGAACGAAGCGGACGCTTCAAGGCATTCCAACACCGTCCCATCCTCGAACAGCCGGGACATGCGGGCCAGCGCATCCCGGTCTCCGTCCGGCAGGCATTCCACCAACAGGCCGCGCGCGCCGTCTATGAACCCGCCATACGCCAGAGCGGAAGTCTGCACAAGGACCTGTCTCTGGAGCGAATGGCGATAGTATTGCTCGAGCCCTTTGATGATCGATGCCGGCCTCACTTCCGTGGTGGCGCTCGACAGGATTTTTCCGGGAACCGACCGGATGATCTGCACCTCGGCGTTATCGCCCAAGGCAGAGGAGACGTCGAGCTCTTCGCAGGCGTCCAGCTCATTCATCACCTTCACCTGCGTATACCCGCGCAAACAACCGTTGGCGCGCGCTTCGACCAGAACTCCTCCCACGGGGCCGGAAACGCGTAACTGCAGCGTGACCGACTCATCCGGCCGGGTCAACTCGGCACCGAGCAGCGCGACGCCCGCCAACGCTTCGGCCTGGATCAGCCCAGCCGTCGGGCCGCACAGGTGGCTACGCTCCAGCTCGCGCGCGGAATCGGTCACCTCGACGAAAATGAGGTTGCATTTGGCCGAGGGAGAAAAAGCCGATGCCAGGCTGTCAGACACTTTCGACATGATCATGATCGTTTTGCTTCCTTAGGGAACGCCGACAAGCGGAACGCGCTTATGCTTCGCCTTGCTGCCGGGCAATGGCCCGCACATTCTCAGCAAAGAGGCCTCTCAGTTGCTCGATACGCCGCAGTTGACGGTCAAGCGACCACAGCGCAAAGCGCCATTTTTTGGTGAACGCGTACGTGCTGCGCAGTTGGGGGTCAAACGCGTCGAACTGCTCCCGCCGCGAGGAATACACCCAATGCATCTCGCGCGTCTTGAATTCAAAACCGTCAAAGAAACGTTCCGCCAGCACATCCAGCCCGATCGCTTCCCGGTGCTTGAGCCAAAAGCGGAAAAGCACTTGGGCGTAACACCGCAAATAATAACTGAAAAGCGTGTTCAAATTTTCTTCGGTGTAAGCGATGTCCGGCCAGCCGAAACAGCCGCGAATCGAGCAGAGCATCACGCGCATTGGCATTTCGCGCCTGTTGGTGATGTCGTAGCCGAATTCGAAAACCTCTTTGCCTTCACCGAAGCGGCACGACTCTGTTTTGGGCAGGTATTTCTTCAGCACAAGGTTTTGGGCCGCCGCGTCACCCAGCAACGCGCCCAACGCCAGCACCACGGCCGGATCTTCTCCCGCCTCGCTGCCACCGAATTCGCCTGTCCGCTGGAACATGCTGGCGGGGATCTGATCCAGAGGTTCGCCCAGGCAGCGGTTGCGGATAAAGTAGTTCATTTCGCGGCCGGCCTGGCTGTCGAGACGCATAAGCAGGCGATATTCGCCGAACCCCACCCCCAACGCTTTGAACGCCTGAACGCGCGCCAGCATGTAGCTTCCATATCCCGGCGTCTTCAGCGCCAACCGCTTTTCGATCAGGCTCGTACAAAGCGGACGGCGATTCGTCTTAAAGACGATCTCTCGCGTGACGCCGACGCCGACCGCGAGGTTGTTCGTCAGGTCGTTTTCGGATCTCACCTCGTAAATGTTGGCATATTCGATCTGCTCGTCTTGGCTCATCATCTGCTGGACGTTGGCGATCAGCACACGGGTCCGGTCATCTGTCCCCGGATGGAAATCGGGGCGTCCGCCGTGGAACGTCGCCCCGGGCAATGCCGTCCTCCGGTCGTCAAACGCAGGCGTCACAGAATCGCCCAGAGCCGCGTAAATCTCGCCCGTCAGATGCATGTACAAGGTCTCGACGAAATCGTCGCTGGCGTCATCCGCGAGCTCAGGCCGCTCGAGTGCCGCCTTAAAGCCGGCGTCGATCGCCGCCAGGCGCTCCGCGACTTCCTCCGGCGTCAGGCGCTTCAGCGCGATTCCCTCCATCAGCTTTTCAAGCTCAGGCACGAGCCGCTCCGTGGCCACGCCCCGCCGCAGTCCGAAAAGTTCGACCTCGTGGTGGCCATGGAACTTCGGCGTGCGCATGCAGGAGCGCACGTCTCCTTCGAAGATCGACACCAGTTCGCGAAGACACTCGACAAACTGCGGATAATCGGCCGCCAGAACCTCGCGCAGCTTATGAAAATCCGTGTAGGAAAGGAAATGCACGCCCTTTGCGCTATGGTAATACCTCAGGCACGAATTGATGCGCGTGCGGCTCGACCGCAGCGCCGCATCCATTTCGCGGCGTGTCCACGCCAACGGCTTGATGCGCCACTCCTGCCCCATCTGCCGGTAATGGTCCAGCGTCGAGTCCGTACGTTCGGCCATGATGACTTCGTTCAGCGCAAAGCCGATGCTCTGAAGCCACGCGTCCGCTTGCATGATCAAGTCCGTCGCGACATCGCGCTGTGACATCTCGATGACGCCGTTCACCACATTCGCACATACGACACGGGTCTGCAGGACCTTGCTTCGTTGCGTGGCGGGAAGCCGTCCAAGATTCCAGAAGTGTCCGGAAAGCAACGGGATCGCGGCCACCGTATGATTGCCCGTGGTCAACGTCAAGATGCAACCGCTCGCGCCTTTGACGAGATCTTGTTTACGGACGATCAGGACCGGACTGTGGTTGTCGAGGTTTTTCCACACGTCCCGCTCGAAAACATAGGTGTCCCCGCCCCAGTCGTAACCGTAGAACACGCGCTCGTGTCCCATCGTCTTGAGCACTACCTGCTCCGGCTTCTGCCGGGCCTCTCGACGCACGCGCGCGATAAACTGGAGCATGGAGGTATTCATGTGACGCAGTAGACGTTTTCCGGCAACCTTAATTTCCGACCTCAACCGCCGCACCGGGCGCTTTCGCGGGCGATCAGTTCCTCTGCCAACCCGCCGACGGCATCAAGCCCGCACGTATCGGACGCATCCAGCAAGTTCTCCAACGCCGGCAGAATGTGTCGCGTGAACGCTTTTTGCCCGACGGACGCCAGTCGCCCGAACGCCCCTAACGCCTGGACCAGGCGTTGAACAGCACCCTCATAGAACAAGTCGGCCGCTTCACGCTGCTCGGGATGGTACGTGATGTAGTCAGCGACAAGCCGCGTGCGCAAAGAAGGAGTAATTGTAACATACGGATCGAACAAAAGAGAAGCCAGATCGTAGGCGGCGGCACCCAACCTCATGCCTTGGAAATCGATGAAAACAAACCGGTTCTTGTTGAATATGATGTTGCTGGACTGAAAGTCCCGATGAATCATAACCTGCCGGGCCGCGATCAGTTTCTCTGCCACCCCGTTCAATTCGCGTGCGACGTCGTCTGGCAATGCCGCTATCCCATAGCGGGTTTTCAGCAGGTGCTCTTCGAACAGTCCGCGCTCCCACGCATACAGCGCTGCGTCGAAAGGGGGCTCCAGCGTGATGCCCGCATCCAGAGCCCGCCGGGTTCCTTCGCCATGCAAACGCGCCAACGCCTGAACTACGGGCCGATACCACGCGAGCGCGTGCGACGGACGGCGCGTCATCCTTTTCAGCAGGGAGTCGTCGCCCCAGTCCTCCAGCACCTGACAGCGCTGTTCCGGGAGATCGGCCAGCACCGCCGGCACCGGTACGCCAGCCTCTGAGAGCACGCGGGCATGCCCGGCATAACGCGCATTCTCTGGACGCTCCAGCGAATACCGGATATAGACGGCCGACCGCGCACCATGGTACAAACGCCAGAAATTCCGGTTGGACCCGCGCGCGCCCAAGAAGGCGGCGGAAGTCTTGGACGGCTCCCACCCCAGCGACGCGAGCGCCAGGGGGAGCGCCGCATCGTCTGTCGCCGTCGACGCAACGATCGCGACGTCCTCCACATGTCCACCGACAACGCCACCGCTCACGACGGCATCCAACAGCACGCTTCCGGAGATCACCTCGGCAGCGCCGCAAATCACACTGTCGCGACCTTTCACATCGCGGGCAACAGACGCGCCCTGCCCCACGCAGAAATAATGGGCGTCATCCTTACCGCACCGGTCGGCGCGCGCGTCATACAGCGCGCCGCCCGCCTTGCCCGACCTGGCCAACCGCTTGGTCTCCGCGTGTATGCGCCGGTATGCTTCGACTGTGCCGGCATCGTCCCAATAGCTGCCGCGCACCGCAACGCCATCCGCGAAGACGCCCTGCGCCATCGCCTGCTCGTAAGCTTCGACCAGCGTACAGAATGAACGATCCGGCAGATAGCCGAAAATCCGAGGGGAGACCAGTTGCAGCCCGCAGAAGGTGAAGGTCCCCTGCACCCCGGGAGTCGGGCTGCGATAACAAGTGATACGACCTCGCCGGTCCGACTCAACCGTGCGGGGGCCCTTTTTCGGCTCAAGCCACGCAGCCGACAGCCCGTCGCCTGACAGAAACGCTTTGAGCAGAGGTTCTGGATCCAGAGCGGCCGCAATGTCGGCGTTGACAACCCAAAAAGGCGCATCTCCGATAAAATCCCGGAACGGACGCAAAGCGCCGCCGGTCCCCAGAATTTCAGCCTCATACGAGAAGTCCAGTCGGACACGGCCATCACGCGAAGCCAGATAGTCCCGGATCTTTTCCGGTTGCCAATGCAAGTTGACCGCGACGTCCTCAACTCCCCAGCGCTCCAACATCCGGAGCACGTGCTCGATCAGCGGGACGTTCCAGAGCGGCATCAACGGCTTCGGACAATCCAGCGTCAAGGGCCGCAAGCGGGTGCCCAAGCCGGCAGCCAGAACGACCGCTTTCTTCGGCATCGAGGTCATAGGGCAGCCCCCTCCTTGCTCCTCACGATCGACACCGCCGCCGCCCGCAGCCCCGGAACCCCGCCGTATTTCTCCACCCTCACGGCAATCTCTTGAACACGCGGCTCACTGAGGCAAACACGCGCCACACATTCCGCGGCGCGTTCGACCATGCGGCACCGAGCCTCTTTCAACGCGGTTCGGATTTTTACGGCCAGCGCCGCGTAGTCGACCGTATCGGAGAGCGCATCACTCGCGGCCGCAACCGCAAGGTCGCAGACCAGCGACACGTCGACCATCAGCCTCTGCTCGCGACACCGCTCTTCCGGGAGGTCGCCGATCACGCACATGACCTCCAAGCCCAGTATCTCCAATCTGTCACGCGTATCCCTCATCGCCACTTCCTGTCAACGCCGTACCGCATCAGAAAGGCCGGTCCGGATAACGCTGCCTTTGCATCTTGACCTTCGGCTGCTCGAGATGAAGCGCATACCATTCGTCACCCAAACCGGCGTTCGAGAAATGGCCGACCCGGTTGTTGGCGAGATGTTCGCGATTCTTTTTGATGGTATCGTTTTCCATTTTTTCGCAGGCCTGGATCAGCACCTTATGTGCGCCATCCAGATCCTTGTTCTGCACCAATATCCACGAATACAGGCCGTAAAGCAACGCGCCCTGACCGTAGCGCAAACGCGCGGTGTGCTTCGCAAACACCTTATCGATCCCGGCCTCCTTCTTCATGAACATGCGCGCGATCTTGATGGCCGCCATCAAGGGGTCGACGATCAACGCCTTGGGCATCAGTTCATCGACGTTCTTGAAATCCTTGAGCATCCAATACAGCTGAATCCGCATGGTGGCGATCTGGCGTCCCATGAGCGGAGCCCACAGGTTATAACGCGCCAGCCCCTTCGACTCTTCCAGCGCCCGCTCGACAAAGGTCCGCTGGTCGCGCTCGATCTCCTGCTGAGCCTGCTTGATACTACCCGGCGGCCGCATTTGCCACTGGTTTATCTTGAACTGCAAACGTTTCTGGCCATCCTCGAGAATCTTCTGGACGGCCCCCATGTCATTCTTTATCCGTTTCTGTACGAGAAAACCCGTTCCCGCCTGTCCGGCCACAAACGCGAGCACCCCCCAAAAGGTCGCCCATCCCCAATTGGCCGTCTGCGTCATCCCCAAAGCGGCGCTCAGCAGCATGCCGATAACGGCGTTGATTAATATCGTCAGCATCGCAATCCTTTTGAACAATCGTTTTCTGGTACCGAAAAAGAAGCGACCAGTTTACTTTGAACCGTGCGCGTGGGCAACAGCAAATCCTTAAAAGTCGGGGCAGAACACGAAAAAGGGCGGGGTCTCCCCCGCCCTCAAACAGCATTGCACGGGACGTTAGAAACGGCCCATGGCGCTAAACTTCGCGTACCGCTGCGCGACCAGTTCCTCAAGCGAGAGGCGCTTGAGCTCGGCGAGGCAGGCCAACACGGCCTTTTTCACCGCCGAAGCCGTCGCAGAGGGATCGGCGTGCGCGCCGCCAGCGGGCTCGGGCACGATTGCATCGATGATGCCCAGCGACTTGAGCGAGTCCGCCGTGATCTTCAGCGTTTCGGCCGCAAGCGCCGCCTTTGTCCCGTCGCGCCAGAGAATCGAGGCGCAGCCCTCGGGCGAAATCACCGAGTAGACCGCGTTCTGCAGCATCAGGACGCGGTCGCCGACGGCAATGCCCAACGCACCGCCGCTGCCGCCCTCGCCGCAGACCACCACGACGATCGGCGTCTTGAGCGTGGACATGAATTCCAGGTTGTGCGCGATCGCCTCGGCCTGTCCGCGCGCCTCGGCCTCGCTACCGGGATATGCGCCAGGCGTGTCCACAAAAGAGACCACCGGCAATCCGTATTTTTCCGCCAAGCGCATCAGGCGCATCGCTTTGCGGTACCCCTCGGGGTTCGCCATGCCGAAGTTGGCCTCGATGTTCTCTTCGATGCCGCGGCCTTTGCGGTGGCCGATTAGCACTACTTTTACGCCGCCGATGGTGGCGAATCCGCCGATCAACCCGCGGTCGTCACCGAACAGACGATCGCCGTGGAGTTCCACGAAATCGTCACACAACAACCGGACATAGTCCGTGATGTTCGGGCGCTCCGCGTGACGTGCGATCTGCACAATGTCCCAAGGTGAAAGTTTTGTTTGTTTAGCCATAAGAATAAGAGGTTTAAGGTTGGAGGCAACCGCAAGCGGTTGCCCGATACATAGAAGCCGGGATACGTTTCCGCCTGTTTTTCAGAATCCCGCGTAGCGGAGAATCTTTGCGAGGAAAGACTTCATCTCCTTGCGCGGCACGATATGGTCCACAAAGCCGTGTGCGAGCGTGTATTCGGCGGTCTGGAAGTCATCCGGCAACTTCTGCTTGATGGTCTGCTCGATGACCCGCCGTCCCGCAAAACCGATCAGCGCCTTAGGTTCGGCGATATTGAGATCGCCGACCATCGCGTAGCTCGCAGAAACGCCGCCGGTCGTCGGATCGGTCAAGATCGAAATGTACGGCAGGCCTGCCTCTTTCACGCGCGCGATCGCCGCACACGTTTTGGCCATCTGCATCAGCGAGACGATGCCTTCGTGCATGCGCGCGCCGCCCGAGGCAGACACGATGATCAGCGGGCGTTTGAGCTCCACGGCCTTTTCTGCGGCCAGGAGGATACGCTCGCCTGTTCCGCTTCCCAGGCTGCCTCCCAAAAACTTGAAATCCATCACGCCCAGCACGACGCCGATCTTCTCGATCTCCGCCGTCCCCGTCAGCACCGATTCGCCGACGCCCGTCTTTGCAACCGTCGCCTTGGCCTTGTCGGCGTAGGCCCCGCTCGAATCCGTAAACTTCAGCGGATCATTGAAGCTCACCCCGGGGTTCAGCTCCTTAAAACTGCCCGCGTCGGACAGCAGCGCCACACGCTCGCGGCAAGAGAGACGGTCGTGATGGTTGCAGCGGGGACACACCTTATCGGCCGCACGCCAAACATCTTTAGCGATATACGCCTTGCAGGACGGGCATACGGCCCAGATCGCCTCCGTCGGCACACGGGCCGGCGCTTCGGCGGGTTTCTCAAACCATGACATAGTCGCATTACTCCTTGGTTGTTCGTTTCAATTCACGCGCCATTGGCCGGCACTGCGATCTGAAAAAGCATCGCGGAACTTTTACCGGACACGACAATGACAATATCAGAAAATTTGTCATCCACGCAAGCCCACTGCCTCGTTTTCCTTCTTTTCCGGCATCGGCAACCCCTTCCGGTAGAGCTGTCCCGCCAACGCGTAACCCGCCGTACCTAAACTGCATAACACCACAGGAATGGCGGCCCGTCCATAAGAAAAAATGTCGTAAACGAACAGATTCCAGGCGGCGACCCACAGCACTCCCGACAAACCACAAAACAGCAGGACAACCCAGCCGCGCACGTTCGTTCTGACAAGCGCCTTAACCAGCAGTGTCAAGAACGCCAGGAACGGCGCGGAGACCCACGAGACGGTCAGCGCGTAGACCGACAGGGATTTCAGCATGGGCAACGGATTGCGCCCCGAAAAAAAGTCCGTAAAATAATAGCAATGGACAAAGGCCTGAGGCACCAGCAGGATCACCAGCAACAGTTCGGCTCCGGTTCTCAGCCATGTTTTCATGATGTCCCTTCCGCAGCACGCAATCCTGGCGCGCCTTCAACCGTATCCGAAAACCTCGCGAAACGCCGCCGTGACGCGTTCCTTCACCTCCGCCATCGGAGGATCCCATCCGAGCAGGCGTGCCATCGATGTCACGCCCGCATCACGCAAACCGCAGGCCACGATGCCGCGGTAGTCCTCCAGCCGCGTCGTCACATTGAGCGCGAAACCGTGCATCGTCACCTGGTGCGACACGCGGATGCCCAGCGCAGCCAGTTTGTCGTTCCCCACCCACACGCCGCGGTTGCGCACATCGCGACCGGCGGCAATGCCGAACGCTGCGACCGCACGGATCAGCGTCGCCTCGAGCGCCGTCACGTATTCGAGCACGCGGATCCCCGCGTCCCCGAGATGGACGATGGGATACCCCACCAGTTGTCCGGGCCCATGATAGGTCACATCGCCGCCGCGCGACGTCACAGCCCGCCCGATCCCCGCCCGCCGCAATTCGTTCTCAGAATAGATAATGTGGTCAGCCGATGCCGAGCGACCCGACGTGTACACCGGACGGTGCTCCACCAGCAGAAGCGTATCCGCGGCGTCTCCAGCCACACGCTGCGCATGCAAACGCTCTTGCAAAGACAGCACCTCGCCGTACTCGGTGTTCCGCCCCAGATCAATCACTTTCAGAGTTCGCATACCCGCCTCGCTCGAAAACACAAAATCCGGTCACCCTACTTGCGTACAGTGACCGGTCCAGAAGCCGAAAACAGACAGCGCGCGGCAGGCTACGCCATTTTGGCGATGCTGATCGCGATGCGAGACTTTTTGCGGCTGGCGTTATTCTTGGCGATCACGCCCTTCTTCGCCGCCTTGTCCAACGTCGAGGTGTATGCGGAATAGACCTTCTGCGCCTCGTCCTTATTGCCGGCACCGATCGCCACAAGCACCTTTTTGCGCGCCGACAGAACGCTGCTCTTCACCGACCGGTTACGCAGACGGCTGGCCTCAGACTGTTTCGCACGCTTGACTGCACTCTTGATATTCGCCATGAAACGTTGCTCCTTAATCCACTACCTCGAAACACATGAAAGGCTGATATAATACAGAAACTACCGGACCGGTCAATACGGAAGAATAAAATTCATGCTCCGAGCACCGCATCCAGCGCCTTCACCAACGCCTCCCCACGCTGGAGTCCGACGAATTGCTGCGCCACTTGGCCATCTTTGAAGATGAACAGGGCGGGAATGCTTTTCACGCCGAAACGCACCGCCAGTTCGCGCGCGTCGTCGACATTCACCTTGGCGATCTTTGCGCGTCCCGACATGGCAGGAACGACCTGCTGCTCAAGAATCGGGGTCTGCATTTTGCAGGGGCCGCACCAAGGAGCCCAAAAGTCCACAAGCGTCACGCCGCTCGCGACGGCCGCATCAAAATCAGCATTCGTCAGTTCCAACAAAGCACCAGACATAAACCCCTCCTTGAATTTGTTTGCAACCACTATACCTTGCCGCTTACACCGAATCAAGCGTGATGCTGTTTAAAGGCGCGAGCGCGAGTCACATTGCCTCATAATTCATGTCCCCGAAACGGAAAAGGTTCGGGGACAAACGTCGAGCGAAAGGTTAGCGTCCGACCTTGCGCGCGAACGCGGCCTGGCGGCAGGCGGAAGGCGTCTGGCCCGCGCGCTTGGAAAACATCTTTGAGAAGTAGAAGACATTCGCGAAGCCGGTCTGCTGCGCGATCTCGGAAACCGGCTGGTCGGTCTGCTCCAGCAGCACGCGCGCGCGGTTGATGCGGATTTCGAGCTGATACGCCAGCGGTGCGTGCCCGGTCTCCTTCTGGAACATCCGGCGAAACACCGTATAGCTTAGCCCCAGCGAACAGGCCAAACGGTGGAAATCAATCCGCTGGAACGCATGCGCGAGGATATGCTCGCGGGCCAGATGAATTTTCTGGCAGATCGCGCGCCGCTCGTTCGGTGCGTGGACACGCATGAACAGCACCAGCCGCGTGATCAGCGTGATCATGTCCGCAAAAACCAGCGGCGAGGTTTCGGACGACGTGTCCTCCGCCGCAAGCGCGATCTTGCGCAGCAGCGCCACAGTTTCAGGGGTGGCCGCCCCGCGCAGAACCGGTTCGCCCGACACAAAGAACGACTGCATCAGGTGGCGCGCGTAATCGCCGTCAAACCCCACGAAATTCTCGTCCCAGCCGGTTTTCGGATCAGGCCTGAAACGGTGCCACTCGTCGGGAAACAGAATGAAGATGTCGCCCGCATGGATTTCGAGCTGCGGACAAGTCGCGGTTTCCAGAATGCCCTGCCCGCGGGTGATGGCCAGAAACTGGTACTCGGAAAAGACGCGACCCTTTTCCCACGCGTAAAGGTATGGCGCGGGATGATGGTCGATGGCGGGATAGGGCTTGCCGGGAGGAAAGGCTTCAAACCCCGCATCCAGCACGCGCACGCCCCATGTCAAGGCGTCACGCCCCGGCGGGTTGTATGCGGTCAGATACTTCCTGTTTCCCTCGCGCTTCATGTCGGGCAAGAGGTTACAACCTCTTCCCGCATGAAGTAAAGCGACATCATTTCCATGAGAGCGTGAAGGGCACATCTTGAGAGGCGGTGCTGGTTAAGGTCAAGGCCACGACATCGGCAGACTCGGCGACCGCCCGGCAGGCGGTGCCGCCTTTGGCTTGGGCGGCGGCGAACGTAAAGCCGGCCGGGGTACGGAAGCGCAGCGTCAGGGGGAAGCCCTTGACCGCCTTCACGCTGCCCGTCAGCGTCTTGCCCGTGGCGTCCCACGCGAGCTGCGTCAGTTCCACCGCGCCCTGCGCGATGTGCCGGTCACTGCTGAGGAACTGCGGATGCGCCTGCGCGCGATGAACCGCGAGGAGTCGCACGCCGCGCGCCGGGACCGGCATCTCGAAGCGGCCCTTGCGGACCCCCTGATACGCTTGGGTCCAGAACTCATAGACCGCATAATCGGCGCTGGCGGGCAAGCCGAGCTCCGCGAAGTCGAAGCCGACCGGCGCCGCCGCGTCGGACCAGTTGAAGAGCGCCACTACGTCCCATTCGGCAAAGGCGCGGCGCACCTTCAGATCCCACACCGGCAACAGGCTGAAGGAGGGAAAGAGGTCCATCGGACGGACGCTGCACACCGGCAGCGCCTGCTGCAGCAGCTTCATGCGTTCCGGCTTGAGCGCCGCCAGTTTGTCGCCGGAGAACATCATCTGGCCGGGCAACGCCACCACGGTCGTGGAGAGCCGCGCCTGCTCGATGTCGAGGAAGTCGCCCACCAGCAACGTGTCGGGGTCGGCGTAGAACACGATGTTGTGCGCAAAGACCTGGTTCATCGTGCATTTGGCCTGGCTCAGCAGGTTTGCCCAGTGCGGCGGCTGATTGGGATGCACGATGTCCGCGCCCGTGCGCGACGCGTCCGCATAGGCCGCCTCCGGGCCGGTGAAATGCCCTTGGCAGGCGAGGAAGACGCGGTCTTCGCCGATGCCGTCGCGGAACGCCTTTACGCACCGTTCGAAGGGGTTGGGACACGCGGGATCTTTAAAGCAGGCCCGGATCTCCGGGCGCTCGAAAAAGTGGGCGCAGTAGCCGGGGCCGCGGCCCGACATGCCGTCGATCTTGAAATATTCGTAGCCCCATTCGCGCGACGCGATGCGGTGGATCTCGCGCAGGTAATCGACAGCCTCGGGCTGCGAGGGATCGATCGTGAACTTGCCGTTCCAGGTCGAGAGGGGTTTACCGTTCTTGTCGTGCAGGAACCAGCCTTTGTGCGCCAGATAGAAGTTCGTGCTGCCCGTGCCGAACGGGGCCGTCCAGAGGCCGGGCCTGAAACCCAGCGCGCGGATATCGTCCGCCAGCTTCTTCATGCCCAAGGGAAACTTGTTCGGGCTCGGCGTCAAGCTCAAGTTGTCGAAGTTGCTGACCGGCAACGTGTCGGAGTTGTCCTGCCACGACTCGATGTGCCAGTACTCCATGCCGAAGGGCTGCAGTTGCTCTTTGCCGATCCGCGCCTCGGCCAGGTTGTCGTCCGCCGTGGCCCGGTCGAAATAGGTGTTCCACGACATCCACCCCGTCGGCGCGGAGGGGCAGCGCTTGCGGTTGATCGGCTTGTAGTAAGGCACGTAGCGGGTGCGGTAATAATCGTTCTCGAGCGTGAACGTCCAGACCGCCTCGGAGGACTCCTGGATCGTGCCGCGCAACTCCATGCCGTAGCGGCCCGCGCCCTTGGTCGTCAGCGTGTTGGACGCTGCGCGGACCAGCAGCGCACGGTCACGTTCGGGATCGAACAGCGAGTCGTTCAGCGCAGAGTCCGCGCCGCCGGTCGCAAGCTGAATCACGCGCGACCCCTTGACCGGCTGCGTGCGGCAGGCGAAGCTGTCCGGCGTGAAAGCCACCTCGCCGGTGAAGTCCAACTCGCCCGAATACGACTGGGCGGTGCGGTGATAAACCAGCATCGACAGCCGGTCGCCGTTATTCTGGAACGCGATGTAGCCCTGCACATTCCCGCTGGCATCCAACAGCGCCAAGCGGCTCTTCACCGCGTCGCGCGGCGCGGCCACCTGCCACGCTTTGCCGCCCGAGGAGAACGTCAACGAACCACTGATACGCGCCTCACCTTTCGCGTTCACGAGCTCCAGCTTCGCGTCCGTTTCATCAAATTTGACCTGCCAGTTGCCCAGCACCAAGCTCACCAGCGCGGCTGTCATCAGACCCATAGCGATCCCCTCTCCTTTTGAACCAACTTCCACATTACGTTCTTATTGTATCGGCTTCCAAGGGGCAAAGACAATACACGAAATGACCGTTGATTTATACTTTTTGGATGGGGTGTGCGGCGTCGCGACGCAACGGTGCACGGCGCCTTGCAGCGCTCAAACGGGGCGCAAGAACCAGCGCGGGTCAGGGCTGCCAGACTTCGGCGGAGGCATCGCTGGGCATGCGCCAGTCCCCGCGGGGCGAAAGGTTGAGAGAGCCGACCTTGGGCCCGTCCGGCATACAGGAGCGCTTGAACTGCTGGGCGAAAAACCGCGTGTAGAAAAGTTTAAGCCAGCGGTCGATATCCGCCGGACGGTAAGCGTTTTTGAACGCGATGCCCGCCAGAAAACGGATCTTTTCGGCCGATGCTCCGCAACGCACAAAGTGGTAAAGGAAGAAGTCGTGCACCTCATACGGGCCGACCACTTCTTCGGTCTTCTGAACGATCCGTCCTTCCTGATCAGCCGGAAGCAACTCGGGCGAAACGGGCGTCGCCAAGATGTCGAGCAGAGCCGCCGCGGTCAGAGCATTCGCGCGGTGATCCGCAACCCAGCTGACCAGATAGCGCACCAATGTTTTGGGCACGCCGCTGTTGACGCCATACATGCTCATGTGGTCACCGTTGTAGGTGCACCACCCCAGCGCCAATTCCGAAAGGTCACCGGTCCCGACGACCAACGCGTCGAGCATGTTTGCCTTGTCCATCAGGATTTGGGTCCGTTCGCGCGCCTGGGTGTTCTCGTAGGCGACATCGTGCGTCTCACCGGCGTGTCCGATGTCGGACAGATGACGGCGGCAGGCCGCCGTGATATCGATCCGCTCCAGCGACACGCCGAGCCCCTCGCACAGGCGGGCTGCATTGCCCAGCGTGCGTTCCGTCGTCCCGAACCCCGGGAGCGTCAAGGCGTGAATGCCGGCGCGGTCAACGCCGGCGCGGTCAAACGCCTCGCAGATCACCAGCAGCGCCAAAGCGGAGTCGAGCCCGCCCGAAATTCCGACGACCACACGGCGGCAATCGGCATGTAGCAGGCGCGTCGCCAACCCGGTGCTCTGAATCGCGAAGACCTCCTCGCACCGGCTGTCACGAAGAGATTCGTCCGCCGGCACGAAGGGATGCGGCTCAACGGTCCGCAGCAAGCCCGTGCAGGCGGAGACCTCGTCCGCTTCATCGTAGACGATCTTGCGCGCCGAAGCCGTCTGCGAGGCGCACGCCCCATAGGAGGAATTCTGTTGCCGCTCGAACTTGAGATACGCCAGATCGATATCGGTCAACAGGAGTGAGGGATCGCGCTGAAACCGCTGATTCTCAGCCAGCAGCCGTCCGTTTTCGGCAACCATCGCATGCCCGCCGAAAACCAAATCCGTGCTCGACTCGCCCGGCCCCGCACCCGCATACACGTAGGCGGCCAGACACCGTGCGGATTGCTGCAGCACCAGACTGCGCCGGTAATCGTGCTTGCCGACCAGTTCGTTGCTCGCCGAAAGGTTGCAGAGCACCATTGCTCCGCTCAACGCCAGCCGCGTCGACGGGGGCACCGGGCTCCAGAGATCCTCGCAAATCTCCACGCCGACTGAGCAATCACAGCTTCCGAGAGACTGGAAGATGAGGTCCGTTCCGAAAGGGACCTCCTCTTCGCATATCCGGACGGAGGTTGCCTGGGTGGCGATAGCGGAACTGAACCACCGCTTCTCATAGAACTCGCGCGTGTTGGGGAGATATGTTTTAGGAACAACGCCCAGAATGTTCCCCTGCCTGCAGATAACCGCGCAGTTGAAAAGCATGCCGCCCAGCCGAACCGGAAGCCCGAGGACGAACAAGGTGTCATACTGCCAGATTTTTTTCAGAAAGGCCGCCAAGCCCTTTTCAGACGCATCCAGCAGCGCAGGCTGAAAAAACAGATCGGCACACGTATACCCCGAAACGCACAGCTCGGGGAAGACCAGCACGTCGGCTCCGGCTTCGGCCGATTTTTTTGCCAAACCGGCCATCGAAGCGATGTTGTCGCCCACCGCGCCGGGACGCACAAAGGGGACTGCGGCACCCACTCTGCAATAACCGAATTGCTTGTGCATGTGCAGTCCCCTTTGTTCGGAGTGCGTTACGACGCCCAACGGTCGGCCCGTCGTGTCATTCGCAACGCCCCCGTCCTGGCGCCATTTTCCGTCTAGCGGATGAACAGCATCTCCTGATACGTCGGCAGAGGCCAGAGATCATCCGCGCAGATATGCTCGAGCGCGTCGACCACTTTGCGCAGGTCGTTCATCACGGGGATTACCGTGGCCACAAGATAGCGGCACTGCTGCGCGTGCGACAATCCGTCCGGCACGATCACGACATCCTCCAGCAACAGCATGGCTTTCTGAAGTTTGCCCAGCAGTTCGTTCACCTCGTCGAGCGTCGTCGTGCACCCCGACTTCCCGATCGTCGAGAGCGAGGCGGCGGTCTGAGCCAACAACATCTGGTATTTCACGCCGGCAGGGAAGATCATGGTCCGCGCCATCATCAGGCACAGGCGGGCCTCGATCAGCACGTCCTTCACGTACTTCTCTTTGTAGATCTCGAACCGGCTTTCCGCCTCGCGGTGGCTCAGCACGCCGTATTTGCTGAACACCTCATACGTCTCGGGGCATTCCATTGCCTCGAGCGCCTCCGGCGTGCTTCCGGCGTTGGGCAACCCGCGGCGGGCCGCCTCGGCGCGCCATTCGCCCGAATAATTGTCGCCGTTGAAAATCACACGGCTGTTCTCACGGATCATCTTCTGCAGCAGCTTCTGCACGGCCGCATTGAATTTCTTCTGGTCCTTCGGGGCCTTCTCCAGCTCGCAGGCCACATAGTCCAAGGACTCGGCCATAATCGTGTTGAGCACCACCTGCGGCCCGGCGATGGACTGGCCTGAGCCAACCGCTCGGAACTCGAACCGGTTACCGGTGAAAGCGAACGGACTCGTGCGGTTGCGGTCCGTCGCGTCCTTCGGCAACGGCGGCAAAGTGTCCACGCCGACCGTCAGCATGCCCATCTTCTTGGACTGCTTTGCGCCGCCAGCGGCGATCTGCGAGAAAACGTCGGCGAGCTGCTCGCCCAAAAAGACCGACATGATCGCGGGCGGCGCTTCGTTCGCGCCCAAACGGTGATCGTTTCCGGCATGGGCCACAGAACCGCGCAACATCACGGCGTGAAGATTCACGGCGCGGATGGCGGCCGCGCAAAACACCAAGAACTGCATGTTCTCGTGAGGCGTCGCGCCGGGATTCAGCAGGTTGCCGACCTTGGGACCGCCCAACGACCAGTTCAGATGTTTGCCCGAACCGTTGATGCCGGCGAACGGTTTTTCGTGCAGCAGGCAGGCCAAGCCGTATTTCGGCGCCACGCGCTGCAGTGTTTGCATGACCAGATACTGGTGGTCGGTCGCGAGGTTGGCGCTCTCGAAAACCGGGGCGATCTCATACTGGGCCGGCGCCACCTCGTTGTGCCGCGTCTTGACGGGGACCCCCAGCTTGTACAACTCCTGATCCACCTCCATCATAAACGCCAGCACGCGCTCGGGGATCGTGCCGAAATACTGGTCCTCAAGCTCCTGGCCCTTGGGCGGACGGGTGCCGAACAGCGTCCGGCCCGAACTCAGCAGATCGGGGCGCGCATAGTAGAAGTTCCGGTCGATCAGAAAATACTCCTGCTCGGGACCAGCGTTCGCGATGATCATGCCGGGATCGTCATGGCCGAACAGCTTGAGCACGCGCTGCGCCTGCTTGTTCAGCGCCTGCATCGAGCGCAACAGCGGCACCTTCTTGTCCAGCGCCTCCCCGGTCCACGAGCAGAACGCCGTCGGGATGCAAAGCGTCAGTCCGTTACGGCCCTCCGTGAGAAACGCGGGACTGGTCACATCCCACGCCGTGTAGCCGCGGGCCTCGAACGTCGCGCGAATACCGCCGCTCGGAAAGCTGGAAGCGTCGGGCTCGCCCTGAATAAGTTGCTTGCCGGAAAACTCCGCGATCAGGTGGCCCTTGTCATCCGGATTGTAAAAGCTGTCATGCTTTTCAGCCGTCAGCCCGGTCAACGGGTAAAAGACGTGGGCATAATGCGTGGCCCCGCGCTCCATGGCCCATTGACTCATCGCGGACGCCACGACGTCCGCCACGCTGAAGTCCAGCGGAACGCCCTCCTCGATCGTCTTGCGCAGCGCTTTGTAAATTCCCTTCGGCAGACGCGCCTTCATTTGTTCGTCACTGAAAACGTTCATGCCGAAATAGTCGCTCACCTGTCCACGTCCCTGAACCGGTTCACTGACTCCTTGGTACTGAATCGCCGACTCAATCGCATTCTGTCTAGTGATACTCATCCGCTTACTCCGATATCGCGTTTGTGTTCATACAACTTTGGACGTTTCTCTTTTCGCAGAATGCGTGCCACTCTCGGCCACATGACGCAACTGACTAATCCTCAGATAGTTGCATCACCAGGCCGAAACAAGAGTCTCACGTTTTTCCTGAACCAAAACGTAAGATGCCATAAGCCCCCTTACAAAACTGTCGCAACGGGCCCCGGCCAAAGCCCCCCCTCCGCCCGTATCACTCGGGCAGATTAAACGCCTTAATGATATCGTCGATGACCTGTTTGCCCATCGGCACATGGCCGCCGATCGGCAGGCTGTCCAGAATGGCTTCGGCAGAGCACTCCAGCACCTCGAGCTGATCGAACGCGGAAAGGATGTCCCGCCCGACGACCATCACGCCATTGTTGCACAAGACGGCAGCGGGATGCCGCAGCGAAAGCTGCCGCGTCATGGCGTCATAGTCGTTGAACGTCGTCTCAAACGGCAGCAGACCGACCTCGCGGAGGAAAATGTAGCATTCGGGCAGCGTCCGCGTGTCGATCGCCTGGTGGCAGACGCTGAAGGCCAACGCGTTCAAGGGGCAGGCGTTGATAATCGCCTGCACCCCGGGGTGCGCGTCATAAATCGCCTTGTGGGACAGCACCGCATGGCTCGGCATCTTCCCCATCTCGCGTTTGCCTTTGCGGATCATGACGATCTCCTCGGGCAACACGCTGAAACGGTCCAGCGGCCGCGGCGTGATCAGGAATGAATGCTCATCGATACGGGCCGAGAACGTGCCGGTCGACCCCGTCAGCAAGCGCTGCCGGTAGCCGCGTTCGACGAATTGGCAGATCGTGTTGCGCAGCTCTTTTTCCTTGATCGACATCATGCCCGGATCGTACTCGAACGATCCCATCTGCACATCCGACTTGCTCTCCAGCTGCAGCTGCTGCTCGCTCAGGAATTTGGGCTCGCCCAGCATC
>CAZOIS010000048.1:0-28762 GCA_964579865.1 uncultured Lentisphaeraceae bacterium | reverse complement strand
CAGGGACTGGCGGACGGGGACGGAGACCTTGCCGGAGGTGCCGCCGCCGCGCAGCGTCTGGATCCACGCGGTCGTGTCGGTCGTGCCCGCGCCGGTCGGGTAGAGGGCGAACGTCGAGCCCGCGCCGACGGTGACGGTGTTGTTGGAATGGCCCGCGGTGTCGGAGCGGAAGACGAAAGTGCCCAGGTCGGAGCAGGAGACGGGGCCGACAAAGGTGCAGGGCTCGAGGATCTCGGTGCGGCCGTTGCCGGTCTTGGTGACCGTGCCGGTGCCGGAGAGGGTGCCTTGGACGACCAGGTCGACGTTGATCGGGAAGAGGGCCGTCGGATTGACGCCCTCGAGGGAGATGTCGTTGGTGAGGGTGACGGCCCAGCCCGACCACCAGCCGCTCGCGTCTATGGAACAGGGCTTCAGGGCGCCGGTGAGGTTGGTGCCTTGCACGCGGACGACCGCCTCGGGGGCGGCGGCGAACGGCGAGAGCAGGTAGACGTTGTGGTTGGTGAGCACGAGGTCGCCGGAGCCGAACAGGTTCGTGCCGTAGAGCGCGACGGTGGCGTTGTTAGCGACGCGCCAGGCGCACGATGTCGGGACCGTGATCAGGGTCGAGAAGTCGCGGAACGTGACGCCGGCGGGGTTGCTGACGCCGGCAAAGG
Source organism: uncultured Lentisphaeraceae bacterium (assembly GCA_964579865.1). GTDB lineage: Bacteria > Verrucomicrobiota > Kiritimatiellia > RFP12 > UBA1067 > DAOPZC01. The sequence continues at coordinate 28,109 of CAZOIS010000048.1, read as the reverse complement.
CGATGTCGGCGTTGTACGGCGTAAACTGCGCGCCCGCCGTGTTGGGGGCACCGAAAAAGAGCTCGCCCGTGCCGCCCGCGACGGTCAGCTTGGCGCTGCCAACGGTGGAGGCGGGCAGCAGGCCGCCTGTCAGTGCCAGCGGCAGGTCGGTCCCGTGGGCGGAGAGATCGAAGGACGCGCTGTCGGCGACGAAGACTTTCTGAAAGAGGGTGCAGTTGTGGACAGGCTTGAGCACGCTGCCGTCGCCGGGGTCGGCGAACGGGTAAGCGTTGGTCTGGTTGGCGACGCTGATCAGGTCGTTGCTGGGGCTGAAGAGGAAGCCGCTCGCCAGGTCGGGTGTGAACATTCCGCCGCCTCCCCCCTTTCCGTTGTAGAGGCGTAGTTCGAGGTCGTGCCAGCCCGCCGCGAGCGGGATGTCACGCATGCAGGAAGGGGCGTTCCAGACGCCATTCTGCAAGACGATGTTCCCGTCTACGACGATCATCGCCGCGTCATCGATGTGTTCGTAGAAACTGTAGGTGCCGGTTGCCGGGATGTGCCAGCGGCCCGTGTAGATGTATTCAACGGAGTTCGTCGCGAAGGTTGTGCTGGCCCAGTAGGCGTTGGTCGTCACGCGGACCCACGTCCCGTAGGTGGCGGTGCCTGGCCAGCCCAGCCAGCCTGTGCCGGTTCGCATGTACTCGTTCAGCCCGCCGGGGCTTGCGGCAGTCCCCGCAAACACCAACGCCGCGCCGTTGCCCAGCTGGATGTTGCTGAAGCCCAGGTCTTCGGTGTTGGTCACGGTGAGCGACTGCCCGGCGTCCACCAGGGTGTCGCCTTGAGTTGAGAGGGCTAGCACCGCACACAGCATTAAACCGGCATACTTTCGGAAGGTCATGGCGTTACTCCTGAAATAATTAGGGTCCGCACGGATATAGTCTACAACAGCAGAATCAGTATAGCACCGGAAATACGGAGCGCGCTACTGGGGTTTGCGCAAAAAAAAGCGCCGGTTTGCGCAAGGGCGAGGCCGGATGGCAGAAAAGGAGATCCAAGGGGCGTTGGGACGTTATTTTGGCGGCCGATAGATGAACGAGTCCCAGTACTGGCGGTCAAGGGCGTAGGGGTCCACGGGATCCTTCCCGATGTCGAAGGTTTCGGGCAGGATGCCGTAGCGCCGCATCTCGCGCAGGTATTCGGGGCGGGGCCGGAAGCCGGGCATGTCGAAGCGCTTGATGGCGTCGAGCCGCCGGCGGCCGGCGTCGACCATCGCGAGCAGCGCCGCGTAGCCCGGATCGGCGGTGGAGTCAAAGACCGCGGCGCCGGCGGCGTTGGTGCAGAGGCCGAGCCCGCCGGCGGAGCGCGCGAGCGGGGCGCGCAGGAAGAGCGACTTCTCGGGCCGCGTCAGGTTGAAGAGGTTGTGGCGGTGGGTCTTGAGGCGCGGGTCCTTCATGTCGGGCATCCAGAAGCTGAGCCCGTTCTCGTCGCTCAGGAAGCGCGGGAGCGGCTTGTGGCCTTGGGTGTGGCAGGTGGCGCAGCGCTGCTCGAAGACCGGCTGCGCCGCGACGGTCGTCGGCCACGCCTTGTCGTTCTCCAGCACCTGGTTGTTCTGCTCGTAGCCGCCGATCATGCCGCAGCCGAGCGCGGCGTAGGTGCCGGGGTAGGGCGCGCTGGCGTCGAGCCAGAGCGCGACGGCGGCGACCTCCTGCGGCGCGGGCTGGACGCCGTGGTGCGAGCCGTCGAGCTTCCGCATCAGCGGGCTGCCGCCGCTGCCGAGGGCGTAGGGCTCGTAGTTGCTCTTGGCGAGGTTGCGGCCGTCCGCGATCTGGCCCCAGACGACGAGCGCGTAGTAGCCCATCGAGAACATCGGTCCGCGGTCGCCGCAGAGGTCCACGCCGCCTTTGCGGTCGTCGGGGTTGTGGCAGCGCACGCAGTGGCGGTCGAGCACGGGCTGGACGTGGCGCGGGAAGTCGGGGACGTCGAAGGCGCGGTCCGCGGCGTCGATCGACGAGGGGGCGCGGCGAGCGGCGGTGACGGCGCCGGCGGAGGCGTAGGGGCGCGGCGCGCTGGTGCGCGGCTCGTGGCAGCCGGTGCAGCCCTGGTGCTCGCCGGGCATGAGCTGGGTGAAGCTCTGCATGCGCTTGACCGCGCGGCCCTGGCGGTCGAGCGCCACGAAGAAGAGCGGGCGCAGGGCGGGCGCGCTGAAGTGGGCGGAGCCGTCCGGCTCGACGGGCACGGTGCCGAGCACGCGCGGCAGGGTGAAGGTGCCGACGTAGCTGAGCGGGTCCATGCCGCCGGTGAAGTTGATGGGCTTGGGCAGGGACTCCAGGATCATCAGCCGCGTGACGGTGCCCCGGGCGACGCCGGCCATCTGGCGGCCCTCGTAGACGTTTTCGAGGAAGAAGACGCCGTTGGACTGGGCGGGGTCGGTCTTGTCGGCGATCAGCGGTTCGCGCGCGCGCGGCAGGACCGGCCGCGGCTCGTGCAGCCAGCAGTTGGTGAAGGCCGGGGGCAGCGAGTAGAGGACCTTTTCGGTGCCGAGGCGGTCCATCAGCACGAGGTCGCGGTCGCGCGCGGCCAGGTAGAGCTCGCTGCTGAGCGGCCAGGGGTCGCGGTAGTCGCCGGTCTTGCTGATGCGGCGCAGGTTCTGCCGGGCGTCGGGGCCCTGCTTAGCGGAGACGCGCGCGACGAAGCCCTTGTGCTCGACGTTGCCGTGGCCGGGGGAGTCGATGAACAGCACGTCGTCACTGTGGGGCATCGGCTTGGCGTCGATGAAGAGCCCGCCGGGGTGGAGGTTGCCGAAGAAGACGCTGTGCTGGGTGCCGTCGGGGTTCATGGTCCAGAGGTGGTGGAAGTTCACCTGGTTGCGGTCGACGTACTCCCAGCGCATGTAGAGGAGCCGGCCGTCGGGCAGCGGCCAGGGCGTGTTGTCCTGCTCGATGTTGGCGGAGAGCATGCGGACGTTGCGGCCGTCGGCGTCGCAGCGGTGGACCGTGGCGACCTGGGTGAGCCAGCAGTTGACCCAGCGCCGGGCGCGGCCGGAGACGAAGACGATGCCGCCGTCGGGCAGGTAAGCGGGCTCGAGGTCGTCGTAGCCGCCGAAGGTGAGCTGGCGCAGACCGTCGCCGGCGGCCTCGCCGAGGCCGATCTCGTAGAGGTGGTAGTGGGGCGCGCCGGCGGGGCGGTAGGAGAAGACGAGCCGCCGGGCGTCGTAGCTGACGCAGGGGTCGCGGACCGCGCCTTCGGGGTCGTCAAGCAGCAGGCGCAGCGCGCCGGTCTGGAGGTTCCAGGCGCAGAGGCGGCCCTGCGTGCCGTAGGTGCGGCGCTCGGGCGAGGTGCAGTAGTAGCCGAAGTTGGCGTACCAGTGGCCGTCGCTGACGGTGTTGCGCGTGGCGAAGACGATCTCGGCGAGCGGCCCAAACGCGCCGGCCTTGAGCGCCTCGGCCAGGGGCGCGAGGTCGGGGGGCGCATAGGCGTCCGGCACCTTCGTGCAGAGCAGGAGGTAGTCGTAGATGATCCAGCTGCCGCGTTCGAGGGTGAGGGTCAGGTCGTTCTCCCCGGCGTGCAGGTGTTCGGCGGGGAGGGGGACGAGCGTGCGCGCGGGCCGCGTCTGTCCTTCGGCGAGGCCGGAGCTGTCACCCGAGCCATCGGGCAGGGGGCACGGCTCGAGCGCGTGGCCGTTGACCGCGAGGCGCAGCGTGGGGCTCTGGAGGGCGTTGAGCTGGCCGATGACGAGCGTGAGCGGCGCGGAGGGCGCTTCGGCCAGCGCGAAGCGCACGGTGAACGGGTGGGTGCGTCCGCCGGCCCAGGCGTCGGCGGTGTTGGGGTGGATGTAGGGCCAGTCGCGCTCGGGGCGTGAGGCGCCGGCGGTGAACGCGATCGGCCGGGTGAAGGTTTCCGCGTAGCGTTGCCAGCCGGCGCCCTGCGCGAGCGCAAACTCCGCGCAGCTCTGGTCGTCTTGGCCGATCGAGAAGATCACGTCCGGCAACGCGGCCCGGGCGGCCGGCGCGGCCAAGCAGAGTGCGAGCAGAAGCGGTCGGATCGGTTGCATGGCGGGTTTTCCGGGGGTGCGTTTTACGTCAGCAGCGGGAGGAGTCCGGCTTCGCCGTTCCAGCCGAGGCGCCGCGAGATGCGTTCGGCGGCGGCCGTCAGGGCCGCCGCGATGGCGGGCCCGCGGGCCTCGTTCACGGTGGCGGAGAAGCCGGTGACGGTCAGGGCGCCGATGCATGCGCCGTTGCCGTCGCGGAGCGGCGCGGCGAAGCAGTTCGAGCCCTCCAGCGCTTCGCCGCGGTCGACGGCGTAGCCCTGTTCGCGGATGGCGGGCAGCTGCTTGAGCAGGGCCGTGCGGCCGAGCGTGTGGGGCGTGCTTCTGGCGAGCGGCGCGCGGGCCAGGTAGGCGCGCGCGGCCCGGTCCGGCATCAGCGCGAGGAACAGCTTGCCGGGCGCGGTGTTGTGGAGCTCGAAGCGCGAGCCCGGCTCCACGCGGATGTGGATGGGCTGCCGCGGCGGGACCTGCTCGAGGGTGATGCCGTGGTCGCCCATGGGGATGTTCAGCAGCACGGTCTCGTTCAGGCGGTCGCGCACGGCGTACATCTCCTCGATGGATTCGCTGACGAGGTGGCGCTCGCCGAGGCTGGCGCTGCCGAGGTGCAGCAGCTTGCGGGTCACGCGGTAGCGGTTGTCGGCCGGGCCTTTCATCACGAAGCCCAGCTCCATCATGGCGGCGAGGATGCGGCCCATGCTGTTCTTGGGCGCGCTGAGCAGGCGCGCGAGCTCGGCCGCCAGCAACCCTTGCGGATGTGTGGCCAGCTGCTCGAGCGCGACGAGCCCGCGGACGAGGTTGGGAACCCCGCCGTCTTTGAGAGCGTCCTCGGCGTCGTGCTTCATCGTGAGTTCCAATCAATTAACTGGTTCCATAGATAGCACAGAGTGCGGACGCTGTCAACCGGGGGGCGGCGTCAGTCGGCGGCGGTCAGGACGAGCACCCAGTCGACGGGGTGGCGCTCGGCCGGGGGCGCGATCTTCAGTTCGCCGCGGTTGTCGCGCGGGCCTTGGCCGTGGGTTTGCCCGGTGCGGGGGTCGAACCACGCCACGTCCATTCTGGGCTTCGCGAGGACGGAGGTGTCGAACACGGCCTCGACGTTGTGTGGGAAATAGGCCATGACAAAGGTGGCGTTTTTCTGGCCGGGGGTGCGGTCGCTGGTGACGGCGACGTGGCGCCACGCCTCTTGGGGACCCTGTTTGAGGAGCGCGGGGTCGGGGATGCGGGTGAGGTAGGGCTTGGCTTCGATCAGGGCGCGCAGGTGGCGCATCTGGTTCGCGCCGGGGAGGTCGAGCGCCTCCTGCCACGAGGTGAGCGGCGTGTTGACCGGCGCGCGTCCGGGCTCCCACATCTGCCACACGGCATGGCAGCCGTAGGTGTGGCCGCAGGCGCCCGAGAAGACCGCCCAGTAGGCGCTGCGGCGCGCGTCGTGCGGGCCGAGCCAGCCGTTTTCGGCCTTGAAGCCGTTGGGGTGGTCTTCGTAGCCGGGCTCGCCGTCGAGGCAGGGCTTGGCCGGCGTGCGGGCGTAGTCGCGGCCGATGAACTCGAAGTTCTTGGCGTTGCGGGCGTGGCCGGTCTGCGACATGTTGAAGTCCAGCCAGGGCGCGTCGTGGAAATACTGCGAGGACTGCTGCTGGCCGCAGGGGTGGAAGGTGATGAGGTGGGCGCCGCCGTCGCCGGCGCGCAGGCCTTCGGCCATCTGGGCGATGATGGCGCGGTGGCGGTCGTCTTTGACGGGGCGGTCGCCGCCGAGGATCCAGATCACGGGGCGGTCGCGGTAGCGGCGGCCCAGAAAGGCGCCGTAGGCGCGGGCGTTCTCGGGGGTGAAGATCTCCGGGCCTTTGCCCCAGGCCTGGTTCCACTTGTCGCCCCACGTGGGGAGCAGGCCGGCCACGAGGCCGTGGCGCTGCATGCGCTCGACGACGCGGTCGACGTGGCGGAAGAAGGCCTCGTTGGGCTTGGCCGGGTCGTTGTCGAGCAGCGGCAGGTCGCCGTTGGCGTTCGGCGTACGGACGCCGTCGAATTCGGCGAGGAGCACGCACTGGATCACGGTGAAGCCCTGCTCGGCGCGCCGGGCGAGATAGCGCTCGGCGTCCTGCTCGGTGAGGCGGTGGAAGAGCTCCCAGGCGGTGTCGGCCAGATAGAAGAAGGGGCGGCCGGACGCGTCCACGAGGTAGCGGCGGTTATCGCTGACCGCGAGGCGGGTCGGCGCCTCGGCCGCGGAGGAGAACACGGGAAGAAGCAGGAGCAGGCTCAGCCAGCGACGCATCACACACCCTCCGTTGGGTTCAGGCGCCCCTCAGCGTAGGGCTGCGGTCGGGCGCCATTGACGATATTCAGCTTCAGAACGTATCACAAAGCCGTGGGCGGCTCAAGCGGGCGCTTGGCCGGGGTCGGAGGCGGGTTCTGGGGACGGGCCGGGGGGCGCGTTGAGGACCTCGATGACCGCGTGCCTGAGCTCCGACGAGGAGAAGGGCTTCTGCAGGAAATGGATGCCCTCGTCGAGGACGTTGTGGTGCGCGATGACGTCTGCGGTGTAGCCGGACATGAAGAGCGTCCGCAGCTGGGGGCGTCGCTGGTGCAGCCGCAGCTGGAGCTCGCGCCCGCTCATTTCCGGCATGACCACGTCGGTGAGCAGCAGGTCGATCGTGTCGGGGTAAGCCTCGGAGAGGCTTAGGGCATCGGCTGGGCTTTTGGCGGCGAGTACGGTGAATCCCATCGTCTTGAGGAGCTTGACCGCGAAGTTCAGCAGGGAGGGCTCGTCCTCGACCAGCAGTACCGTCTGGTGCGTCACGTCGCTGGCGGCCTCGTCCGTCTTGGCCGGCGGCGCGGGGCGGGAGTCGTTGCAACTGGGCAGGTAAATGCGGAAGGTTGTGCCATGGCCGGGTTCGCTGTAGACGTTGAGGAAGCCGTTGCACTGTCGGACAATGCCGTAGACGGTGGACAGTCCGAGCCCCGTACCTTGGCCGGTGGGCTTGGTCGTGAAGAAGGGCTCGAAGATATGGGCGCGCGTATCTCTGTCCATGCCGCAGCCGTCGTCGCTGACCGCTAGCACCAGATAGTGGCCGGGGCCGATCTCGAGTTCATCGAAGGTGTCCTCCGGGGTGACGATAAGGTGGGAGGTCTCGACGGTCAGGGTGCCGCGCCCGGGGATGGCGTCGCGCGCGTTGACGGCCAGGTTGGTGAGGATCTGGTTGACTTGGGCCGGGTCCATCTTGACCAGCGGCAAGCCCTCGCCTGGGAGCCAGCGCAGGGCGAGGTGTTCGCCGATCAGACGGCCGAGGAGCTTGAGCTGGTCTGCGATGGTGGCGTTCAGGTCGAGCGGGCGCGGGGCGACGGTCTGCTTCCGGGCGAAGGCCAGCAGCTGGCGGGTGAGTTCGGCCGAACGTTCGCCCGCCTTGCGGATGTCGCACAGCGTTTCGGCGAGCGGCGACTCCGGCGGCGCATCCTGCAGCAGCAGTTCGACGTTGCCAAGGATCACCTGCAGCATGTTGTTGAAATCGTGGGCCACGCCGCCGGCGAGCTGTCCGAGGGACTCGAGCTTCTGTGACTGGTGGAGCTGCTCTTCGAGCTTGCGGTGCTGCTCTTCCGCGTGTTTGCGTGCGCTGATGTCGCGGGCGAAGACCAGTGCGCCGTTTTCACCCTGGAAGCGGAACGGCACCGCCGAGACTTCGACGGCGACGGTTTGACCGTCGGCGCGCACGATGGTTTCCTCGATGGCGGGCATGGACTGGCGCGCCTCGTTCAGCATCCGGATGCGTTGCCGGACGGCGTCGCGGTCATCCGGATGGAAGAAGTCGAGGACGGAGCGGCCGATCAGCGCGTCGCAGGAGGACGCGCCGAACAGGGTAGACGCGCTGGGGTTGAGGAAGGCGAAGGCTCCGCCGATTTGTACGAAGATCGCATCCGGCGCGCCGTCCACGAGCGAACGGAAGCGCGTCTCGCTTTCCGCCAGCGCGTCCGCCGTCTCGATCTTGTGCAGGGCGAAGCCCAGGTCGTCCGCCAGTTCGGTGAACAGGCTGGCGGCCATCCGGTCCCGGGCGAGCGGGGAGGGCAGAGAAACGGTCAGGACGCCGTAGAAGTGGTTCTCGAAGTCGATCCGGGAGGTCATGCCTATGCACGTCTCCCGAGGTGCGACGCCACCGCAAAGCGACGGGCAAACTTCTTCAGGCTGCGGGTTGATGGCAAGCCGCTGACCGTTGAGAATGGACTGGATGCAGGGCGGGTAGTGCCGCTCCGCGACTTTCTGGCGGAAGTTCTCGGCCGCGTCACCCAGGCCGGATGAGGCGAAGGCGGAGAGGGCACCGGCTTCGTCGAATAGGGCGATCCAGGCGGTGGGGTAGCCGAGCGTCTCGGTCAGATTCTTGCACGCGGCGTGTAGCAGGTTGTCGATGTTCTGCTCGCGCACGATCAGCTGGTTCACGTTGCGGATCGCCATGAGCATCTGGTTGAGGAGGTGTTCGCGCTCCTCGGCCAGCCGGTAGTTGTTCTCGCTTTGGCGCAGCGCTTGGGTGCGTCGTTCCACCAGGACTTCGAGATCGGTGTGCCGCCGGATGAAGAAGACGGTCAGCAACGTCAGGAGCAAGGTGATCGTCAGTCCGGACGCGACGGTCGGCCAGACGGAATCGACGGGATAGGAGGAGAGGAAGCCTTGGCCCGGTGAACAGGTCAGCGCGTAGGCGCGCCCGAAGGCGAAGATCGGAAAGACTCGGTTCATCTCGTGGGCCGAGTGCGTGTGAAGGGCCTGCTGCGCGTCAACGCCCTGGCCCCATTCCGCCACAAACAAGGGGGGCTCCTGGGGGTGGCCGAGCTGATGGATCGTGACGTGGGAGGAGAGGGCTTCGGGCGGGACCGGGCCCAGCAGGGCCTGAAGCAAATCCTTGGGCTTGAAAGCGACCATGGCGATGCCCATCAGCGCGGAGGAGCCGCTCGACGTGCGGGTTGCATGATACGCCAGCATGCCGGTCACGTCGCCGCCGCTGAAGAGGGCCAGCGGCAGCGGCGGGGTCGCGGTGGCGAGGCCGCTACGCACCGTCTCTTCGATCGCCGCGCGCCGGATCGGGCAGGCCCCCGCGTCGAAGCCGACGACGAGACCTCCGCCGCGGTGTTCGAGCGAGTGCAGCACGGGATACAGCATCGGCCGGTCCAGGCCATAGGGCCGTCTCGGCCCGAGTCCGGCCGGCGGTGTCCAGATCTTGGCGTTCGGGTAACCCTCGAGCAGGGCGTGGCAGGACCAGGCCTCGCTGTCCTCTTGGTGGATGCGTTCCAGCCAGCCGATGCCGAAGACGCCGTTCTGCTTGAGCAGGGAACTTGCGAAGGATTCGAACTCGGCGCGGCTGACCCGATCGGAGCTCCGAAAGAAAAGGGCGATCCCGCCCAGCACATTGTCCCTGATCTGATGGAACTGCGCGGTCAGCCGGTGCGCCTGGTTGGAGGCCAGCTGCGCGAAAACCTGCCGCTGGGCGAGGTGGGCTTTCGCGTGCGACTCATAGGCGACCAGCAGCGTCAGCGAGAGGAAGAAGAGCGCCACGGTTACGGCCTCGGCATAGCGCAGCCGCTTTTTGTGCTCCGGGGGCAGCCGCTTGCGCCTGTCGATCAGCCAGAGTCCGGCGAGCAGGATCAGGCCGGGCGGCAAGACCCGCAGCGCGGCAAGGAGGCTGGCCTTGAGCAAGATCGCCCGCCACTGGCGGCTCAGCAGGTCGACGCCGACGGCCAGACACACGTTGCCGGTGTGCGGCTCGAGGACCGGCGCCACGGCATACACGAACTCGCCGTACTCGTCTTTCTGCGGGCCTTTCACATAGGCCTCCCCGTTCTTGAACACGTCGAATTCGGCGCTAGACGGTTTCAGGTAGGGCGTTCCCGGTGGCGAGGCGAGCGGCGTTCCCGGTGTGTACGACTCCGGTCCGAAGATCAGCTTGCCGTCTCGGAGGGCCAGGCTCCAGATGCCGTTGAAAGGGGTTTGGCTTTTGAACGCGGCCATCTGCGCGCAGAGGCGCTGATAGGCGGGCCGATCCCCGTCTGCCGGCGTGAACGAAAGCTCGGAGATGTGCTCGGCGTTGATGGTCTGGGCCAGCGCGACGGCCTGGTTCAACAGCGCGTTGCGCAGGTCGCGGTCGGTCGAGGCGGCCTGTTGTTGCGCGGCCCATAAACAGAAGAGGCAAGTCGCGGCCGCCGCGATCCAGGCCGTCTTGCCCGCGAGACCGCTATGGTTGAGAGCTTCCATGATCGTCTTTGCTCCGCCATTTTTTGCGGCGCCGTCCCCTGCGGGGCCGCGTCGCACGATCAGCCCAATGCACCCGCGCTTTACTTCGCCAGTATATCAATGCCCGCGAACGACAACAACGTCCCTTTACATCATTTTTGTTGATTTTGCGGGCTCGCGGTTTTTCACGATTGACGTTTTTGCGGTTCCTCCGACATATTGCCCACGATATTTACGTTGGATCAATGAATATGGACGGCCCCGCATTTCACGCGGACGGACAACTCCCATTGAAGAAAAAGGTATGACCGCGAAACTCCTGGCGCGTTGTTTTTCTGCTTTCATCGTCTCGCTGATGTTGGCCCTGGCTTCCGCCACGCTGGCGGCTGACCGCACGTGGACCGGCCTGGGGGCCGACACCCGCTGGCTGACGCCCGAGAACTGGGCGGGCAATGCGGTTCCCTCGGGGAGCGCCGATGTCGCGATCTTCGCCGCTGGCACCACGTATCGGCTGACGGTCGACGGCGCGCAGAGCGATGTCCAGACCTCCTCCGGCGCGCTGGCTCTCTCGGGCCTGACGGTGGGGGCTGCGACGGCCAACGAGCCGGCCGAAACCACGTACGTCATCGTACATGCCGGCGGCGGCATCACGGGCGAGAAGCCGGTGCTCAGCGGCTTCCCGTCCAAACACAAGCTGATCCGCAACGGTAACGATCTGCTGCTGACCAGCCAGGGCGGCGCTCATCCTTGCGGGGAGGTCGATAAGAGGGTCTGGGGCTTGATGTTTTTGGGAATGGCCTGCGCGCTGCACGCCGTGGCAGCAGACAGGCCGCTGGTTTGTGCGCCGCAAGAACTCAAAACTGCCTATACGAAAGGTCAGCGTGTGCCGCCTGCGGGCGCTCGCCCCGCTACGCGCCCGGCACGGCCAAACTCGCCGCGAACGGCAAGAACGGCTATGCCGGTGGCGGTTCTGGGGCGCGCGCGGCCGGGGTGAACCCCCTTTGTGGCGACGCAAGGCATGCAATCTCAGTGTATAAATACGAAAAGGCAGTCCATATCCTTCGGCTTGGTTTTCTGCCTGTCCTTTCGTATCGTGAAGCTGTTTCGATCACACAGGGATTCGGACGGATTGCAAACGGGGAGCGTCGGGCATGAGAATGGCGTGGGCCGAAACGAGACCTGAGCCGCCGTTGGTCGGGACGCGGGAGACCGTGAGCGAAAAGGATTGAACGAAAAAATGCATGCGATGTTGCCGAAACCGTTGAGAGGGGTGGTGCCGCCCATGGTCACCCCGCTGTTGGACAGCGACACGTTGGACTGCGAGGGCCTCGAGCGGCTGGTCGAGCATATCTTGGACGGGCACGTGCACGGCCTGTTTCTGCTGGGCACGACCGGCGAAGCGCCGGATCTGAGTTATGCATTGCGGCACGAACTGGTCAAGCGCGTCTGCCGTCAGGTCAAGGGCCGCGTGCCGGTGATGGTCGGCATCACCGACACGGTCTTTCCGGAAAGCCTGCGGCTGGCGCAGACCGCCGAGGCGGCGGGCGCCGCAGCGGTGGTGGCCGCGCCGCCTTACTATTTCGCGCCCGGCCAGCCGGAGCTGGTGGAGTACTACACGCACCTGGCTAACCGCTCGCCGCTGCCGCTCTTTCTCTACAACATGCCGTCGCACACCAAGGTGATGATCGATCCCTATACGGCGCAAACGCTGGCGGAAAACCCCAGGATCATCGGGCTCAAGGACAGTTCGGCCAACATCGTTTACTTCAACTCGGTGCGCCATCTGCTGCGCGACCGCCCGGACTTCTCGATCCTGATGGGCCCCGAGGAGGCGCTGGGCGAGGTGGTGCTGATGGGCGGCCACGGCGGAGTCTGCGGCGGCGCGAACCTGTTCCCGCAGTTCTTCGTGGACCTCTACGAGGCGGCCGCGGCCAAGGACGTCGACGCGGCCGTGCGCCTGCAGGAGCGGGTGATGACGATCAGCGGCTCGCTCTACGGCGTGGGACGGCACGTCTCGAGTTTTCTCAAAGGCGTCAAATGCTCGCTTGACCTGATGGGCATTTGCAGCGACATTATGGCCGAGCCTTTCAGCCGGTTCCGCGAGGAGGAGCGCTCGATCATCCGCAGCCGCCTGGTCAGCCTCGGCGTGAAGGTGAAGAAGGATTAAGGACGCCCTGAGGACGTGCGCGGGCCGGCTCCGGACGCCGGCTCACCACCCCCAACCCCATCTGAGGCCCGCATGCAACTTCCGCTCGTCGATCTGCTGGTTTTCGTCGCCTATATGGCGGGCATCACGCTCTTCGGCTGCTCGTTCTACTTCCGCAAAGAGACGAACGCGTCGGAGGCCTTCACCTCCGGCGCGGGACATCTTCCGGCTTGGGCGGTCGGCATGTCGATCTTCGCGACCTTCGTCAGCAGCATCAGCTTCCTGGGGCTGCCGGCCAAGGCGTACACGGGCAACTGGAACGCCTTCGTCTTCAGCCTGTCGATCCCGGTGGCCTCGTGGATGGCGGTGCGCTTTTTCGTGCCGCTCTACCGCAGCCTCGACAGCGTCTCGGCGTACAGCTATCTGGAGTCGCGCTTCGGGCCGTGGGCACGCGTGTACGCATCGCTCTGCTACCTGGTGACGCAGGTGGCGCGCATGGGGACGATCATGTACCTGCTGGCGCTGCCGCTCAACGCGCTGCTGGGCTGGTCCGTGCCGCTGATCATCGCGGTCACCGGCGTGGGCACGCTGCTCTACTCGATGATGGGCGGCATCCGGGCGGTGATCTGGACCGACGCGGTGCAGGGGATCGTGCTCATCGCCGGCACCTTCCTGTGCCTGGGCGTGCTGCTCTTCTCCATGCCCGGGGGCCCCGGTCAGGCGTGGGAGATCGCCGCGGCGGCGGACAAGTTCAGCCTCGGCAGCTGGAGCCTGACGGACTGGGGCAGCGAGACCTTCTGGGTCTGCCTGGTCTACGGCGTGTTCATCAATCTCCAGAACTACGGGATCGACCAGAACTACATCCAGCGCTACATGACGGCCCGCAACCACCGCGACGCCGTGCGCTCGACGCTCTTCGGCTCGCTGCTCTACGTGCCGGTGTCGCTGCTCTTCTTCGCGATCGGCACCGCGATGTTCGCCTACTACCAGGCCCGGCCCGAGCTGCTGCCGCCGGAGATCCAGGCGCGGCCGGACCAGATCCTGCCGTACTTCATCGTCGCCGGATTGCCCAAAGGCGTCACCGGGCTGATGATCGCGGCGATCTTTGCCGCCGGCATGAGCACGGTCTCGACGAGCCTGAACAGCGGGGCCACCATCGTGATGACCGACTACTACCTGCGCTATCTGCGGCCCGGCGCGGATGACCGGCAGCGCCTGCGCGTGCTGCAGCTGGGCACGTTCGCCCTGGCCGCGCTGGGCGTGGCCTGCGCGCTGGCGATGATGCGCGTCAAGAGCGCGCTGGACGCGTGGTGGATGCTCTCGTCGGTGTTCAGCGGCGGCATGTTGGGCCTCTTCCTGCTGGGCTATTTCGCGAAGCGGGCGCGCAACCCCGAGGCGGTCTTGGGCGCGGTCTTGGGCGTTCTGGTGATCGCGTGGGTCAGCGTCTTTCAGGATCGCGTCCCGCTGCCGCTGACGCTCCACAAGAACCTGTCGATCGTGCTGGGCACCTCCGTGATCTTTGTGACGGGGTTCGTGCTGTCTGCGGCCTTGCGGAAAAGAGGCCGCCCGGAGCCGGCTATCCGTCCCGGCGTGTAGGACCATGAAAGGGAATAACATGAAAATCAGATGTGCATGTGCGGGAGCGGTGCTGGCGCTCGCGTGGCGGGCTGGCGCGGTCGAAACCGGCGGCGCGGTCGAAGCGGCGGAGTTTGTGAGCGATCCGATGCCGACCCCTTCGTGCCATGCGTCGACCGTGGCGGAGGTGCCGGGCGGCTTCGTGGCGGCGTGGTTCGGCGGCACGCGCGAAGGCGACAAGGACGTCGGGATCTGGTCGGCGCGCCAGGTGCAGGGCCGCTGGATGCCGGCCGTCGAGGTGGCGAACGGCGTGCAGAGCGAGGCGCTGCGCTATCCCTGTTGGAATCCGGTGCTGCATGCGGCGAAAGACGGCACGCTGGTCCTGTTCTACAAAGTCGGGCCGGACTGCACGTGGTGGTGGGGCGAGCGCCGGACCTCGCGCGACGGCGGTCAGACCTGGTCGACGGCGGTCCGCCTGCCCAACGGCATGATCGGGCCCATCAAGAACAAGCCGCTGCTGCTGCCCGACGGGCGCCTGCTGTGCGGCGCCAGCTCGGAGTACGGGCCGTGGCTCGTGCACGTCGAGACCACCGACGACGGCGGGACGGCCTGGACGCGGACGGGGCCCTTGCACGGCCGGACGATCAACGCCATCCAGCCGAGCTTCCTGGTCCATCCTGGCTCGAAGCTGCAGATGGTCGGCCGGACGAAGGAGAAGCGGGTCTTCTCCATCTTCTCGACGGACAACGGGGCTACGTGGGGTGAGATGTCGCTGCTCGACCTGCCCAACCCGAACGCGGGCACCGATGCGCTGACCTTGAAAGACGGCCGCCACCTGATCGTTTACAACCCGGTCGAGAAGGGCCGCTCGCCGTTGTCCGTGGCCCTCTCCAAGGACGGTCTCGCGTGGCAGCGGGTGTTGGACCTGGAGACAGAGGAGAAGTGCGAGTTCTCGTATCCGGCGGTCATCCAGGCGGCGGACGGACGCGTGCACATCACCTACACGTGGAAGCGGGCGAAGGTCCGGCACGTGGTGCTGGACACGGGGAAGTTAGGAAACTAGCAAGATGTGTCGTGTCTGCCCGTGCGCGGGGACGCGCACGGCACTTTGGATGTGGCGCGCCGGTCCTCCGACGCGCTGGGGCCAGCGAGCTGCGCTCATGTCATAACGGAGAGGAAACGAGGAATGAAACGGATTGCGATTTTGTGTGTTCTGTGCGCGGTGGCGGCCTGTGCCGACGAAGCGGCGCAGCGCGTCGAGGCGGACGGGCTGGTCGTGACGGGGAGCGGCTGGACGTTGCAGCCGCTGACCAACGGCAAGCGTGCTTTTTCGAACCGGGACTACGTGTGGGCGGAGTTGCCGAAAGAGTCTGCCGGATGGACGTACACGCAGACCGCGGGCGGCGGGCGCGCCGAGATCATGATCGAGGCACGCAAGGACGTGACCGCGCATCTGGCGACGGTGCCGGGACAAGCCGACATCGACCTCTCGGGCTGGAAGCCGCAGGGCTTTTCCTTCCGCTATACCGATGGCGGAAGGACGTCCCTCCAGGTGTTCACCCGTGCGCTGAAGGCGGGTGAGAAGCTGTCTCTGCCGCAAGGCAACTGGTCGGGCGGTTTGCTGGTGCTGGGAGTGAGTCTCGACGGCGCGCTGGAACGCCTCGCCTACAACAACCCCGGGCTGACGGTGGACCTCGGTGTCGGTCTCTGGGCGTGGCCGCTCCCGATGGACCTCGACGGGGACGGCGACCTCGATCTCGCGGTGGCCTGCCCCGACAAGCCCTACAACGGCGTTTATTTCTTCGAGAATCCCACGCCCAAGGGCGAGAAAAATCCGATGCCAGTTTTCAAGGCCGGTCGCTGGATCAGCCCGGCGCCGGGCAATGCGCAGGTGAGTTATGTGGACAACCAGCCGCAGGTGCTTTCGCCGGGCACCGCCTATCCCGGTTTCAAAGACTCGGGGTTCGCGAAAGGCGTCAAAATCGAGGGCCTCAAATCGAACATCCATTCGAATGCCGTGCGCGCCAATTTGTGGCGCTACGCGGACTATGACGGCGACGGCGCGCAGGATCTGATCGTCGGCGTCGGCGACTGGAAGGCGTACGGCTGGGACAACGCATACAACGTCGAGGGCGTCTGGACGAACGGCCCGTTGCGCGGCTATGTCTACGTGCTCCGCAACCGCGGCACGACCGCTGCGCCGGCGTACGAGGAACCGCGGACGGTCGATGCGGGCGGCCAGGTATTACAGGTGTTCGGGTGCCCGTCACCGAATTTCGCGGACTGGGACGGCGACGGCGACCTCGACCTGCTGTGCGGCGAGTTCCTGGACGGTTTCACCTACTTCAAGAACACCGGCACGCGCGCGCAGCCGGTCTATGCGGCGGGCGTGCGCGTGAAGCGGCCTGACGGTCAGCCGCTGGCGATGGACCTGGAGATGATCACCCCCACGGCGGTCGACTGGGACGGCGACGGAGACCTCGACCTGGTCTGCGGCGACGAGGACGGCCGGGTGGCCTTCATCGAGAACACCGGTGCGCGCGGCCCGGACGGTTCGCCGCGCTTTCTGGCACCGCGCTATTTCCGGCAAGAGGCGCAGGACGTGAAGTTCGGCGCGCTGGTCACGCCGGTGGGATGCGACTGGGACGGCGACGGCGACTGGGACCTGATCTGCGGCAACACGGCTGGGTACATCGCCTTCATCGAGAACCTCAGCGGCAAAGGCGTCGCGAAGCCGAAATGGGGCGAACCTCGGCGCCTGTCGGCCGGCGGAGAGACGTTGCGCATCATGGCGGGACCGAACGGCAGCATCCAGGGACCGTGCGAAGCCAAGTGGGGCTATACGACGCAGACCGTGGCGGATTGGGACGGCGACGGGCTGCCTGACATCGTGGCGAACTCGATCCTGGGCAAGGTGGTCTGGTACCGCAACGTCGGCACGCGCGCGGCGCCCCGGCTGGCCGCGGCCCAGCCGGTCGAGATCGAGTGGGAGGGCGCTCAGCCCGCGCTGGCGTGGGGCTGGATGAAACCGGAAGGCAAGGCGCTGCTGACCCAGTGGCGCACGACGCCGGTCACCGTGGACTGGAACAAGGACGGGCTGATCGACCTCGTGATGCTGGACCAAGAGGGGTATCTGGCGTTCTTCGAACGGGCTATGCGCGGCGGCCGTCGCGTGTTGCTCCATCCGAAGCGGATCTTCAGCAACGAGAATGGCGATCCGCTGCAGTTCAACAAGGGTATGGCCGGGCGCAGCGGCCGCCGCAAGCTCTGCATGACGGACTGGGACGGCGACGGCAGACTCGACATCCTGATCAACTCGAAGAACGCCGAGCTCTGGCTGCAGACGGGACCCGCAGACGGTCGCTTCCGCTTCGCGAACAAGGGCAACCTGCACATCAAAAACATCGAGGGGCACGACGTGAGCCCGACCGTCGCGGACTTCGACGAAGACGGCATCCCCGACTTCATCGGCGGCGCGGAGGACGGCTATCTCTACTTCCTGCGCAACCCGCGCTCGGCCGGCGCGAGAACGCCCTGAAACCATGGCCCGCCATCGCGCTGAGCGCCACAAAAAAGCGGCCGAGCGCGATGAGCGGGTGACAGGATCGGGGAAAATCGGGTAATATATTGACGAATCTACGATTTTGCGGAGTGTGCGCGATTAAATAAGAAAGGTCGGCCTATGAATAACTGGAGTGTGTGGACGGTTGCGACTGCATGCGTGTTGGCGTTCGGCCTAGTTTGGGACGGATCCGCACAAGCCACATGGAACGGCGGCGGCGCGGACGACAACTGGAGTTCGCCCGCCAACTGGAACGGCACGACGCTCGCCGGCGGAGAGGCGCTGGCGTTTGGCGGTTCGCTGCGCCTGACCAACGTGAACGACACGGCGGCCGACACCGCGTATGCCGGCATCACCTTCAACAATACGTCCGAGGCCTTCTCGCTTTCGGGCAACCGGATCACGCTCGGCGGCTCGGTCGTCAACAACGACACACAGACGCAAGTGCTGTCCATGGACATGATTCTGGGGGCCACCCGGACGCTCAATGCCGCGAGCGGCAGTTTCTATCTGAACGGGGTCTTAAGCGGAGCCGGGGGACTGATCAAGAGCGGGGCCCAGATCGCCGTCCTTGGCGGCGACAACACCTACGAGGGGACTACGGCGGTCAGTGCCGGCACGTTGAGGATTGCTCATCCACATGCTCTGGGCTCGACGTTCGCGGAAACGAGCGTGGCGGATGGTGGTCGGCTTGAATTGGCGGGCAACATCACGGTGACGGGCGAAACGGTCTCGATCATTGGTAAAGGCATCAACAACAACGGCGCCCTGCAAGTGCAGGCCGGGATCAACACGTGGGCGGGACCGGTCCTCATCGGCAATAACGAGGCGCGGATCGGCGTGACCGCTCCGACCGGAGCACTCATTGTTTCGGGAACGATCGATGACGGCCCGAACACGTATCCGCTGATCGTGCGGAATGCCGATCTCGGTGGCCCGGTCATTCTGTCTGGCACCAACACCTATAAGGGCGAGACGCAGCTCGTGGTGGGCACACTGCGGTTGGACGGAGGGGACGACCGCCTGCCGACCAATACGGTGGTCCGACTCGGCAACGGTTCAAACGTGGCCTATGCGACGCTCGACCTGAACGGGTTCAACCAAACCGTTAAGGGTATCACGGCGGACGGTAACACGATGAGCCGGAAGCTCGTGAACTTTGCTACCAATTATGTGACGCTGACGGTGAACGCGTTGTCGGCCTATACTTTCAACGGGAGCCTCGACGGACGGCTGAACCTCGACAAACGCGGGCCCGCCCGCCTGACACTCTCCTCTTCCAACACCCACACCGGTGTGACGAGCGTCATCGAAGGCGAACTGTTGCTGGACAAGGCGTTCGTGATCGGAGAGTCCACGTTCAACACCGGCGACGGCCCGATGGGCACGCTGGCGTTCGGCACCAACACGGTAGTCAATTTCGGTGGACTGGTCGGCACGAACGACCTGGTGCTGACCAACGCGTCGGGCGTCGCCGTCTCGCTGCGCGTGCGGGGCAACCAGGTGTGCGCCTTCGACGGCATGATCACCAACGGGTGCGATTTCACCAAGGCCGGGTTCGGCACGCTCGCCCTGAACAACGTCAACGTCTACACCGGCCGCACCTACCTTTTAGGCGGCACGCTGAAAATCGCGTCGGAAGCGGCGCTGGGCGCGTATCCCTCGACCTTCGTGCAGGACCAGATCGTGTTCGACGGCGGCACGCTCAGGTTTGAGACCAACTACACGCTTGCGGTGAACAACCGTGGCATCACCCTGGCGGCCGGCGGCGGCACGCTGATGACGGCCAGCCTCACAAACCTGCTTACGGTCAACAGACAGCTGGTCGGCCCGGGCCCGTTCGCGACCCACGGGCTCGGCGTGGTGCTGGTCACCGCGTCGAACGCCTACGACGGCGTGACCACGGTCAATGCCGGCGCGCTGCGCATCACCGACCGCCACGGTCTGGGCAGCACGGCCGGCGGAACGGTCGTGCTGACCGGCAGCCAGCTGGAGCTCGGCGACGGCGTGGCCGTTTCGAACGAGACCGTCACAGTCAACGGCGCGGGCATCACGCCCGAACCGCCGCCGCCGACGGTCCCCAGCACCAACCGCGGCGCCTTGCAGTCGGCGGCCAACGCCACGGCCGAGTGGGCCGGCCCGGTCCTGCTGGGGTCGAATCAGGCCCGCTTCGGCGCGCAGAACGGCGGCCACCTGATCATCAGCGGGGTGATCGACGACGGGGCCGCCACCTATGCGATCCGCACGAGCAGCTATTTCGGAGACCGGGCGCGCGGCGTGGAGCTGCGCGCGCACAACACCTACGGCGGCAGCACCGACCTCACGCGCGGCACGCTGCTTCTGGGCATCTCCGACGCCTTGCCCACCGCCACGGTGCTCGACGTCCACTGGGCGGACTCGAACAACGGCGAATACACCGGGCTGGACCTGAACGGATTCGACCAGACGGTCGGCGCGCTGAAGAACAGCGGCAACACGGGGCTCAACGCGATGATCACCAACCGCAGCGCCTCGGTCTCCACGCTGACCGTGAACCAGGCGGTCGACACGACGTACGGCGGCACGATCTACGGGCCGGTCGCGCTGGTCAAAGACGGCGCCGGCCGCCTGACGCTCGCCTATCCGACGCGCTACTCCGGCGCGACGACCGTCCGCGGCGGCACGCTGGCGCTGGGCGCCAACAACGTGATCGCCGGCGCCTCCGCGCTGGCGCTGGACGGCGGCACCCTCGAGGTCGGCGCCACCACCAACACCTTCGCCTCGCTGACCGTCTCGTCCGCCGGCACGATCGACCTCGGCAACGGGCAGCTCCTGTTCTCGGCGCAGACGGCCGACGCGTGGAGCGGCCAGCTGGCCCTCACCGGCACGCTCGCTCCGACCTCGTTCCGCACCCAGCCGCTGCTCACCGCCGACCAGCTGAGCCGCATCCGTTACAACGGCGCGCGCGTGACGCAGGACGCATCAGGCTATCTCTCTCCGTTTTACGGAATGTTGATCAGAGTCTATTAAACCTCAAAGGGTCAGCGCTTCGCTTCGGGGATGCCGCACGCCTGCATCGCGCCGAGCAGGTGGGCGCGGGCCTGGGGATAGTCCTTCGGCCCCACGTATTCGAGGATCAGCGGCGCCTTCGGCGTGCGCTCGGCCGCCAGCGTCACGAACCGTTTGTAGTCCACATCGCCTTTTCCTGCGGCGACGCCGCGGCTGGTGTGGTGTTTGCGGTCCTTGGCGTGCAGGCAGTCGATCCACGGCGCGAGCTGCGCGAACATCTCGTCGAGATCGTTGAGCTCGATCAGGTTGGCCGGGTCGAGCAGCACGCGGACGCGCGGCGAAGACACCTCTTCAATGAAGAGCCGCACGCGCTTGGCGCTCGCGAAAAAGCTTTGAAAATAAGGTTCGAACAGCACTTTGGCGTCGTGTTTGGCGGCCAGCCCGGCGAGCCGCCGTCCGGTGGCGACCATGCGCGGCCACGCTTCGTCCTGGAACTCCAGCGGCACATGCGGCGCGGGCACCTGATCGTTGTAGTAGTGGCCCGCCTCGCTGACGAACGCGCGCACGCCCATGTGCCCGCCGATCTCCATCATGGCTTCGAAGTAGGCGAGGTTGGCGTTCAGCTCTGCCTCGTCGGGGTGCATGAGGTTGGTGTAGACGCCGATGCTGTGGATGTCGAGCCCCGCGTCGCGGTAGGTCGCGGCGATCTCTTTGCAACGCGCGGGGGTCAGGCTGGAGACGTCGGCGCGGCTGTTGTACTTCCAGAAATTGCTGTCCTTCTGGAGCAGGAACAGCTGGATGGTGCCAAAGCCGGCCGCCGCCAACTCTTTGGCGAGCTCCGCATTGGTGTGCCCGGTGAAGCCGAGCGTCGAGATGCCGACCGTGAGCCCCGCCTTCAGTTTTTCGTCGGCGGCCCGCAGGGGCGCGGCGGCGGCTCCGAGGCCGCACGCGGCGGCGGTTTGCGCGAGGCGCTGAAGCAACAGGCGACGTGAGAGTCCTTTTTTCATTGCGTTCTCCTTGGGGACTAAGTCCCGCATGACCGTCATACCCTCGTCCGAGTGACTTCACTATACCGGATTGGCGACGGGCCCGGCAAGCGCGCGCCGAGGATCGTGGGTTGCCGGACAGGCGGCAGGACGCATAGGTTTTGGAGTGCGGTGACAAGCGCAGCGCGGCACCGCTTTTCCGGGCGTCCCGCAAGCGCGGCGTCGCGCGGGATACCGCTTGCCGCCGCACTCCAAAAGTCCTCGGCGGAACGTGGGCAAGCGCGCGCCTCGCACGCAGGTTTTGCGCGACGCCCAAAAGATATGTTAAAGTGAAGCGTCAAGCCAAGGAGGTGTTGCCCATGTCCATGGCGGATCGCGCTCGACGCATTGTTGAAAAGGGAATGGCTCAACATCGGCGACAGCCGCTGGTGGCCGCAGCCGCTTTGTTGCTGGCGGGCATCGTGTGCGGTTACCGGTACGGTGTGTGGCCTCTGGCGGCCGGGGCCTCGCTGGGCTGCGCCGCCGCGCTGGCGTGGACCGCGCGCGGGGGGCGGCGCTCCGCCCTGGCTGCGCTGCTGACCGTCGCGCTGGGATGGGGCCTCGCGGCACGCGACCGCGACGGCCGCGGCGAGGAGGCGCGGCAGTTCCGCGAGCTCCCGCCGAAGCAGACCTTCGTGTGCCGGGTCGGGCCGGAGGTCGCGGTGACCCCGCTGCGGGGCCGGTCGGCCAAGTACACCTTCCGGGCTGAGCGCTTCCGGTGCGAGGCGGGGCCGTTCAGATGCCGCCGACTGCCGGTGGAGGTCAACTGGTTCGGCGCACGTCCCGGCGAAGGCGGAACCTCGCCGCAACCCGGCGAAGTGTGGCGCCTGGCCGGCAGCGGCAAGGTCAGGAAAGGCCGCGACGGGCTGCCGATGCTGAGCGTGAACGCCGGGGAGGGGCGCTCGCGGCGCGTGGCCGCCGCCGATGCCGGCTCGTGGACCGCCCGCGTGGAGCGGGCCCGGCGGCTGGCTGCGGCGCGCGTGACGATCGGCATCGAGTCGTGGGGCGAGATTCCCGCGCTCAACCAGGCGATGCTGCTCGGCAGCCGGCACGCGATGTCGGCGGCGATGCGGCGCGTGTTTGTGGATTCGGGCACCATCCACGTGTTCGCGATCTCGGGGCTGCACATCGTGCTGGTGGCGTCGGTGCTGGTGCTGGCCGTCGCGTCGCTGGGCGTGCCGCGCACCTACTGGATCGTGTTCGTCGCGCCGCTGCTGATCTTCTACACGGTGACGACCGGCGCGCGCCCGAGCGCGGTGCGCGCCTGCCTGATGGCGGTGCTCTACTTCGCGGCGCCGCTGATCGGACGCAAGCCGAGCGGAATCGCCGCGCTGGCGGGTGCGGCGGTCATCGTGCACGCGCTCCATCCGTGGCTGATCTACGACATCGGCTGCGTGCTCTCGTTCGTCGTGATGGGCGGGCTGGTGGCCTTCTGTAAGCCTTTCTGCGCGATCGCGCGGCGCGCGTGCCGCGTCGAGCGGATGGAGACGCAGGCGCGGCTGCTGGCGGCGGCGGGGGGGCGGAGCCGGGCGCGCCGGCTCCGCTGGCTCAAGACGGCGGTGCAGTTCCTGGCCGACTCGTTTGCCGTGTCGCTGGCGGCGTGGCTTGCGTCGGTGCCGCTGACCGCGTATTATTTCGGGCGTTTCACACCGGGCGGACTGTTCGCGAACCTGGTGATCGGCCCGTGTTCGTTTTTCATCGTGGTGGCCGGGTGCCTGGGCATGGCGGCGAGCCTGCTGAGTGAGTGGGCGGCCTCGATCTTCAACCACGCGGCCGGCTTTTTCACGCTGGTCATGGTGCGCACGGCGGAGGTGACGGCCGCGTGCCCGGGCGGCAACTTCCGGATCGCGAAATGGGCGCCGTGGATGGTGTGGGCATGGTTCGGCGTGCTCGTCGGCGTGGCCGGCTGGCTGCGCGCGCGCCGGCCGGACGGGTTGGCTTGGCTGAACGAGGGCGTCGGCCAGAGAGAGGATCTGCAATGAGCGAAGTGGTGCATGTGTCGGGAATCGGCGGCGTGGGCATGAGCGCGCTGGCGCAGGCCCTGCTGGACCAGGGCGCGGCGGTCACGGGCTCGGACCGCCTGCTGGACACCGGCGATCTGACCGAGACCCTGGCGTGCCTGGCGCGGCAGGGCGTGCGGCTGTTCCCGCAGGACGGCTCGGGCGTGACGCCGCAGACGGCGCGTCTGGTGGTCAGCAGCGCGATCGAGGCGGACAATCCCGAGGTCGTCAAGGCCCAGGCGCAGGGGGTTCCCGTGGTGCACCGTGCGGCGGAACTGGCGCGTGTGGTGGCGGGCCGGCGCCTGATCGCGGTCACGGGGACCTGCGGCAAGAGTTCCGTGACGGCGATGCTGGGATGTCTCCTTGAAGGCGCCGGGTTTGATCCGCTGGTGGTGAACGGCGCGGCGGTGGCGGGCTGGGGCGCGGGCGGCACGCGGATCGGCTCGGTCCGCAAGGGGGCCGGGGCGTGGGCTGTGATCGAGGCGGATGAGTCCGACAGGTCGCTGATGGTGTTCCGCCCGGAGCATGCGGTCATCACGAACGCGTCTGCCGATCACTTCGGCATCGACGAGACGCTGTCGCTCTTCTCCTCCTTCCGGGACCGCGTGCCGGGCGTGGTGATCGATGGCCGGCAGGAGTCGGGGCGTCCGGAAGGCCTGCGGCTGGCGGGCTGGAATGGCTGTTTCACTTTCGAGGGCGTCGAGTATCGGGTGCCGATGCCGGGCGCGCACAACGTCTACAACGCGTGGCACGCGGTGCGCATGGCGCGGGCCTTGGGCGCGGAGCCGGCCCGGCTGGCCGCCGCGCTGCGGGCCTTCGGCGGCGTCGAGCGGCGGCTGCAGCGGGTCGGGACGTGTGGCGGCGCGGCGGTGGTGGACGATTACGCGCATAATCCGGAGAAATTGGCGGCCGCGTGGACCGCGTTGGCGGCGGCGTTCCCGAAGGGGGTGTGCGCGGTCTGGCGTCCGCACGGCTATGCGCCGCTGCGTAAAATGTTGGCGGGCCTGGTGTCCGTCTTCTCCCGGGTGTGCCGTCCGGAAGACACGCTTTTCCTGCTGCCGGTTTACGATGCCGGCGGCACGGCTGACCGGAGTGTCGGGAGCGACGTTTTGGCTTCACAGCTCACGGAAAAAGGTGTTAAAGTGACGCTTCTTCAGACTTTAGAGGCGGCCGAGGTCCAAATGCGCGCGCGATCGGTCCCGGGTGGGGCGCTTGTGACGCTGGGCGCGCGGGATCCCGGCCTGCCGCGGTTGGCCGCAAGGTTGGCCGGCGCGTAAGGGAACGCAAAGAAAGGGGTGTCGGGATGAAGCAGATGATCAGCATGACGTTGGTTTGCCTGATGGCCGCGTGCGTCCAGGCGCAATCTTGGGCGAAGAAAGACGCCGCCCCCGAAAAGACGAAGGGGTGGGGCGATGACTTCGAGGTGGCGAAGAAAGAGGCCGCGGCTTTCAAGCAGCCGATCCTCGCGTTCTTCACGGGCAGCGACTGGTGCGGCTGGTGCATGAAGCTGCGCGAGGAGGCGCTGGACACCCAGGTCTTCGAAAAGTTTGCGGCCGACAACCTGATCCTGTTTGAGGCCGATTTCCCCAATCAAAAGAAGATCTCATCGAAGACGCGGAAGCAGAACGAGGAACTGGCCGCCAAGTATGGCGTCCGCGGCTACCCCACGATTTTTCTGCTGGACGCGGACGGCAAGCAGCTCGGCCGGACCGGCTATCAGAGGGGCGGCGGCGAGGCCTACGTGAAGCATCTCAAGGAGATCCTCGGGCAGGCCGGCATCAAGACGGAAGACAAGCCCGAGGCGGGCAAGCCCCTCTCGGCCTACGAGAAGATGAAGGCCACGAAGACGGCTCAGCCGAATGGCGCGAAATAAGGGCGAGGGAGAGAGCGCAGTATGGATTTTTCGTATCCGCTCGGGCGGATTCTGTTGGGCGAAACCCAGGCGGTGCGCCAGGCGCATGAACGGTTTCAGGCGCAGCCGGTCGATGTGGCGGACCTGTGTGAGGGCGACGCCGGGTATTCCCCGCGGCGCACCACGCTCGGCGGCGAGCGGTCCGTCACGGGCCCCGGAACTTTTTCCGGGCGTGCGCAGCGCACGCTGACCTTCAAGCCGTCGGACGAATACGGCTGGTGGATCGACCGCACCGACCTCGCCGAGCAGCTGAAGACGCATGTGACGATCCGCAACGTGTGGACGTCGGCACGCAATATCGTGCTGCGCAGCGGCAACCCCCACAACTACCTGCGCATGGTCGAGCACATCATCGCGCTGCGGCTCGGCATGGGCGTGGACGACGTGGTCATCAGCACCAACGCCGGCGATCCCCCGCTGTTTACGCGCAGCAGCATGGATTTGGTGGAGGCGATCGACCAATGCGGCATCGTCGAGCGCGACGAGCCCGCGCGCTATGTGACGGTCAAAGAGCCGGTGACCTTCGGCGGCGACCGCGGTGATTTCCTGACGTTCCTTCCTCCGGAAAATGGCGAAAAGAAGCTGCGCCTCGACGTGGCGATCGATTTCAAATCCGTGATCGGCAAGCAGCGCATCGTCTTCGACGTCACGCCCAAAAGCTTCCGCTACGGCGCGTTTGCGCGCACGAATGCCTCGCACGCGCAGATGCTGATGGTGCGGGCTTTCGGGTTCCTGATGGCCGACACGCGCAACCTCGGGTACACCACGGACAACATCCTGATCCACGGCAAGAACAAGTTCTACGGCGAGCCGCGCTTCGTGCAGGCGGGCAGCGGCAAGGCGCTGGAACCCGCTTGGCACCGCGCCACGCTGGACCTGCTGGCCGCGATCGCGCTGATCGACACCGGCCGCTTCGTGGGCCGCGTGGTCTCCTACCGCGCCGGCCACACGCTCGACGTGCGCGCCGTTGGCCTGCTCTACCTGAACAACCTCCTGACGCCGCTGGCGTAAGGGGAAACCCGCCGCGGCGCACGTCACGTGCAGCGCGGGTCTTCTTCCTGCGCCAATCCGGTTTGCAGCCTTCGCCGGATGATCACGAGCGCGGGAAAGACGCGCCAGAGCAGGTAGCCGTTGATCAGCACGCAGGCCAGCACCAATCCGTTGGCTTGCCAACGGGCCAACAGTCCGGCGCTGGCGAACCCGCTGTAATCCGAGTCGGAGATCGCGCCGATCATCGGCAACACGAGCCCGAGGGGAGAGACGAGTAGCGTGGCCAGCGTGAAAGACCAGAAAACGTCCACGATGAATCGCCTGCTTCTGAGGGCGGTCCCCCGGCGTGACCGCCAAAAGGAGAACAGCGCGTATCCGGCCAGGATTGGCAGCAGGGGCCCGGCAGCGGATTGGACGGCGCCCTGCCAAGCCGGAAGTTTGACCCAGGGCTTGATGCCCGAATGGGGCGAGCCGGACAGCCCGAAGAAATCGCTCCGCTGCAGATCGAAGTTGCCGAAGGACATCGAGGCCAACGCGTGCCCGCCCTCGTGGAGCAGCAGGTATACGAACAGGACAAACAGGCCAAGCCCCAGGAAAAGGCGCGCGATGCGCGCCGACACGAAGGCCGGCGCGGCCAGGCCCCTTCGCCTGCGGCGCACTTGCCACGCCTCCACGCCCCCGCTCAGGGCGAGGAGCGAGAGGAGGAACGCCATGGACTTCTGCCAGCGCGTCAAGCCGGCTCTTGAAGCGGCCTCGATGCGATACCATCCTGAAACGCCATCCTCCCGGACACGGAGCGTGTAAGTCCCGTGGACGTTGGATCCGCAGCTGAAACTTTGGACCCCCGGCGTGATCGGGAAATGGGAGAACAACGGATCGCCGTTCTTGTCCACGCAATCCAGATGCAGGCGCCCCGCTTTTTTCTCGAAGCGGGTCTGGACACAAAGCTGCGGAAGCGCGTCCCTGACCTCGAAGACGGCTTCCCACGCGCCGGTGGCGGGGCCGGAACGGCGATCGACCGTTCTTTGGAAAACGGGGTCAGACATCCGCGACGGGCGCAAAAGCATCAGGGTCAGGAGACATAGGATCACGATCGCGCCGAAACACACCCTGATGCGTGGCGTACTCATGGGATTCACGTCCCCCGGTTGGGCGTCGTTTAATGCACAGGCGGTGCGCCGCCGCAACACGTACAAGATTAACCGCGGCGCTTTCGACTCAGATCAGCTCGCACTTGCCGCCGGCGCAGGCGACGGTCTGCGTGACCGTGGTGTTGTCCTGGCGCTCGATCAGCTGCGTGTAGTCGACCGGCGTGTAGGTGCGGGTGAGGTCTTCCCAGTGTTTGCAGGCGTTGACGCGCTTGAGGCAGCGGGTCGTCTTCAACACGTCGTTGCCGAAATAATTGATGGCGAACTTGCGCGCGCGGCGCACCCAGTCCTGCTTGGCTGCGCGGACGACCTCGATGGCCTCGTAGACGCGCTTGGGGTAGATCTTGGGCGTCGGCGTGTCCAGGTTTTCGCCGCGGCCGAGCGCGCAGTCACAGGCGGCCCACAGGTTGTCGTCGAAGGCGTGGAGGCCGTCGACGATCAGCCCCGAGGCGAGCAGCGCGCCGACCCCGTAAATTTTGACGATCTCCTCGGCGGTGAGCACTTCGCAGAAGGGCGCCTGCGGGTAGTCGAGGTCGC
>CAZOIS010000047.1:0-29258 GCA_964579865.1 uncultured Lentisphaeraceae bacterium | reverse complement strand
AGGTGCCGTTCTCCGTGAAGCTGGCCGGCGGCCATCGGCTGACGGAAGGGCTGGAGGGCCAGTCGTGTGGCGTCGACATCCGCAATTCGCCGTTCTGCTACGCCGACGATCCGGAGGCGACCGTGCTCGGGACGCTGGCGGACGGCAAGCCCGGGCTGGTCGTTAAAGCCGGAAGGGAGTGGACGGCCGTGTTTTCCGCCGTTCCGCTGCTGCCGACGCGTCTGATGCGCAACATCGCGCTGTATGGCGGCGTCCACACCTTCATCGATACGGAAGACGTGGTGTGGGCCTCGAAGGAACTGTTGGCGGTCTGCGTGAAGGAGGCGGGGAAGAGGACAGTGCGCCTGCCCGAGAAGGCCGACGTGCGTGACCTGTATTCGGGCGAAATCGTGGGCCGGGATGTGGATGCGTTCACGGTCGATTTCAAGGACCGGGCGACGCGGGTCTTCGTGACCGAATAGCGGCGAATCAGGGAGGACGAAATGCGCATCACGACGGTCTGCACGGTTGCCCTGTGCCTTTGTGTTGTCGGACACGGGCTGGCCATCGAAGAGGGCTTTGAGGGAAAGCTCCCGGACTTCCACACGTATCAGGCGTCCTACACGTCCGACGTCAGCCGCGCCCACAGCGGCGGCCGTTCGCTGCGGGTAACGCCGGCCCGGGAGTTCGGCGGCGCCTACTTCAAGCTGGACGGCGCACTCGATTTCACCAGCGGCTACGAGTTTTCCCTGTGGGCCTATGCGGGCAGCAACTGCACCGTGAGCGCCTACATTTCGGCGTTCGGTGGCAAAGAGCGGTACACGGTCGCCAGCGCGCGTGGCGGCGCCGCCGGAAAGTGGGTCAGGCTGCACGGCGTGGTGCGCGCGAAGCAGTGGCGGCCGGCGGACCGCCAGTTCATGCTGGCGCTCACCACCCGCGGCGGCGAGAGCTGGTTCGACGATGTCGTGTTGCGCAAGGCTGTCGTACCCGACCCGCCCATTGAGGTCTGGCCCGAGCTCGAGGCCGAGCTGCACGCGGCGGCCGGCCGCCGCGCGATGGCGTTGCGACGCGGCGGGCGCATCGTTCTCGACGCGGCGAAAGGCGTGCTCGCACCCGCGATCGGCCGCGCGGAGGTGAAGGCTGTGGAGGGGGCCGCCGTCGAGATCCCTGCCGAGGGCTTGCTCACCTTCGCGATCGATGTGGCGGAGCCGCTGTATGTGACGGGCGCGGTGGAACTGGAGCCGGATGCGGACCTGCGGCCGGGGCTGCGCGCTTATGTGCTGTCGGACGACACGGTCGTCGGCGCGCCGATGGTGAAGGCCGCAGCCTGGCGTAACGTCGGCAAGCACGAGACCGGGCCCGCCCCCGACATCCGGGGCGAGCGGCCCGCCGCCGGGGTGCGCCTCACGGAGTGGCGCTTGTCAAAGGGGCGCCACTACCTCACCGTCGCCGGTCCGCATTTCCGTTCCGCTGGCGTCTTCAGCCGTGTCGAGCTGCAGGCGCTTGATCGCCCTGCGCCCGAGCCTCTGTACGCGTTTGCGCTGATGGCCGACACGCACTTGGGTGATGGCCGCCAGGAATGGATGAACGTCAAGATGGACGAGCCCGCAATTTCAGAGCTGGAACAGACGCTCCGTGCACTTCGTTCGGAAGGGATTGGACTTGCGTTGATCGCCGGCGACATGACCGACACGGGGCGGCGGACGCAGGTGGAGGCGCTGGCCCGCGTGGTCAAGAACGCCGGCTTGCCGGTCTATGGCTGCATCGGCAACCATGAAGCCTTCACCGCGACTTCGCGGGCCGACCTGATGGCGTTGGCGCCGGAGCTGTTTCCTGAGGCCAAGACCGACTATGTGCTCAGCCGGCCGCCGTTGCGGTTCATCGTGCTCGACGGCGCGTGGTGGCGCGACCGCGAGGGCCGGGTCCTCGCCCAATATGACCGCGCGAAAGCGGTGGATCTCCGCATCAAGCCCGAGCAGCGCGAATGGCTGCAGACCGTGCTCGCCGCGGACACCAACACGCCGACGGTGGTCATGTGGCATTTCGGTTTCTACAACAGCCGGGGAACGACCTCCTGCGGCTACGATCTCGGCACGCCGACGGTCGACAAGCAGGTGATGGATCTGCTTGAGGCGGCACCCAACGTCGTGGCGACACTGAGCGGCCATCTGCACTACAACGCCTGCGACACGTATCGGGGCATCGCCTGCCTCCAGAACGCCGCGTTCACCGAATGGCCGAACCTCTACCGCGTTTTGCGCGTGTATGCGGACCGCTTGGAGTGGGAGGTGCGGCAGGTGGGGAACCGCGGCTTCATCAGCGAGGGCGTTCTGCCGGAGAAGGCCTTGACCTGGATGATCTCCACCCGAGAGGGCGATCTCGGCGGCGCGGTGAGCCTGATGCCGAGGCGACGGGATTGAGCGGCTGTGGGAGGTCGAGCTTTCTCCAGAGAATGCGGGCTCAGGGGCTGCGCAGGACTTCCGCCACAATGGCCTGCAACGCGAGTGGCGAGTAGGGCTTGGCCATCGCGGCACAGAACCCGTACTCGGACGGCGAGGCCATGACGGGATCCTCTGAGTACCCGCTGGAGACAATGGCCTTGATTGTGGGAATCATGGCCAAGATCTCGTGGACGGCCTCTTTGCCGCCCATGCCGCCGGGAACCGTCATGTCCATGATGGCCACATCGAAAGGTCGGCCTGCCTGGACGGCCTGCCGGCATTTCGCAATGGCCGCTTGGCCGTCGGCCGCCGTCTCGACGTTGTGTCCGGCGGCGGCAAGGATCAGCACGACCAGCTTGCGGACGGGTTCCTCGTCATCCATCACCAGGACCCGTGCGCTGCGGGGCGCGGCCAGCTTTTCGGCGGGCGGTGCCACGGGTTCCGCTTGAACGGGGTGAGGAGAGGCGGGAAGGTACAAAGTGAAGGTTGCCCCTTGCCCCTGTGCCGAGGAGACGAGGACGGATCCGTTATGCTTCCGGATGATGGAGTAGACCGTGGCCAGGCCCAGGCCGTTGCCTGTCGGTTTGGTCGTGAAATAGGGGTCGAATATGCGATCCTGCAGTTGGGGATCAATGCCGCCGCCCTCATCCCTCACGACGACCTTGACATATTGGCCTGCGCGCAGGCCCGGGACGGCGTCGGCATCGAGTTCCGCGTTTGCAAGCGTCACGTAAAGGTGCCCGCCGTTAGGCATGGCTTGTCGGGCGTTGATGGAGAGGTTGGAGATGACCTGCTGGAGTTGCCCTTTGTCCGCATGGACTTGCCACAAGCCCTCCTGCGCCTGATAGACGAGGCTGACCGGGCTGCCCGACAAATCGAACCGCACGACTTCCTCCACCAGCGCGCTGAGGCTGATGTGCTCCTTGACCGGCTCGCCGCCCTTTGCGAAAGTCAGCAGTTGTTTGGTGAGCCGGACGGCCATGCAAAGGGATTTTTCCGCTTCTTCGAGCAGCCGGTGGCTCGGATGTTCTTTCGACAGGCTGTCTTTTGCCAGGGAGATGTTGCCGAAAAGCCCCTGCAGGATGTTGTTGAAATCGTGCGCGATGCCGCCCGCCAGCGTGCCGATGCTCTGGAGTTTCTGGATCTTGAGAAGTTCCTCTTCGGTGCGCTTGTGTTCGGTGATGTCGGAAAACACGGAGAGAAAGGTGTGCGCCAGAGAGCCGGGAAGCGCGGCGACGCTCGAGAGCACGGTCTTGTCCGTTCCGTCTCGGCATCGGACGGTGGCTTCCACGGGCATGAATGACCCCGTCCGCTGCAGCTGTGCGAGCTCCGTCCGCCAGAGTTCCACCACGCTGGCGCGATAGGTCTCGTCCGGGTAGGCCTTGGGCCACCAGTCGGCAATGGTGGGGATGTCCGCGAGCGTGTAGCCGAAGGTCTGTACGAATGAGGGGTTCAGGAAAAAGATGCGTTCCCGGTCGTCATGCAGGGCCATGGGAATGGGGGATGCCGTGATGATCGCGCGATGCATTTCTTCGCTTTCCCGCAAGATATCTTCGGCCCGCCTGCGCATCAACGCGGCGCCGATGTGCGCGGCGATTCCTTCCAAAAGCTCGATGGCCGTCAGCGTGAAGCAGCCTTTGCGGTGGTCGCTCAGCTGGATCAGCCCGACGGTCTGTTCCCGGCACCGGATGGGGACCAGCGCGGTGGAGGCATATCCGTGATGGACACATTGGTTGCGGGGCGAACGCCTGAACTCTTGGTCTGGCGGAAGGTCGCGCAAAAGCAAGGCGTTGTTCGTCCAGAAACTTCCCCCGCGCGTGAACAGCGGATGCGTGGGGTCGGTCCGTCCGGATAGTACCATGCCGCAGGCGCAGGCCAAGTTGATGCCGGCCTCCTGGCCCTGTTGTCGGCCGGCGGAGTCGGCCTCGCGCAGCGTCAACGTGTTCTCCGTCTGCAGGAAATCAGCCGGAAAACCCTGTTGCGCGAAGTAGGGGAAATCTTCTCCGCTCTGCAGGCGGATGCCAACCGCGTCGCAGCCGGTCCGCGTCTTGATCTCCGTGACGACGCGGTTGAGGAGGTCTTCGAGCGGTCCCTCCTCGTTGAGGATGTGCAGGGCGCATCGCCCCATTTCGCGGAACTCTTCGGCCCGCTTGCGTTCCGTGACGTCTTGCACAGTCCCTACGATGGCAAAGAGCTCGCCTTTTCCGTCAAATTTCCCCTGGAAGGTGGAGAAGTAGTAACCGATGCTCCCGTCCGGGCGGAGGAAACGTTGCTCATAGCTTCCTTGGCAGTGATCCGCAATCGCTTTCCGGACCAATTCTTTGTCGCGCGCGTGGTCTTCGGGCCAGGGCGAGAGCGCCAAGATGGAATCAATGTGCGGTGAAAAGGTTTTCGGGTCGAGGCGGAAGATGTTGTAGACGATGTCCGACCATTCGACGTCCCCCGTCCTCACATCCCATACCCAGTGCCCCAACTGCGCCAGCTCTTGGGCTTCGCGCAGCTTCCGCTCGCTTTCCCGCAGCGCTTCCTGAGTTTTTTTCCGCTCGG
Organism: uncultured Lentisphaeraceae bacterium; assembly: GCA_964579865.1. Lineage (GTDB taxonomy): Bacteria > Verrucomicrobiota > Kiritimatiellia > RFP12 > UBA1067 > DAOPZC01. The sequence goes on along the minus strand of CAZOIS010000047.1, from coordinate 24,291 downwards.
TGATGTCTTGGAGGAAAACCACGATTTGACCGCCTTTTGCGGGCTGATACTGGGCGCTGATCGCAACATCAAACAGCGAGCCGTCCTTGCGGCGGTGGCGGCTCTCCATGCGCATTTCTCTCTGATGCGAGATGATCTGGAAGGACGACTCGACCTCCTCGGCGGTCTTGTTCGCGTCCAGGTCTTTTACGCTCATGGAGAGCAATTCCTGTTCGGTATAGCCGCTCATCCGGCAATAGGACTGGTTCACCTCCTTTATCCGCCCGTGCAAATCGATCAGGAAACAGCCGTCCATGGCCGTCTGGAGAATGGCCCGGTGGCGTTCTTCGCTCTGCCGGAGCGACTCGATGGACTGCGCCCTGCTGGCTTGGTCCGAGAGGATTTTCCCGATCAGGAGTGTCGCCAGCGGATACACCGACAGGACCGGTCCCGCAATGCGCTTCAAGACCGGTATCATCAGGTCTGGCGGCAGGAGAGCTGTCGCGGCCAGCATGGCCAGATGCACGATGAACCCGAACAGCAGCAGGGTGGGGGCGTCGACTCCGGCCGGCTGCCCGCGGTGTCGCCTGAAATAACAGGTTCCGATCAGCGCCGAGACCAGAATCACCGCGACGCCCATGACCGTTCCTGAACCGCCCTGAACGATGCGGAGCGGGATCGTCATCAGGCAGGCCACCGCCGCGGTCCACGGGCCAAAGAAGAACGCGCCCAGGCTGATCATCACCGAGCGTCCGTCGAAGATCAGCCCTGGGCCGAGGACGAACGGACGCAGCATGCCGATGACGGTCGCGGAGCCAAAGGCCATGCCCTGAAAGATCATGCCCGCGAGCGTGTGCCTTTTCCAGCGCATGTCCACGAAACCGCTCACCACGCTGAGCGCGATCAACACGGCCAGATTATAGATCAGATCAATCCAGATCATGATCCCTCCAGTGTCTCGATACGTTTATATCGTACACGGATCCGGAACCCGTGGCCAGCTCCAATTTCCCGGGGGGATTTGTCAGCGCAGGCGCTTAACGGACTTGGATGAGGGTGCCGGAGAAATAGACGAGCCGGATGGACGTGGCCTCGTAGACGAGCTTCCAGGCGCCGCCCGGCGATGCGCTCTCGAAAGGCCCCGAGACGCCGCCGGGTGCCGTCACCAGCGTATAGGAGTTGGCCGAGGGTGCTGACCCCGGGAGATTCAGGAGCAGCGTCAGCCCGGACACGTCCAGCGCGCCGGAGACGGCCAGGCGGTCACAGGAGCCGTCGCCCCCGACGTCCAGCGTGAGCGACCCGGTCAGGGACGGCGCGGCCGGCAGACTCAGCGTGCCGTCGGGCGCGACGTCGCCCGTCACGGTCAACAGTCCGTTCGAGACGGCGCCGCTGCCCGACAGCGCGGCGACCGTGACGGCGCCTCCGGCCAGGTCCAGCGTCGCGCCGGCGGCGACCGACACGGCGGCGGTCTGCGGAAGGACCGCGCCGCCGGACGCCGGGAACCACTTGGCCATGAGCGCGGCCTCCACGGTCTGCCGCTCCACGTCGGTCAGCTTCCGGTCATACACCAGGATTTCCGCCACCTCGCCGCGGTAATAGCGCGAGATCCACTGGGACGATCCCCAGTAATCGCCGATGGCGGGCTTGAAGGTCTGCCGGGCGCTGTTGACCGACGTGACCAGATGGGGGATGCCGACCGTGACGCTGGCGTTCGATTCGACGCCGTTGATGCAGACGAGCCCGCCGTAGTGGAAGTCGTTGGCGTTGCCGGGGTAATACCAGGTCGTGTTGCCGATGCGGAGCCCCGAGTCTTCCCCGTTCTTGCCCCAGAACCCGCCGTTGTCGTTGCTGACGTCGCGGATCATGTTCACCGCGAAGATTGTCTGCGCGTTCGTGACGGCCGAGCCGATCATGCGCCCGCGCGCGCCGTTGAAGCCGAAGCGCAGTCCGCCGCGGCCGCTGAACAGCGTGCGGTCGTAGACCGGGCAGTTGAGGTCGTTGGTCGTCGCGAAGGTGAACCCCGAGCCTTCCGCATCCGCCCAGACGGTCACGTTCGAGCCGTCGGCCAGCGTGGTGAACGTGTTGGTCCGCGAGGCGTCCAGACGATAGACGAGTCCGGTGACGGATGTGACGCCCGTGGCTAACGTGAGCGTGCCGGCCTCGACGGCGGTGGCTCCCGTGAAGGTGTTTGGCCCGGACAAGGTGACGCGGCCGCTGCCCGTCTTGATCACCGTCACGTTCCCCGTGATGGCGCCCGCATACACGCTGGAGGCATCCAGCCCGCCGATCGTCAGCGTGGAGAGGGATGCGCTCCGGTTGCCGACGACGCCCACGCCGCTGAGCGCGGAAAGCCGGGCCGACGAGCCGCCCAGATCCACCGAGGCGCCGTACCGGATGCGGAGAACCGAGTTGGACGGCAACACCGACGGGCTGAGCTGAGGAGCCGGAACGGTGCCGAGCCACTTGGCCATCAGGTACTGCTCCACGGCGTTCCGCTCGAGGTCGTCGAGCCGGCGGTCGTAAACCAGGATCTCCGCGATGTCGCCCTTGTAGACGCGGTGATACGTGGCGCTCGCCCAATAATCGCCGATCGCCGTCCGCCAGGTCTGGGCCGCCCCGCTGATCGCCGTCAGCACGGCCGGTTGGCCCACCGTGAAGGCGCTGCCATCCGCGCCGTTGACATACATCCAGCCGGACGAGGCGAAGTCGTTGCCGTTGCCGTTGTATTGGACGGAGGTCTCTTTGAAGCGGATGCCGTAATCGCCCTCGGTCTGGCCCCAGAACCCGCCGATGTCGTTCCCCGTGGCCGCTGAGAAGACCGCGAAGACGGACTGCACGCGGCTGCTGCGGTCAGCCACAAGCCGGTATGAGGTCGAGTTGCGGCTGAAGCGGACGCCGCCCCGGCCGCCGAAGAGGGCGGGATCGTAGACCGGGCATTTTTCGGTCTTGTTGGTGGTGAAGAGGATGCCCGACCCGCTGGCGTCGGCCCACGCCACGACGTTCGATCCCGTGCCGTCGAACTGCAAGGTCGAAAGCGCGTTGGAGGACGCGTCGAGCCGGTAGACCAGGCCGTCCAGCAGGCGCGGCGCCAGGACCAGCAGGCCGGATTCGACGGCGGTTTCCCCCGTGTAGGTGTTGGTGCCGCTGAGGACCAGCGTGCCCGCGCCGGTCTTGCGGAGGCCGCCGTCTGTCGCCGGGCCGGCCGGATCGTGCGCGAGGACGGACGCGACCGACATCGTCGAGTTTGTGACCGCGTCTAGGGCCAGGCCGCCTGCGGCGATCGTGACCTGCGGCACATTGTGCAGGAAGCCCATGGTGGAACCGGTTTTGTTGCGGAGCGTTCCGCCCGCGGCGTTTACCGAGACGTTCGTGACGGCGTCGGCCAGCACCCCGTCGAGCTCCAGCACGCCGTTGCTCAGGATCTGGATGGCGGCGCTGCCGTCGGAGAACACCCGGATGCGGGAGGCTTTCAGGGCCGCCGCGCCGCCGGCGCCGCCGACCGTCAGGGCGGAGGCCGCACCCGCCATGCCCATGTCCACGACGGCGGCGCCCGTGCCGGACGAGACGGTCATCGAGCCGCGGTTCAGATTCAGCGTGGCCGCGTTCCCGGCGTTCCGCCCGAGCGCGAACGGGGGCTTGGTGTCGAGCAGCGAGTTGTTGTCCGAGAGTCCGACGGTCCCGGCGGCGATATCCAGCGCGGCCAGCGGGCCGGACGTCACGTTGTTGGTCACCCCGACGGCGCCGGAAAGGATGCTGACCGCTTTGCCCGGGCCGCCCACGGCGCCGTTCGTCCAGTACGCCGCGTCGTTCCAGTTGCCCGCCCCGCCCGTCCAGACCGTGCTGTTGGCCGCGTTGTAACTCCCGGCTTCAGCGAGGTAGTTGTGGCGCACGTCCACTTCGGAGAGCGTGCCCGTGTGGATGCGGATGCGCGAAAGGGCGCCGCTGAAGAAATTCGTGTACTCCGCGGTGTTGAGCTGCCGCACGCCGCCGAGCGCGAGCGGCTTGCCCGTTTCCAGCTTGATGTCTTCGGAAGTGGCGCTGCTCAGGTTGCCGTCGACATAGAGCCGTTCCGGGTTGAGCGCCGAGTGGGTGGCGACAATGTGGTGCCAGGCGCCGGCCGCGGGCACGCCGTAGCCGAACGAAACGGAACAGCCTTTATGGTCTACGGCGGTGACCGCTGCGTCGTACCGGAGCATCATCCGGATTTTTTCCTCGTAGCTGCCGCCGCCGCGGTCCTGCGTCCACGACAGGTAGACGGATGAGGACGGGCGCAGGGACGGCGTCCAGACCCAGGCTTCGACGGTCCAGGGGTTGGTGCCGGTCAGCGCGGCGGGGGCCGTGCCGTTGGTCAGGACGCTCTGCGCCGTGCCGCTGAAAACCACGGCCTTTTTGCCGAGGATGGCGTTGGTGAAGGTGGCACCCGCGTTTCCCGTCAGCGCCGAGAAGCTTCCCCCCAGCGTTCCGGCATTCGCCCACTGCGTGACGGGGGCGCCGTCGTCCGCGGTCAACGCCTCGGCGGAGATGTCGACCAGCAGCGTTCCCGCGGTCCTCAACTCTTGCGCCATCCCCGACAGAGCGCACACCAGAAAAACCGTGGCCGGCATGATCGTTTTCATTTGCAGGAGTCCTTCCCGAGAAACAGGAACCGCGCATGCTGCGCCGAGCATCCCCGTATGCTTAAATATTTGAATGTTAAGAGGGAGACGGTGCCAGAGTCAACCCCGTTTTTCGGAGGGCGAATCCCCGGTTCCTTGACTTGCAACTTCACTTTTCCGCAAAAGCCGCAAGATAGCGGTTTCACTCGGATGCCTCGCCCGTGTATCCGCGGGCGAGGCGGACGTGACATTCGCTCGTCTTTAGCGGGTTTTGCGAAAAAACGCCTTGGCAAAGTCCCTTCGTGGGTGACTCGCAACGCAGCCGCACGGTAAAGGTTGGCTCCCTCGCTGCCCTGCCCGTACCGGGCCACTTCAGAGATTTTGTCAATGAAATGAGGATGCGCCTCCCCGTTTTCCAGCCCGATTTTCGGCGTCGACCAGAGCGTTGACCGGGGGGCTGAATTTGCGTATAGTCTCAGCAGTTGTCGCGGACCGCGATCGGCTGCCGCCGTTTACGATGGCTGACAAAACAAGGTTGCGCGGCACGGGAGGAATGGGGATGCGGGGAATATCGGTTGGCGCGTGTTTGATTGCTCTTGTCTGGCCTTTTTTACCTTGCACGTCCAACGCGCTGACGCTGGGCAACTATACCTACACGACCAACGCAAGCGGAAAGGCGACCATCACCGGCTTTAACTCCTCCTACTCGGGCGCGCTCTCGATCACCAACAGCCTGGACGGCTGCCCCGTCGTCGCCATCGCGAACGACGCGTTCAGGGAACGCACCCGGCTGACTTCCGTCACGATCCCCGACAGCGTCGCCAGCATCGGCACGTGGGCGTTCGCCTACTGTTCCGCCCTGGGCAGCGTCACGATCGGCGCGGGGGTTTCCGCCATCCCGGAGCGGGCGTTCCACAACTGCTCCGCCTTGACCGCCGTCACGGTCCCCGACACCGTCACCAGCATCGGTGAAGACGCGTTTTCCGGGTGCACCCGGCTGGTCAGCGCCGACATCGGCGACGGTGTCGTCAGCATCGGGTTCGCGGCCTTCTTTTGGTGTTGGGATCTGGCTCATGTCACGATCGGCTCCCGAGTCAGGACCATTGAAGATTGGGCGTTCCTGGGATGCGGCTCCCTCGTCGATTTCACGGTCGATGCTGCCAACACGGCCTACGCCAGCGCCGACGGCGTTCTGTTCGACAAGGGGCAGACCACCCTCATCCAATGCCCTGCGGCCAAGTCCGGAAGTTGCTTGATCCCCGCCAGCGTCACGGCCATCGGCTACAGCGCGTTCGAGGGGTGCGCGTCGCTCTCCGCCATCACGGTCGACGCCGCCAATACGGTCTACGCCAGCGCGGACGGGGTCTTGTTCGACAAGGGGCTGACCACGCTCATCCGATGCCCCGCGGGCAAGTCCGGAAGCTACGCGATCCCCGCCGGCGTCACCGCCATCGGCGAGAGCGCATTCGCAGAATGCTCCGCCCTGACGAGCGTCACGGTTCCCGCCGGCGTCACCGCTATCGGCGACAACGCGTTCTACAACTGCGAGATGCTGACATCCATCCTGTTCCGGGGCGACGCTCCGGCCGCCGGAGAGATGGTGTTCATGTCGTCAAACCCCACCCTCTGCTATTTGCCCGGCGCCGCCGGCTGGGACGCGTCCTTCGACGGCCTGTCGGCCCTTTGCTGGAACCCGTCCGTCCGGTCCGACGCGTCGTTCGGTTTCTCCGGCGGCCGTTTCGGGTTCACCGTTGACGGCACGCCCGGCATTCCCGTCGGCATCGAAGCCGCGACCAACCTTGCCGCCGCGGCCTGGACGTCCGTCGCCGACGGGACGATCGGGGCGGGCGGCGCCCTGGTTGTCAGCGACCCCGCTTCCGCCGGACACCCGGCCCGGTTCTACCGTGTCGTTTTCCCTTGAACGAGGCCGCGGAGACCCGGCGTCCAGGACGTCCGCCCGTACCGGTCGGCCCAGAGATCCGTAAGCGCGTGACATGATCGGGTGGCCTAACCGGCTTCCGCAATCACGGGCGCAAATGCCCGAGGGAAATGACGTGGATGCCGTCCGGGCGGGTATAGCTCGCCTGTCCGCCGGTGATGACGCTGAGCGAGACGAGGCGCGCGAGTTTTGCCTCCGTCAGCCGCGCTCGGAGCTTCCCGAAGCTGGCGACAGCCTCTTGGACCGCCCGCTCTCCGCCGAGTTTCACTTCGATCCCGATCCAGGCACCGTCGCGGCGTTCGACAATCGCGTCAATCTCAAGACCGGTGGAGTCGCGGTAGTGGGACACGCTCGCGTCTAACCCGTCGGCATAGACCCGGAGATCCCTGACCGCCAGCGATTCAAACAGCAGCCCCATCGCATTCAGATCACCCAACAGTCCGTCGGGCGATGTTCCGAGCGCGGCGGTCGCAAGGGACGGATCGACAAAATGCCATTTCGGTTTGATCCTCATCCGGATGCTTGAACGGAGGTGCGGCTTCCATGCGGGCAGTTCCTCCAGTATGAAAATCCGCGCGAGCTGATCGAGATATTTCCTGACCGTCGGAGTTGAGAGACTGCCAGAGGGGATTTCAGCCTCTGCCGCCAATTTTTCGAGAGAGGCTTCGGTGGAGATGTTTCTGGCCAGCGCTTTGAGCAGCGCGGCCATCCTGACAGGCTCCGGATGCCCCTTAATCGTCCTGAGATCGACATCCGCAATGTTGTCCACATAGTCCGACAGTGCGTCCAGCGCGGCATCGGCGTCCAGCCGGTACAACGCCGGCCAGCCGCCTTTTACGATAAAACCTGCATATTCGGCTACGCTTGGCCCCCCCGTGCCGCCGACTGTCGTCCCCTTTGTGAACAGGTCGGCAAACCGCACCAGCCCGGAGGTCACCCCTTGTTCAAACAAGGTCATCGGACGCAACGTCAGCCTGGCCATGCGCCCCGCGCCGGTGTGCCGCGTCTTGTCCTCGGACGGCGCGGCGGAACCGGTCAGGATGAACTGGCCGGGCAGACCGCGCGCATCGATCTCCGCCCGCACGGAATTCCAGATGGATGGCGCGAGCTGCCATTCGTCGACCAGTCGCGGCACCGCCCCCGCCAAAAGCGCCTCCGGGGTCAGCTCGGCGGCTTGGATCAATTCTTTGCGCTGGTCCAAGCGGACGGAACTGGCGGCGTGATGCAGAGCCGTGGTCGTTTTCCCGACGGCTCTGGGACCCCGCAGCACAACCGCGCCGGCGGATTTCAGTTTCCGTTCGATCAGCGTGTCGATTAAGCGCGGCTCGTATTTTTTCATGGCAACAGCATAGCCCATATTTTACTATTTTGCAACGATATGATTTGCTGATTTGCAATAAAACAGATTTCGATTATGCAACATAACCGATTTCTGTTTTGCAAAAGTCTTGGGCCGCCGTTTGTTCCGGCGTGTCCGAAATCAACAGCCGCTACCACCCGACTTACAACGACGGGACTTATCCGTACACGAGCCCCGTTGGGGTGTTTGCGGCGAAGGGCTACGGACTCTATGACATGACAGGGAACGTGTGGGAGTGGTGCTGGGACTGGTTCGGCTCGACGTATTACAGCTCTTCGCCCCCGTGTGATCCGCGGGGGCCGTCTTCGGGGCCTGACCGCGTGGTACGGGGCGGGAACTGGGGCAGCAACGCGTTCGGCTGCCGTTCCGCGGACCGCGGCTACGGCACCCCGACGGGCGGCGCCCAGGTTGTCAGCGACCCCGCTTCTGCCGGACACCCGGCCCGGTTCTACCGTGTCGTTTTTCCTTGAACGGGGCCGCGGACGCTCACGCCAGATCGCTCGCTCTTGGAGGTTGCACGCACGCAGAAACCGCACGTGGCGCGTCTCTGATCGCTCCGAAAGGCGCGTCTCTGTCTCTTCTTTCCCCGCTGCCCTGCAGCCCATACAGTAAATGCGCCGATGGCAGGATTCTGATGCCGCAGTCCTCCACGTGGATAGAGGTGTGCGCTGCCAGGGCGGTGAAGAGACCGCTTTCTAACCACGCCCAAGCCAAAGTCAGACAGGTTGACAGAATGGAGCCTGACTTGCAAGGTTAAATGCACGCAGGCGATAGAGCGGCGAGATGATTTTCATGCGACGATTTCCTCGAAGTAGCGTTTGACCTTCTCCTCGGCGGAGAGCCCGTCGAGGATTTTGCGGGGGAGTGCGTTGATCCAGTCCTCGACCCGCTGGATCTGTTTGCGGGTGAACGCGGAGATGTCGGCGCCCTTGGGGACGAAGCGGCGGAGGATGCGGTTGGCGTTCTCGTTCGACCCGCGCTCGGAGGCTCGGAAGGGGTGGGCGAAGAAGACCTCGCAGCGCCGCCCGGCGCGGGTGGCGGACTTCTCGATGGCGGCGAAGTCCAGGAACTCGCATCCGTTGTCGCAGGTGAGTGTCTTCAGGCCGTTGAAGAGGTGGTGGCCGGAGCGCTCGAGACGGTCGAGCTCGCGTGCCACCGCGTCCTGCGTCCTGGCCGGGAGCTTCCGGACGACCACGTGCCGGGTCATGCGCTCGGTCAGCACCAGGAGGCAGGCCGGGGAAGTCCCCGTCCCGCCGACGACGGTGTCCATCTCCCAATGCCCGTATTCGCTCCTGTCCTGCGCGCCCGGCGGGCGCTCCGTGATCGGCCTGCCCCGGGCGTTGGTGTAGGACATGCGCGTCCCGGCCCTTTTGCGCCGCGCGCCCGCCGGCCTGTAGGGCAGTTGCGACTTGGACACGCCGAGCAGCCCGGCGTCGATCGCGTAGTAGACCGACCTCTCGCACGGGACCCACGGCAGGTCGCCCCGCGCGCGCAGCCTCACGACTGCGGCGAACGGCGAGAGTCGTTCCTGAAGGATCAGGTCGCGGATCAGGGCGGCGACGCCCGTTGTCAGCCGCGGCCGGGGGCCCTTGCCGAGCGCGGCCCGGTCCGCGGCGTCCTGGGCCTTGCGCGCCGAGTAGACGGGGAACTCGCGCAACTCGCCGTCCCGGTTCACGGCCTTTCCCCGCCGGTACTCGCGCCTGACCGTCGCGGGGTCGCGGCCGAGATGTCGGGCGAGTGCGGCGCAGTTCGGCCGCCTGCGGGGATAGAGAGTGCGGGCGAGCGTTTCCATCCGCACGCGTTCCTCCCAGCTGAAGTGTTTCCATCCGCCGCTCTTTTTGGCATTCTCTTCCTGCTCCACGGGTCCTCCGGTTTCCTTGTTGAATGGTAACTTAAGAAAACCAGATCCCGGCCCGTGGGGCACTCCTTTTTTCGGGCGGCCGGCCCCCATGGGGGCTGCTCCGGAGGCCCTCCCGGAACGTCCTTCGGACGCCCCGGGTCCCGGGGCCTTCCTCGCCTTCTCCCCGGAATCCTTTCCCGGCTGAGAAGCGTGCATTTCATTTTGCACTTCGCGGTTGACAGAATGGAGCGTGTGGCGTATCGTCATACAGACTGAACTTGTATAGAATATAAAACGAAAGGATCAGTTTTGTGAATCCGAGAGTGACGTGCGGGGGGGTGGCGGCGCTTTTGTGCGTGGCGGGCTGGGCGCGTGCGGCCGCGCCCGCAGGCTGGGCCGACCGCTGTTTCGGCAACGAATCCGCGGGCGGAGCCGTGTGCACGGAGTTGGGCGGCGGCGCCTACGACATGACCGTGACGGGCGCGGGGACCGACATCTGGGGCAAGTCGGACACCGGGCGCTTTGTTTTCACGCCCCTGGCGGGGGACTGCGAGATCCTGGCGACCGTGGACGTCCTTCCGTTGGAGGAGCTTTATGGCGAGTGGGCGCGCTTCGGCCTGATGATGCGCGGTTCGCTGATGAACAACACGGTGAACACGACCCTGTGCCTCGCCAAGGGCACGGCCGCGACGGCCGGCCGTCTTAAAATCACGCAGCGTCCGAGCCATAACGCGGACACGGCCAACTGGCCGGGCGTGACCGACAACAGCGTGACGAACCTGACGGCGTCGGTCCGCCTGCGGCTGGTGCGCCAGGGAGACACGTATACGGCCTGGCTCAGCACGAACGCGCCCGCCTACGACGCCTGGGCGCGCGTCGCCGCCCACACGACCGTTTTCCATGGCGCGCTGAATGTCGGCGTCTTCGTCTCGCGCTGGCAGGACTTGGGCCCCGACACGCTGACCCGCACGTTCGGCAAGGTCGTGGCCCGCAATCTCGTGGTCGCCTCGACCAATGCGGCGGACGGCGTCACGGTGAGCTGGATCGGCGACCCCGCGCTGACGAACGGTACCGTGATCGGCTATGCGGTCAGCCGCGCGGCCGGCCCTGCGGGCACCTTTGCGGCGCTTGGCGAGGCCGCTGCCGGGGTGACGAGCTTTGACGACGCGGCGGCCGGCCTAGGCACCTCCTATGTCTACAGGGTTCACGCTTATGTGGACGAGGGGACGGTGACCAACAGCGTGCTGGTCGGCACGAGCATGCCCGCCCGACGTCCGGTCGTGGCGGCGAACCCGTCGCCCGCGTCGCTCAAAGGCGTCTACGCGGAGTACTACAAGCCGCGCACGCCGGGAACGCTGGTGGCGGCGCGCGTCGATCCCAACATCGATAACAGCTGGAACTACTCCGGCACGTCGGTCTACCCGGCCAACACGCCGAACGGCTTGAGCGAACTGCAGGAGTTCAGGACGGTGTACGCGGGCAACCTGATGCCCGCCGAGTCGGGCTGCTATGGCCTGGTGCAGCGCTCGGACGACGGGTTCTACATGTGGGTGGACGGCGTACAGGTCATGGATCAGGGCGTTTATCAGAACAACAACGAGATCCACACCACGCCGGTGTGGCTCGAGGCCGGCCGGAGTTATCCGGTGCGCGTCGAGCATTACGAAGGCGGCGGCGGCGAGAACGCGATCCTCCGCTGGTTCAAGGGCACGGCGGCGATCGAAACCATCCCGCAGGCCTTTTTCGAGCCCTTCCCGTGGCCGTGGCAGCACCGCGACGTGGGCGACAGCCCGCGCTTCGGTAACGCGGTGTACGCGGACGATGACGCGGGCCTGCAGACTTTCACCGTGACCTCCGCCGGCCTGGGGATCGACCCCGCGACCGGGCGCGACGACGGGCACCTCGTGTGGCAGACCGCGGCGGCGGACTTCGACGTGATCGCGCGCGTGGCCTCGCTGACCGGCCCCGCGCAGCCGGGCATGGCGGCGGGGCTCACGATCAGAAACGCCATCGCTGACAACGCCGCGGCGTTCTCGCTGCTGGTCCTGGCCACGGGCGAGACGGGCGCCGACCGCGCGCTCGGCTTCGCGTATCGCGCGACCGCCGGCGGAGCGCCCGCCACCGCCGCGTTCGCGCTGCCCGCGACGCCCGCGGAGCTGCGGCTGACCCGGCGCGGAACCAACCTGTGGGCCTTCTATCGCACCTCCGGCTCGGGCGGTTGGGTCGGCGTCACCAACATCGGGTCGCAGCTGACAGGCACGCTGTACGCGGGCCTGACGGTGTTTTCCGGCGATCTTTCGCAGACCGCCACCGGCGTGTTTGACACCGTCAGCTTCGTCGCGCCGCAGAACAACGCGCTCTTTGCCGCGGTGGCCAACAACGCCGCCGTCGTCAGCGTCTCGAACAAACCGCCCATGCAGGTGCGGCAAGAGAACGACGCGTTCGCCAACGTGCGGTACTATTGGGCGGACGCGCTCAGCGGCAACGTGAACGCATACACGGTCTACCGCTCCGACCGCCCCGATCAGAATTTCAGCGTGATCGGCCAGACGACACTGGTCGGCGGCGGGCACACCTACACCGACCCGCTGAACGTCACAAACACGCTGGTCTTCTACCGGGCGGAAGCCGTCTACGAACTCGGGCCGCTGGCCGCCGGCGGCTCGAACGACCTGGTCTTCGCGACGGGCGTCTACGGCGTGTCGGACGGCAGCGTCACCGGCACGGGGGCCGGACTGTTCGCGGCTTTCCACCGCGGCCCGGCGGATGCCTCTTATTATGTCACGAACCGGCCGGTCCACACGATGATCCGCAACCTGAACGGCTGGGAGAAGGGGACGTCTCCGAACGACACGAACCCGATTGTGGCGGCAAGCGTTTCCGACGACGGCAACCAGATCGGCCCCGACAACTTCCAGTGCTCTTGGGCGGGGTGGATCATTCCGCAGTACACCGGCTACCACTGGTTCCGCACGCAGACGGACGACGCGATCTCGGTTTGGATCGGCGGCAAACGCGTCATCTACTACTGGGGTTACACCGCCACGCCGCAGGACTCGGCGGCGCTCTGGCTGGAGGCGGGCCGGCCGGTGCCGGCCCACATCTACTTCCAGCAGGGAACCGGCGGCGGCTACTTCCGCATGTGGTGGAAGCACGGCTACGGGTTCGACGCCGGCTACATCACGATTCCCGCAGCGCAGCTGGTGTCGACCATTCCGGACGGCACGCCGCTCGCCGTGGCGCCGGGCTCGGCCAGCGAGTTCGGGCTGTGGCGGAACATCGACATCAACACGGCCCGCCCCGGCTATGCGGCGCTGGGCGGAACCCCGGAGGCCTTCGACTGCACGATCACGGGCGGCGGCGGCGACATCTGGGGCACGTCGGACGGCTTCCATTTCGTCTATCAGGAGAGCGCCCAGAATTTTGAATTCGAGGCGACCGTGAACTCGTTTTTGCTTGAGACGGACTCCGCGAACTGGATGAAAACCGGGCTCATGGTGCGTGACGGCACGGACGCGAACGCGCGCAACATGTGCCTGATCGTGAGCCGGGCCAACGGCTACCGGATTCAGCTCCGCGGGGCGAACGGCGGAGAAAGCGCCAGCGTGGCGCCGTCGGAGATCCCGGGGTCGGGGACCTCCGCAGCGGGCACGCCCGTGACCCTCAAGCTCGTGCGCCAGCGCGGCAAGATCGCGTGCTACATCAACGGCACGCACGTGACCTACACGGGCGGCATCGACATTGACGTCTCCGGCTGGAGCAAGGCCCTCTGTGTCGGCCTGGTGACGACGGCGCACAATAACGGCCGCCTCGGCACCTCGTTTGTCAGCGATGTCCGCTTTACCGTTGTCCAGCCGAAAGGCACGGTGCTGTTGATGAGGTGAAGAACACGGCGCGACGGCGGCACAGACGCTCTCGCGCCTCAACCGCAAGATTCCCGGCAAGGATGCGCCCTTCGTCCTGGACTTCGTCAACGAGGCGGAGGACATCTACCGCGCCTTCAAGCCCTACTACGACGCCACTAGCCTCCAGGGGGTATCCGACCCGCACAAGCTGGAGGAGCTCAAGCACGAGCTGGACAAGGCGCAGGTCTATCACCAGAGCGAAGTCGAGGCGTTCGCCCGCGTCTTCTACAAGCCGCTCGAAAAGCAGTCGGCCCAAGACCACGCCCTCATGCAGCGCCAGCTGCAGCCCGCCGTCGACCGCTACAACGCCATCGAGGACGACGAGCGCCGTGACGCTTTCCGGGAGAAGCTCGGGGGGTACGTCCGCATCTACGCCTTCATGAGCCAGATCATCCCGTATGCGGACGATTCGCTGGAGATGCTCTACAGCTACGCCCGCTTCCTGCTGCCGCATCTGCCGCTGGACCGCGACACGGAGAGGGTGGTCATCAGCGACGAGGTGGGGCTCCAGTTCTACCGCATCCAGAAGACCTTTTCCGATGACATCCGGATCAAGGAGGGCGACCCCGAGGGGGTGAAGAGCCCGACCGACGTCGGCACCGGCACGTCCAAGGACGTCAAAGCCCCGCTCTCGGAGATCATCCAGGCGCTCAACGACCGCTTCGGCACCAGTTTCTCGGAAGAAGACCGCATCTTTTTCGAGCAGATCCGCGAAAAGGCCGCCCGCAACCAGCAGGTCATCGACACGGCGAAGGCGAATCCGCTCGACAAGTTCCAGCTCGGTATCAGGCAGGTCATCGCCGACCTCATGATCCAGCGACTCGGCGAGAACGACCAGATCGTCTCGCGCTATATGGAGGACGCCGAGTTCCAGAACACGGCCTTCCCGCTTCTCGCCCAAGCCATCTTCGAGACCGTCCGCGCGCGCAACGGTTGACCCGCAAGCGGCTGGCCGCAACGCTCAAAACGTTGGCGGCGAAGCTCGGGCCGCGCATTTCGCCGGTGTCCGTGCCCCGACGGCGCAGCGGCTTTCGGACGCGCCCGCCGCCTTGGGCCAAGTCGGGTGAGGCATCACTTCGCGGCGGCGCTGTTTCCGGGCGTTGCCACGTTTCCAACTCCTACCTCCTAACTCCTCACTCCTCCTTGGGTGCGATTCGGTTTCAACGAAACTGAATCGCACCCGGAACTCCGCGGTTTGGGGTGGACAGGGGGTCGGGACTTGGGCTAACGTAAAGGACAGTCAGTTGACCGGATAGCGTAAACGGGGGATAAGCGATGAAGCGTGCTTGGGCGGGATGCGTGCTGGCGATGGCGTGTGTGATGGCTGTGGCGCAGGAAATTCCGGCTCCTCCGCAAGGGGGACGCGTCTTTGCCGAATGGCAAGCCATGCGTGACCCTGCGGCGCTGCGGAAGCTGTGCGCGCCGATGGACGGTACGCCCCAGGCCGAGTGGTCGGATGCCGGGTATGTGCGGCTCCCGGTGAATTTCGTGGGGACGCGCCACGAGCGGGTCAACTGGGACATCAAAATCAAGGCCGATCTGCGGGGCTGTCGGGGCATCCAGTTCGATTTCTTCTGCCGCGACTTGACGCCGTTCTCCTCGTTCAGCCTGTATTTCCACAGCGGGAAAGGCTGGTACCACGCCTCGTTCTGTCCCGATCGAGAAGGGGGCTGGCAGCGGATCGTGATCGACAAGGCCGACGCGCGGACCGAGACGCCTGGCGCGGGATGGGGCGAGGTGGACATGTTGCGCCTTTCCGGATGGCGTAACGCCGACAAGGATACGGTGTGCGCGATCGCGAACCTCGGTTTCGCGGGCGGCAAGCCCGAGGCGCTGGTGGTGCGCGCGGATTCGAACGTGAAGGGCGGAGGGGCCGAGGGTAAGTCTTTCGGCACCTTCGCGGGCACCGTTTCGTCGGCCTTTGACCAGCTGGGCGTCGAGTCTGCGCAGGTGTCCGACACCGATCTCTCGCCGGAGCTTTTCGAGGGCGTGAAACTGGTGGCGCTGCCCTATAACCCGCGTGTGCCGCCGGAGTCGGTCGAACAGCTCAGGCGTTTCGTCGGCCGTGGCGGCAAACTGCTCGTCTGCTATTCGCTGGCTCCCGAAATCGGCGAGCTGCTGGGCGTCCGCTATACGGGGTACGTGGTCGCCGAAACCAACGCGTTCGCCGGTTTCGCGCGCACGGCGCAGGGGTTGGCGACACAGCCGGCTTTCGCTCCGCAGGCCTCTTGGCGGACCACGCTGGCCGCGCCGGCCGAGGGCAAGGAAGGCCGCGTGATCGCGGTTTGGCGCGATGGCAAGGGCGTCGACACGTCGCATCCCGCCGTGACGCTGACGCCCTCCGGCGCGTTCATGGGCCATGTCTGGTTCGGCGGAGCGGGCAGCGATTCGCTGGCGCTGATGCGGGCGGTGGTGGGCGAACTGGTCCCCGACGTCTGGCGGCAGACTGCGGAGAAGGCGTTGGCCCGGATCGGGGCGGTCGCGGGAGCCGCCGATTTCGAGGCGTTCCGTGTGGCCTTCGAAGGCGGCAGGACCACCCGGAAGGCGCGGCGCGCGTTCGCGGCCGCCGAAAAGGCCCGGGCCGAGGCTCAGGCGCTGATGGCGGCCGGGCAGTGGACCGGGAGCATCGAAGCGAGCAACCGTGCGACCGACGCGGCCTTGCGCGCATGGTTCTTTACGCGTCGGCCGTGCCGGGGCGAGCACCGGGCTTTCTGGTGCCACAGCGCGTTCGGTCTGCGCGACAAAAGCTGGGACGAGTCGATCCGCTTCCTCAAAGAGAACGGCTGCAACGCGATTCTGCCGAACATGCTGTGGGGCGGTACGGCCTATTATCCCTCGAAGGCCTTGCCGGAATACGCGCAGCTTGCCGAAAAAGGCGACCAGCTGGCGCTTTGCCTGGCGGCCTGCCGGAAGTACGGCGTGCAATGCCATGTGTGGAAAGTGAACTGGAACATGTCGAGCAAAGCCCCCAAGGCTTTCGTGGATCAGATGGTGAAGGACGGCCGGGTGCAGAAACTGTACGACGGGGCGCTCAAGGAGGAATGGCTCTGCCCCTCGCATCCGGCGAACCAGGACCTGGAGGTCGCGGCGATGCTGGAGATCGTGCGCAACTACGATGTGGACGGCGTGCATTTCGACTACATCCGCTATCCGGACAACAGCTCGTGTTTCTGCGACGGCTGCCGCGCCCGGTTCGAGGCAAAGCTCGGGCACGTCGTGGCGAAGTGGCCGGCGGACACGCGCAAAGATGAGGCGGTGCGGGCCGCGTGGCTGGACTTCCGGCGCTCGAACATCGACGCCGTGGTGCGGCGTGTGTCCGGAGAGGCGCGCAAGATCCGGCCGGGCGTGCAGATCTCGGCGGCGGTGTTCCGCAACTGGCCGACCGACCGCGACGGCGTGGGCCAGGACTGGAAGATGTGGTGCGAGAACGGGTGGCTGGACTTCGTCTGCCCGATGGACTACGTGGATTCCAACGTTTCGTTCCGCAACATGGTGACCGCGCAGAAAGAATATGCGGGCAAGGCGCGTCTCTATCCCGGGATCGGCCTCTCGTGCTGGAAAGATCCGCACGACGCCGTCAAACTGGCGGAGCAGATCGAGATCGTGCGCGGACTCGGCGTGCCCGGCTTCACCGTCTTCAACTATGATTCCAACGCCGAAGCCGTGCTGCCGTATCTGCGCCTGGGCGTGACGGCGGACAAGAGCTGGTGGTCGTGGCTCTGGCCGTTCTGAGCGCGGAATGCCGAAACAGGACGGGCACAACGAGCCTATCGTTGTGCCCGCGGTCGCCTTCAGAACTTACCCCTTGAAGAAGCAGATGAACGCGAAGGCGCAGACGGCCAGCAGGGTGCAGGGCACGAGAAAGATCGGGCGCCACAGGAAACCGCTTTCCCCGCGGAAGCGGTCCATGACGACGCCCGTGATCTGCGTTCCGGCAAACAGGCCGAGCCCGAGCGTGACCGTCGTGTAGAGGGCCTGTGCCGAACCGCGGATCTCCGGCGGGGCCACGCGGTTCACATAGATGAAGGCCGCGTCGAAAAAGAAGGCGAAGGCCAGCCCGTGGAAGGCCATGGACGCGATGACCAGGCTCCGCCGGCGCAGCAGCGCGTAGGCCAGGAACATGGCCATCCACATGCACGTCGCGATCGCCAAGGTCCACTGGTAGCCGAGCTTGGGGAAGAGCACCGGCAGAATGCAGGCCATGGCGATGACTTGGGCGATCTGGGCGATGCTCATGTGGGCCGGTATGGCCGAGTGCGGCGTGCCGATGTCTTCCAGAAACCGGGATGTCCCCAGAAAGTAGAACTGCAGCTGAGTGCTGACGATAAAGGCGATGACCAGAAAGACGAGGAAATTCAGGTCGGAGAGCATCGACAGCGCCTGCACAAAGGGGACGGCGGCGCCCGCCTTGTGCGCGGGCGGCGTGTGCGGGAGAAAGAAGCAGTAGAGGCCCATGAGCAGCGATAAGACGCCCGCCATGACCAGGCCGTCTGATCCGCGGACCTGCCACTTGCCCGAGCGTCGCCACGCCGACAGCGCCCAGCCGGACAGCACCCAGGAGATCGCGCCCCAGACGCGGACCCGGAAATACTCGACTTCCGGATGCGGAATATGCGCGAAGGCCAGGGAGTTGACCAGCGAGAGCGTCGGCGCGAAACAGAGCGCGTAAAGCCCCATGAGGATGACCAGCGGCCAGAAGCGCGTGGCGCGGGCGCCGGCGAAGAGGAAAACGCAACCCAGCAGATGCGCCCCGCCCAAATACCATTCCGTCGGGCACCAGCGGTCCACGACCTGCCCCGCCGCCAGCGGCGCGAGGATACAGCCCAGCGGCAGTGTCCCGTAGATCCAGCCGAGCTGCTTCCCGCTCATCTTCAGCGGGCCGAGGATCCTGGACGCCAGCACCGGCGCCCAGGCGCCCCAGATGGTGAATTCCAGAAACATCATTCCGCTCAAAAGGATGTACAATTTCCAGCTCATGGAGATTCACCTTTCCCGTCTGTGTCAGATGCCGGACCGCTTGGTTTTGTAATAGCCGTAATAGGTGTTCATCTCGAACTTGCCTTGGGCGTATTCGAGAAACTTTCGCGTCCAGCCCAGATCCGCGTCGCACAGGAGACTGGTCCAGTCGTGCTGCAGATGCGCCCAGCAGATGTTCTTGTCGCGGTAGGTGTCCACCTGCTCCTGGAGGTAGGCCAAGTATTCCGCCTGCCGGTCCCAGCCGTGGTCATGCCGCCACTGCGCATCGATCCAGCCCTGCACCGGAAACTCCAGGATGTCCGGGAAGCCTTGGCGCTCGTAAAAGAAGGGCTGGACGTCCCAGCCGAGCGGGAAATAGTCCAGGCTGTTCCGGCCGTAGGAGCGCGTGTAGACCATGCCGTGGCGGGCGATGATCTCCAGGATGTCCGGCCGGTCGGAGAGTCCGCGGTAATAGGTGTAGGGGCACGTGATGCCTTTGCATTCGACGCCGAGGTGCTTTTTGAGCAGCTCCACGGGCTTGGCGATCTGCTCCTCGATCCGGTCGAAGTTCAGGCCCCGCAGGAAGACCCGGCTGCCGGTTTCTTCCGCCACGGTCTTGAGCGGATAATGCTCGTACGTGTGTTGCGCGATTTCGAACACCCCGGAGGCGAGGCAAGCCTCCAGCTCCCGCAGGTGCTTCTCGATGTTGCAGCCGACCATGAAGAGCGTGGCGGGAACCTGAAGTTCCTTGTGAAGCTTCGCGATCTTCGTGAGAAAGACGGACGTCGTGTCCTCCGGCACTTTCCTGCCGACCCATTTCTCTCCCGGCGCGCGCCCGGGGATGCGTTCCACATCGTAACCGATAACCAGCGTTGATGACATAGTGCTCCTTAGTGCCTTACAAACCAACAGCGACAATAAAAACAAATTTTTTGCGAGAAGTCAGAAGTCAGAGGTCAGAATAAAGTGCGTTAAGAGAGTCTCCTTTTTATCGATCGTCCCATTCTGAATCCTGAATTCTGGCTCCTGACTACATGGGTTGCGGGCTCAGCCCGCATTAGAGGTTGATGGTGTTTGCCGTGTAGATCACCTGGGCCGAAGGATGGTTCAGCAGGAACGATGCCGGGGTTTCAGGGCTGATCGTCCCCGCCTTGATTTTGGCGAGCGGCGCGGCCTGCTCCTTGAAACACGCCAGCAGCAAGATCTCGCCGGCGTTCAGGATCGACCCCATCCCCATGGTGACCGCCTGGAGCGGAACCAGATGCGGGTCGCCGTCTGCGGTCAGTTCCGTGTTCGTCTTGATGGTCAGCGCGGTCAGCTGAATCACGCGCGAAGGCAGCGCGGCAAAGGCTTCCGCCGATATCTCGTCCGCCGGGAGCGGCTCGTTGAAGGCGATATGGCCGTTGAATCCGATGCCGAGCAGCTGAAAATCCAGTCCGCCCGCCTCGGCGATCTGCGCGTCGTAGGCCGCCGGGTTTCCGGAATCCGGAAAGAACATGTTCTCCCGCTTGAAGCCCAGCCGCGTGTCGACCAGGTCGTAGAAATTCTCGGTCATGTATTTGCGGTAGCTGAGCGGGTGGCTCGGCGCGACGTTCCCGCCTTGGGCGTCCACATATTCGTCCAGATTGTAGGTGGACAAGTCCGAGAGTCCCTGCCCGGCCTTGTTGAGCATCCCGGCGAGCATCGCGTACACCCGTATCATGGTGTTGCCGGTGGCTAGCCCGACTCTGACCTTCTGCCGCTTGGCGAGTTTTGCGGAAATCACGTCGAACATGCGTTGCGCCGCCATCCGGCTCATCGCTTCATAATCAGGCACCTGTGTCCACTTCATCGTGTTACGTTTCCCTCGTTTGCGGCGCCCACGCGGCGAGCAAGCCGGCAGCCTGCCGGATGTCTTCCAGCCTGTTGTCGCCGGCTTCGCGCTCGATCGCGAGAGCGCCGTTGTAGCCAATCGTTTCCAAGGCGCGCAGAAAAGATGCGCTGCCGACCTGGCCCCGGCCCCAAGGCACTTCGGTGCCCCAGGTTCCGGGAATCCCGGCCGCGATCGCATCCTTGATGTGCACGTGCCGGATCCAGCGGCCCAACAGGCGGACCGCCTCGACCGGATCTCCCTTGCCATAAAGGATCATGTTGGCCGGGTCAAAATTGATGCCGAGCGCGGGGTGGTTCAATTCCTCAAGCAGGTCGCGCAGACAGACCGCGGTCTCCTGCCCGGTTTCCATCAGCAGCGCGATGCCGCGTTCGCCGGCGGCGTCCGCGAGATGAACCACGCGGTCGCGGAACTGCCGCGCTTTCACGGGGTCGTCATCTTCGATGAAACCGGCATGCAGGGTCAGGAAAGGAACGCCCAGCGTCGCCGTGATGTCGATCGCGCGCAGGACCATCTCCCAGTTTTCGTCCCAGTAGGCGTCGGGCACAATCCCGCCGGTCGCACGGATGCTATCCAGCGACGAGTAATCCTCGTGGAAGAATCCGATCGTTGCCGCGCTGATGGCCCAGGGCTGTGCGCGGACGGCGTCCAGATAGGCGTCTCCGTCTTCACGGAAGGCGGGCTTCAACGCCAGGTTGACGCGGCTGAAGCCGAGCTGCCTCATCGCCTGCGCGACGCCGTTCAGGTCGGTGCGGAGCGACCAGCTGCAGACGGCGAGGGGCCAGTTGCCGCATCGGGGGCTTTCCGGGAGGTTTTCAGCTGAGGTCGACATGTGCTCCGTTCCGCGCGGACTCGCGCTCGGCTTCCGCAATGCGAAGCGACTGCAGGGCTTGTTGCGGGGTGATCACGGACGGCACGGGCTCGCCGCAGAGGGCGCGGGCAAAATGCCCGATCTGCCGGGAATAGCCGTCTCCCGGCTCAAGTTCCGGCACGATGGGCTCGCCTTCGGCGGGGAACAGCTTGAGCGTCGGGGTGCGTTTGTTTTCGTAGGAAAGAACGGCTTTTTCCATCACGATCAGGAATTTCATCTCAAAGCCATACGCGGGGACCAGCGCCCAGCCGCCCTCGGCGGTGACGAGTTTGTCGTCGTTGAACCGGTAGTGGGTGACGATATGCGCGATGTTGCCCGCCGGCGTCAGGGCGCCGTGGCTGCACACCGACGAAGGCGTTCCGAAGAGGTGTTGGACAAAATCGGTATCGTGGATGTGCAGGTCGAAGACCATGCCGCCGCTCTGTTCCTCGTTCGAGAACCAGCTGCCCTGTTTGGTTCGCGCTGTGGCGGACAGACGCTGGAAGGTCGCCGTGATGACGCGTCCGTAGACGCCGCTCTCGACGATTTCCTTGGCTTTGGCGTATTCCGGCCAGAACCGGATGCAGTGGCCGATCTGCAAAATCTTTCCGCTTGCTTCGGCCGCCGCGATCATCTGCCTGCCATCGGCCGGCGTCAGCGCCATCGGCTTCTCGCACAGCACGTGGACGCCCGCGTTCAGGGCCTTGATGGTCCATGCGGCGTGAAGGTGGGTCGGCACGGTGATCGAGACCGCGTCGAGCTTTTCGCGGGCAAACATCTCCTCCGGATCGGTGTAGATGGCCACGTCGCGCAGATCCACATCGCCTTCGGCGCCGGCGATGTTGCCGAGCCCCTTGCCGCCGCCCTGCGTGGCGCCGGCGTTGGTGTCGCATATCGCGACGACGCGCGCATCGGTCCGCGCCTTCCAGCAGCGGTAGTGCATGCGCCCCATGAACCCGAAGCCGATGATCCCGATATTAAGCATGACGGCCTTCCAAGTTAAACACCCTGTCCCGCAAAGAACCGCTCCATCAGCGCGCTATGCTCGGCGTCGGTGAAGCCTTCGCTCTCGATCGTGACCCAGCCGTTGTAGCCGATCTCCTCGATCACCCCGCGCACCGACTTCCAATCGATGCTGCCCTGACCGATGGGCACGAAATCGCCGTCGTTCTTCTTCGCGCGGTCGATCTTGAAATCCTTGATGTGCAGCTTGGCAATGGTTCTCCCGAATGTCCGCAGCCACTGCTCGGTCGGCGCATAGCGGACGTGGTTGCCGAGGTCGAGATACGCTTTGATCCATGGCGTGTCGAAAGAGCGCACGAACGCCGCCGCGAAGTCGGGCTGAACCCAGAGGTTGTTCCAGACGTTTTCGAGGCAGATGATCACGCCCTCCCTTGCCGCTACGGGGAGCAGTTCGTCTATCGCCGCCCGCGACAGCTCGGTCGCCATATTCTGGGCTTCAATATACGCCGCAAACGGCGCATTGTCACCCTCGACGACAGATTTGACCCGCAGCGTTTTGGGGTCGAAGACGATTTTGAACTGGGTTGGCTTCGGTGCGCCGCCGTTCACGCGGCACGGCACCAGCAGCAACGTGCTCGCGCCGTATGCGGCCGCGACCCGGATTCGGTGTTTCATTTCCTCGATCGACTTGCGTCGCGCGTCCGGATCCGCATTGTTGAAGTCGCCTCCGCCGCTCATGAGTGAGTGGATCTTAAGTCCGTGCTTTTCCGCCGTACGGCGTCCTTGGATCGCCTGTTCGATCGTGATTCCTTTTTGCGTCAGCTCCATGCCGGGAAAGCCGGCCTTGGCGATCCGCTCGCAATTCGCGTCGTCCGCTACGGGCGCAATCAGCGCCTTGCAAAGCCGCGTTTGGAGCGTGGCCCCGCCAGCCCGTGCCGTCCGTGGCGCGAAGAAGGGCAGGCCTGCCGCCGTTCCTGCCATCGCCGCGGTCCTTATGAACCCCCGTCTGCCGATCATCATGATTCCCCCTTTGGGTTGGAACAACTAAGCCAGTTTCTCCGGTTGCCCCGGCGCTGCCGCAAGGCCCTCTGTTGGCAGGGCGACTTCGCCTTTTTCGAAGTCTTCGGGCCGTACGGCGTAGTTCATATTGTAGAACGGAGACTCCGCGTTCGTGAGCAAATCGGAGAGCCGCACCATTTGGCCGGTGTAGGCGGCCAGCGTGCCGAGCAGACCGCTGGCCGTCGCCATGGCGACCTGCTCTCCCTCTTGCAGATAGTTGCCGTTCAGCAGCCCCGAGAGAAAGTCAACGTGCTCCATCACATACATGTTGTCGTCGCGGCCGGCAGAGGCACTTTCATCGAACGGGAATGGCACGCTGGTGCCATCCGTCCGCAAGATCTTGCTTCCCAGGATATCGGTCTGCCCCTTCGTGCCGTTCAGCAGCGCGCAACACCGGTCGAAACACCCGTTGATCTGACGGGCCACGGCATGAACATGCAGCCCGTTGCCGTAATCGTAGTCAATGCCGAAACAGTCGTAGATGTTACCCGTGGCCCTCCGGTGGCGGGCGCCGATGCCCATGGCCTGCTTCGGTAGCCGCCCGATGAACCAGTTCGCGAGATCGATTTCGTGGACGGCCTGCTCGGTCAGGTGGTCTGCCGACAGCTCTCGGAAATTGTACCAATTGTTGGCCATGTACGAGGCGTTGGTGTCTTCCGGGCGGCGGCGGTTCACGTGGGATGAACTCGGAGCGCCTTGGCAACGGTAGACCAAGCCTCCGGTGATCTCGCCGATCACGCCGTTGCGCACGGGGCCGATCATCCGCAGCGCGCGGTTGTTGTGGCGGTGGCAGGTGCCCGACAGGATGGACAGCTTGGCGGCTTTCGCCGCTTCAACCACGCTCAGGAAATGGCGCACGCCCGCCGGATCAGCCGCGACAGGTTTTTCGGCGAAGATGTGCTTGCCCGCCTTGACGCAGGCTTCGGCATGCCGCGCGCGGACTGCCGGGGGTGTCGCCAACAACACGATCTCGGC